>JARRQT010000317.1:0-1915 GCA_037381445.1 Calditrichia bacterium
TCTGGTCCGCTGATCATGGCCAGGAATCGATGATTCTCTTGACTGTCTGCTGTTCTTCCGCAGGAACCCGGAGGCGGAAGCCGGGTTAATAGAATAAAAGTTTGTGTGCTCTTCTCGTGCGTATTATCTTTTGCATTTGATTTTTGAGGAGATTCTTCATAATGAGCAGATTCCTATGGTTACTCTTTCTGGCCGGCTTGATTGCTTTGTTCTCCTGCCAGCCCCGCGTCACAAAGAAAGAAGCGGCAAAAATACCGGTAACTGAACCCCAGCCTTCTTTAATGTCTTTGCCTGATTCCGTCGTTGTCCAGGCGGACAGCGAAAATGTGCGCAAATTTCCCAACGGCCGCATTTTCGAAAAATTATATCGAAACGAAGTGATTTATCCCCAGGAACGGGTTGGGAACTGGATTAAGTTTCACAGCTTTTATATTGATTCCGGTTATGTGTGGGCCCCTTCCATCGGCCTCAAGCGCATCAATCTTTACCGGCCGGGCATCTATTTCGACAGCACCTATCAGGCGTTTTACGCTGTTCAGTACTTCAAAAAGTTTTTCCATTCTCCCGGGAAAATCGTAAAAAAATCACCAGCCGGGTATGAACTGTTCTTCAGCCACATCGGTCTGGGAAGCCACGAGGAAGTTGTCTATAATGTAACGCAGCGGAGCACCCAGGAAGTGCAGCACGGCGTCACTTTGTATATCCGAAATCAGGATTCCACTTCACAGTCCCTGGGATACATTTACCAGGTCAAAGTTGATTTTTACACTTCTGTGGAGGGGATTAAAAATGCTTTGCAGAAATGCGGGCTTCCTGACAAATCGCTTTCCGGGCAGAATGAGAGCAAGGTCTGGTGGAATCCGGGCAGACTGAGGCCGGGGCTGGAAGTGTCCCTGGAAAGGAAAGAATTGAAAAGCGATGCGTTTTCCTCGGTATGGTATCGGGGCGGCGAGTAAACAAAAAATTTCATCTTCTCCGCAGCGCTTGTTTTTCCGGGGAAAGACGGACCCTTCCGCGATTTGGCTCTTTTTGTGCCATCGGACAGCAGAATCAAAAAATCTGTCTATTGTTTGATTCCATTTTTTTCAATAACATAAGAGAGGACCGGGCGGCTCAGTGCCGTTTTCCTGCAGATATTTCAATTAGCTATTGGGCCGGCACGGATTTGATGATCGAATCCGATTCAATACTGCTTTTCGACTAACAAACGGAGGTGATTATGGAGCTTTCCGGTGGCAAACCAAGAAATCCTGTTTTAATCTTTTTCTGGGGCCTGGGGCTGTTCATCATCATGCAGATTATACGTCTCTGCTGATTATCCGGTTTTTGTGGCGGCGCAGCAATTCCTGGATCGGCATGTCATTTAACTTCCGATTATTCGGGTATGGCACCGTGATTGGGATTGGCCTGCCGGTGATCATCATTCTTATACTGGCCATTTGGGGCACCGTGAATGTGACCGGCTACCCCGGGCGATTTGATATCGGGCAGATAGCGGAATCGCTGGTGGGATATTTCCTGTTCATGACGCTGATCGGGGTGATGGAGGAGTTCTATTTCCGGGGCGTATTGACGCGGGAATGGGCGGCCAAATGGGGATGGATTCCGGCCTCTGTTCTCAGCGGCCTGATTTTTGGAGCCGCCCATATCCTCAACCTGAAGCATGCCACTTTTAGCATCGGAATCCGCATCATGCTGGCGGGTATGCTGATCGGATTCTTGCTGATTGCGCTGTATTACCGAACGGGCTCGCTGTGGACGGCCATCGGCTTTCATGCCGGCTGGAATTTCAGTCTGTCGGCGCTGCTCGGAACCACTGTAAGCGGCCTCCCCTCCAATCTTGGTTTGTTCAGGATTGAGCTGGAGGGTCCTTCCCTGCTGACCGGTGGAGTATTCGGCCTGGAGGTATCCGCGG
>JARRQT010000317.1:1966-5461 GCA_037381445.1 Calditrichia bacterium
CCGCCTTTGAATGGCGGTTTTAAAATGATCATTGCTCAGTCTGATGTCTCAGGAAAGCAGTTTCAGGAATTTCCGTTTTCCGACCTTCAGCACTGTTTCTCCGTCCACCCGGATTTCCAGCAATTCGTCAGAAACCGTTTCATCATTGATCTTAACCCCGCCCTGGCGGATCAGACGGCGGGCTTCGCCTTTCCCGTTAACCAGCCTGGCTTCCACCATCAGATCGATCAAACGTTTGGGCTGTTCGGTCAGCCGGAATTCGGGAATGTCTTCCGGTACTTCCTTCTGCTTATGAACCAGATCGAAATGTGCCTCTGCCCGGTTGGAGGCCTCCTCGCCATGATACATCCTCACCAGCGTCCGCGCCAGATAGCGTTTAAGAACCACAGGGTTGACCGACTCGTCTTCCAGTTGTTCCCCGATTCCGGCCAGTTCCTTCAGATCCACATCGCTGACCAGTTCAAAATAAGAGTAAATCAGATTATCCGGGATGCGCATAGTTTTGCCGAAAATTTCTTCCGGCACTTCATCGATGCCGATATAGTTGCCCAGCGATTTGCTCATGCGCTGCACACCGTCGATTCCTTCCAGCACCGGGAGGGTCAGCACAATCTGCGATTCCTGCCCAAATTCCTTCTGTATCTGGCGGCCGATGACCAGGTTGAATTTCTGTTCGGTGGCGCCGATTTCAACGTCAGCCTGGATCATTACGGAATCGTAACCCTGCATCAGCGGATAAAAAAACTCGTGGATGCTGATGGGCTGCTGGGCGGCATAACGTTTGGAAAAATCGTCGCGCTCCAGCATCCTGGCCACTGTGAATTTGGAAGCCAGGTTCATGATCTCCGCGAAACTCATCTGGCTGAACCATTCCCCGTTAAAACGCACTTCTGTTTTGTCGGGATCCAGAATTTTGAAAAACTGTTTTTCATATGTCCTGGCATTGGCGATAACATCCTCGTGGGTCAGGCGCGGCCGGGTGGAATTCTTCTCGCTGGGATCGCCGACCATGCCGGTGTAATCGCCGATGATAACCACCACCTGATGTCCCAGGTCCTGAAACTGCCGGAGTTTCCGGATGCCCACCGTGTGTCCCAGGTGGATGTCCGGAGCCGTGGGATCGAAACCCTGTTTGATGCGCAGCGGTTTTCCACTCTCGTAGCTGCGCTCCAGCTTGATTTTTAGCTCATTGAGGGGAAGCAGATCCACCGTTCCCCGGGAAATGATTTTCAACTGTTCCTCAACAGGAAGAAATTTTCCAGCCATGCAAATAAACTCCTATTTTATCCTGTATTTCTTTTCCTCGCGTTTGATCTCGCGCTGCTGTTCACGTCGAGCGATATCCTGGCGCTTGTCATATTTCCGTTTGCCGGCGGCCAATCCGATCTCAACTTTGGCTTTCCCCGCCTTAAAATATACTTTCAGTGGAATGAGCGTGACGCCTTTTTCCAGCACTTTGCGGTGGATCTTTTTGATTTCATCTTTGTGAAGCAGAAGCTTGCGTTCACGTTCCGGGTCGTGGGTTGAATATCCCGCGTGGGAATAGGGACTGATGTGCATCCCCACCAGCCAGACTTCCCCGTCCCGGACGCGGGCGTAGCTGTCCCGCAGGTTGCAGCGTCCATCCCGCAGCGATTTCACCTCCGTACCGGTCAGAACGATCCCCGCTTCTATTCTTTCCAGAATTTCATAATCGTGAAACGCTTTCTTGTTGTTGGTTACAATTTTGATCCCGTCAGCCATCGGTTGCCTGGTTTATACGTTATTCTCATCTCTTATAAAACAAGAAAAAATAGGGAATATGCCCTGCGTATTCAAGGAGAAAATTTAAAACGAAACTGTCCTGTGGCGATGCAACTACAGTTTGCAAATTTTTATACCAACAGAAATATCTCAATTTAAATTTTGACATTTTTGGAGATATTCTTTATTTTACTGTAAAATAAAACATAAAGGATAATTATGGAAATCCAAACTTCAATCCGGAAACAAGATGACATTATCGTCTTTACTATAACGGACCGAGAAGTAACGCATAACAACTCCGCTTCCTTGAAAGAGAAGCTGTTTTTGGAAATTGCTGACGGCAATAAACAGATTGTGCTGGACATGCTAAATGTAAAAGAGATGGATAGTTCCGGTTTGGGCGCCCTGCTGTTTGGGAAACGGCAGGCAAATAATGCGGGCGGTAACGTCGTGTTTGTTTCCGAGAATCCCCATGTGCAAACCATGATCCGCATTGCTCAGTTATCCCATGTGTTTGAATTTTATCCGACAGTTGAGGACGCTTTAAAATCTTTTTGAAACCAAGAACTATTGAAACCAACCGGTGTATAAACAGTGAATTTTTGAAAGGTTTGATATTCAACCAATACGTTAATGAATCGAAAAAACCATAAAATTTTTTATATCGCGCTTCTGGTGTCCGTTCTTTTACATGTGGTGGGATTTATTCTGGTGAATAAGGAATATTTGCTGGGATCAACGGCCGTTGAACAACAGAAAAATCCACAGCCCATAGAGCTTGTTTTCGATCAGCCGCCCAAACAGCCTGAGCAGCAAATGCCGCAGAAATTCTATGAACTGGTGGAAAATCCCAATGCCTCGGGAACGAAACCGAAAGACACGGATATGCTTTCCACCCAGTCCTCGCTGTCGCAGGCGCCGGTCATCAAACCGGGTGAGCTGCGTGCTGTTCCCGGGGAAGAGGTCGAAAAAAACGAGGTGGAAAAAGCACCTGCCAAGCAGGAACCCGATCCCCAACTGCAGAAGGCGGTGGAAAATGCGCTTTTGGCTTACCGCACTTCGAAGCAGTTCAAAAAGTCCGATCTGGCCGATACACAGGACCAGCAGACCAAAGAAGCCGATAAGCCCAAAGAGGAAAAGGGTGAAACCGATCAGCGTCCGGAGGGCTTTAATGCTGACCTGGTGGGCGATTTCAGCCTGAGCACCTATGCATGGGAGTGGGCGCCGTACTGGCTGGCGTTCAAGCACAAACTGATGCGGCTCTGGTTTCCACCGCCTGCCTATTCGGAACTGGGATTGATCCACGGCTATACTATCGTGCGGCTTAAAATCAGTCGCGATGGTACGCTGCTCGATTTCGCGGTGCTGAAGCATGTGGGACATCCTTCGCTGGAAGAGAGTTCGGTGAACGCCATGCAGAGCATGTTCCCGTTTCGGCCTCTGCCCGATGATTTCCCGGACGATTCCCTGGAAATTATGGTAAAAATGATTTATCCCGATTTGCGGAACTACAATGCGGCGCGTTGATAGAAAAAAATAAGAATGGCTACGTTGTTGAGAAGACTGATAAAAAGTTGTCTTTATAATTTAATATTTTCTGGTCCTGCCCATATATGAAGTGGCGGTTTCCCATTGAAAATGCAAAGTTCGTCTTTTTATTTTTAATGATGTACTATACAAGAGCTTTTTATATATTCGCGGATGGATTTGGAAAAAAATAAAAGAAAATGGAACGGTTGAGGAAAATAT
>JARRQT010000318.1:0-9582 GCA_037381445.1 Calditrichia bacterium
CGTTCGAAGCGGTTGCTGATGAAACGGATAAATCCAATTAAAGCTGCACAACTGAAAGCGGGATTTCCCATTTGCTCTGATGCTGTAAAGTAACAGATTTGGGTTGAGGAAGATCATCGCCCTGTCAAAATTTGGCGGGGCGATGTTATTTATAGTTAATCTGCATGTTATTCTGACATCCCCGCGAATGAAAGAAATTCCCGCCCGGAGAATCAGAAAACCGGCCAGCCCGCACTTTATAAAATTAGCTTGACTTTTTCACTGAGAATATGCTTTATTTTTCAGGAATGAGAGACCCGGGAATTTATCTGTTTGTGGTGCCAATTTAAACAGGAGTCATATTTTGGAATACTGGAATTTTAGTCGCATGGTGAAGAGAATTGTTCCGCTGTTGATTGTTCTTTCAGCAGCGCTTGTTATGATGAACGGTTGTAGTCGGCATAAAAAAGCCGATCTGGTTTTCCTGAATGGAAAAATTTTCACCGCAAAAAACACTTCCAATTTTGTGGAAGGACTGGCTGTGAAAAACGGGATTATCCGCGCCGCCGGGAAATCTTCACAAATCAAAAAATGGGTGTCAGACTCAACCAATGTCATCGATTTAAAAGGAAAGCTGGTATTGCCGGGTTTCCACGACGCCCATTTGCATTTCTGGGGCGGGGCGCATTTACAGAGTGAGATCAACCTGGTGGGCACCCGCAGCAAGGCCGAAGTCCTGGAGCGAATCCGGGCCGCTGTGAAAGAGAAAGAGCCGGGTCAGTGGATTGTCGGCAGGGGATGGGACCATGAACTGTGGCCTGATAAAAGACTTCCCACCTGGCGGGACCTGGACAGGGTCAGCCCGAACAATCCGGTGTTCCTGACGCGGGTGGACGGGCATGCGGCCTGGGTCAACAGCATGGTGCTCAAAATGCTGCGTTATAATGCCTGGACACCCGATCCCGAAGGGGGGAAGATTATGCGTTATCCCCATTCCAATCAGCCGACCGGCATTCTGCTGGACGGCGCGTTTTCAATTCTGACTAACATCGTGCCTGCTCCCACTTCCATCCAGAAAACCGATATGCTGAAATCTGCCATTCATTATGCCAATTCACTGGGCATCACCTCCGTGACCGATAACTCCCCGGAAGATATTTTTGACATTTACGTGGGGATCCTGCAGGACCGGCAGTTGACCCTGCGGATTCATTTCTGGGTGAATTACAAGCCTAGCCTGGATTCCCTGCGGGAGCATTTCGACCGCTTCCGGATCAATGAGAGATTGCTGAGCGCCAACCTGATCAAAATGTTTGCCGACGGTTCCCTGGGTTCCGGCTCCGCATATATGCTGTCCCCCTATAAAAATGATAAAGATAATGTGGGGCTGCCCCAGCACAGCGAGGATGAACTTCTGGAAATGGTGAGAAAAGCCGACGAAAAAGGCTGGCAGGTGGGCATCCATGCTATCGGGGATGCGGCCAACCGGCAGGTGCTGGATGTATATGAGAAGGCGATTAATGAGAATGCGCGGCCGGGCCGCCGCTTTCGCATCGAGCATGCCCAGATTGTCCAGCCGGAGGATATCGCCCGTTTCGCCAGGTTGGGTGTGATCGCCTCCATGCAGCCCACTCATTGCATCTCGGACATGAAATGGGCGGAGACGCGCATCGGCGACCGGGTAAAATACGGGTATAGCTGGCGGTCCATGCTGGACAACAAGGTGGCACTGGCTTTCGGGACCGACTGGCCGGTGGAACCGCTGAATCCGCTGCTGGGGATCTATGCGGCGGTCACCCGTTCCGACACATTGGGAAATCCTCCCGGCGGCTGGTATCCCGAACAGCGGCTTACCGCGGGGGAGGCGGTTTATGCTTATACCTACGGTTCGGCGTTTGCTGCGAAATCAGAACGGTGGCAGGGACGGCTGCTGCCGGGCTATGTGGCCGATCTGACTGTACTGGATAAAAATATTTTTGATATCGAGCCGCAGGAAATTCTGAAGACCCGGGTGCTGGCCACCTACCTGGGAGGCAGGGAAGTCTTCGGGGATTTGAGCGGCAATTGACGCTTATCCCGTTATTTGATTGTTAAGAAAATGACTTTGTGAAAATATGACTGACCGGGGGATAGCCTTTCTTAATATCTCAGGTGAGTTTATTGTGATATGAAACAGTTAAGCGGCGGCAGGTAAGCATTATTTTCAGGACATTTCACGATGAGAAACAAAGGAGTGCAAAAATGAAATATCTGATCACAGGCGGGGCAGGCTTTATCGGATCCAATCTGGCAGTTGAATTACTGAACCGCGGACACCAGGTGCGCATCCTGGACAATTTCGCCACGGGACGTCGCAAGAACGTGGACCCGATCAAAGACAAAATCGAGCTGATCGAAGGTGATTTGCGCAGCTACCATATCGTCAGGGAAGCAGTGGATGGGATGGATTTTATCCTGCACCAGGGAGCGCTGCCCTCCGTACCCCGCTCTATCAAGGACCCTATTACCACCAACGAAGTCAATGTGGTGGGAACTTTGAATATCTTAAATGCGGCGGTGGACAGCGGCGTGAAACGGGTCGTATTTGCTTCCTCCTCTTCTATTTATGGTGACAGCGACCGTTTGCCCAAGCAGGAGGACATGATTCCCAATCCGCTTTCGCCCTACGCGGTTAGCAAGCTGGCCAGTGAGAAATACTGCCAGGTATTCGCACGGATTTACAAATTGCACACGGTTTCCCTGCGTTATTTCAACGTGTTCGGTCCGAGGCAGGACCCCACTTCCCAGTACAGCGCTGTCATTCCCAAATTCATCCGTGCCATTCTCAACAAGAAGCAGCCGGTGATTTTCGGGGATGGCCTGCAGTCGCGCGATTTTACATTCGTAAATAATGTTGTGGAAGCGAATATTCTGGCCACCCAGGCGGACTTCCCGGGCGGGATGGTATTCAACTGTGCCTGCCATGAGCGCATCGATCTCAATCAGTTGGTTCAGCATATCAATGAAATAACCGGAGAGAGTATTCAGCCGCTCTATTCGGAAGCGCGCCCCGGAGATGTGAAGCACTCCTTCGCGGATATCGAACGCATTCAGAAATATTTGGGATATGAACCCCAGGTATTGTTCCGGGAAGGGCTGAAGCGCACCGTGGAATGGTATCGAAGCGGCGAGAAGTGATTTTTTAGAATCAGCACTTTTGCCCGGCACAATTCAGGCTTATATTTCAGCGGAAATTTTTGGGTTAAGGGACGATAAAACAGGGTGCGCCTTATGGTCCCATTAATGGTTTATCCACGGAATGTAGAGTTTGTTTTGGTTTTTGGGAAAACACATATTATCTTTGCTGTCAAATAAAAATATCAAGGTAGTTGGACTTTAACGAGATTCCCGGCTACCTTTTTTGTTGATGTTCAATTTTTAACGCTGGAATTTTATGGATTGGTACGCTTTATATACAAAACCTGTTCACCAGCTATCTCTTCATCCGCATTGATTTGAAGGACCGTTATGTCGCACTGCAGACGCCGGGGGTGATCCGCCTGGTCAGTTTCAGCGGGGTGCCGGCGGCCATCCCGGAGTGGCAGATTGAGCAGCTCCGCCAGGTCATCGAATATCCGGAGACGCTGCAGCTGGAGAACTACCTGCGGGAGGGCGATTGGGTGGAGATTACCGACGGGCCGTTCATCGGTATAAAAGGGCGGCTGCGGGAGCTGCGCGGCGAGACCCGGGTGGTGATCAATATCGACGGCATTTACCAGTCCGCTTCCTTTGTAGTGGATAAGGACTTTGTGAGAAAGCTGGAGCCGGCGGAATAGAAAGTAAAAACCTTCTTATTCTGCGAATCGCAATTTGGCTGTAAACCTGAAGTTGAAGATCATTTTAGTAAAACACACCGACCGAAAAAAGGACATTTATGAGCAAGAACTTTGCATTGATTGGGGCGGCCGGATATATCGCCCCGCGGCATATGCAGGCCATCAAGGACACCGGAAACCGCCTGATGGCTGCGGTGGATCCGTTTGACTCGGTGGGGATTCTGGACCGCTATTTTGAGGAAGTGGATTTCTTTACGGAATTTGAACGGTTCGACCGCCACGCCGAGAAGCTGAGACGCCTGGGACCGGACCAGCACATCCACTATGTGAGCATCTGCTCTCCCAATTATCTGCACGACGCCCATATCCGTTTTGGGCTGCGCATCGATGCGGATGTGATCTGCGAGAAGCCGCTGGTGCTGAATCCCTGGAATGTGGACGCATTGGCCGAACTGGAGAGGGAATCGGGAAACAGGATATACAACATGCTGCAATTGCGGGTGCACCCGGCGATTCTGGCGCTGCGGGAAAAAGTGCAGAAGGGATTTCAGGGCAAAAAATATGACATCGATCTCACCTATATTACCTCCCGGGGACACTGGTATTTTTTCTCCTGGAAAGGGGACATAAAGAAATCGGGAGGGGTAGCTACCAATATCGGAATCCATTTCTTCGATATGCTGATCTGGATTTTCGGGAAAGTCGAAGAGTCCCGGGTGCATTATTCCGATGACAAAAAGGCGGGCGGCTTTCTGGAACTGGAGAAGGCCAATGTGCGCTGGTTCCTGTCGGTGGATAAACAGGACCTGCCGGAAGAGGCCGCTGCGCAGGGCAAGACCACTTACCGCTCCGTGAAGGTCGGGGGGGAAGAGGTGGAATTTTCGGGCGGTTTTACCGATCTGCACACCGTAGTGTATCAGAATATCCTGGCCGGCAAAGGGTTTGGTATTGAGGATGCCCGTTCCTCTATCCAACTGGCCTATGAAATCCGCAACGCGGTTCCCACGGGACTGGAGGGAGAGGATTCCCATCCGCTGCTGGTGAAAAGCGTTGGCAATGAACAATAATCAATTATCAATGATCAATAATCAATAGAAACCGGAGACGGGAGTACGGACGCTGGCACGGAGTGCCCGGTGCGCAGGGGTAGTGGAGTGATGGAGTATTGGCACATAGTGCCCACTCCGTGGGAGTAATGGCACAGAGTGGCCACTGCGCAGGAGCGGCGGAATGAAAAAAGAAAAATGACAAAAGACAAATGACAGTGCTGATGCATCATGGAGCGATGTATTTTCTCTTACTGCAAATATGAACCAAATTTTATTTTTAGTATAAAAAAATATGTTTATATTTGTGTGTGGAATATAAAAAGATAATCCTGTATGAATGAAATAATATTTATGGTGGAAGAGGATATGGAGGGAGGATATGTCGCCCGGGCGCTGGGAGCGGACATATTCTCCGAGGCAGATGATTTGGAGAGCCTAAAGGAGCAAATAAAGGATGCCGTACGATGTCATTTTGACCCACAGGATTTGCCAAGGATTATCCGTTTGCATATCGTAAAAGATGAGGTGGTTACTTTGTGAAATTGCCCAGGGATATCTCTGGTAAGGAACTGGCCAAACGGCTGGAAAAATACGGCTATCGAATCACAAGACAAACCGGAAGCCACTTAAGGCTTACCCAATCTTCTCCCAAAATGCATCATATAACCATTCCGAATCATCCTTCTTTAAAAATAGGGACCCTGAACGCTGTTCTGAATTCAGTTGCAGATCATTTAAAAATTGATAAGAGAGCCCTTACAGAAGACCTTTTTGGATAGCCCCATAGGAACGGGATCAATAATCAATAAACAATGACCAATGATCAATAAAAGGAGACTGGCACGGAGTGCCCGGTGGTAATGGATTGAAAAAAGAAGAAAGACTAAAGAGATAAAGATGAAAGCAGAATGCAGAAAGCAGTATATCAGAAAGCAGAAAGTAGTAAGACCGGAATGCAGAACACCAGAAAGCAGTATACCAGAAGTAGCACCAGAAATCCGGGCTGCCCTTCTGCCATCTGCTTTTCGGCTTCCTATCCTTTTACCTGCTTCCCTGCTTTTCTGCTCTCTGCTTATCTGTTTCTATATGCTCACCTGCGGCAAGGAAAGCCGGAGACCATGATACTTTAGGGAGACCGGGCCCCGGAGGGGCGACCTCAATGAACTGCGGGGCCGCTGCTCTGACCAGCCCACAGCCCAAAATCTGATGAATATCTGATGTGCAGCATGAGATTGATAAATTAAGAACAATGTTGATCCTCCCCTCAAAAATTTGTATTTTAGCCCTCAAGTTTTGATAAGGAAATCCGACAATACATATCTGATATAAAAGACCGGGCAAACAGTCCGGCAGTGCCGGCGGGAATGGATGTACGTCGGATAAAGGTACTCAAGGGAATGATGGGAGATGCAGTTAAGTTTTACCGGAAGCAGTAATGAAGAAGAGGCTTTACCCCACATTACCATGGGTCAGACCGGATTTTGAAAAATCACTTGTCATTAACCATAAACATCATATAAATTGGCACCGGATTTACCAGACACATATACCGGTGAGTTGCAGCCTCGCTATCTATCAAAGCTAAATGCAGCCTCTTTTTTAAAGGGGACTGTAAGTGACGGGGCGGAGCTTTATTCAATGATCAATCATAGCGCAGAGGGCATGGGGCATAGCGCACCAATGACCAATAACCAATCATCAATGATCAATGATCGATGAAGGGAGACGGGAGACAGGAGACCGGAGCAGGGAGGATGATGGTTTCAGTACAGGTTTTATCGAATGATAAAAGAAAAAAAGAAAAATGATAAAAGCGATAAAGCAGAAAGCAGCAAAACCAGAAAGCAGTATATCAGAAAGGAGTAAGACCCGTATTTAGAAAGCATTAATGCAAGAACGCAGAAGATTGTTTCCTGCTTTTCTGCTTATCTGCTTTCTAATGTTCGCTTGAAGTAAGGACAGTACCAAGTCAGGGACGGTGATACTTTAGAGAGACCAAGCCCCGTAGGGGCGACATCAATGAACAATCACCAATGATCATGATCAATAAAGACAGGAGCAGGGCGCATTATGCCGGCGGTGCAGGATAAATGGAATGATAAAAGAAAAATGAAAGTGCAGGATGCCTCACAGTCGTATTGGAGTATTGGAGTGATGGAGCAATGGCACATGGCGCCCACTGCGTGGGATTATTGAAACCCGGCAGCTGGGTTATGCAAATAGTGGACAAATACCGGGAAAGGATGGTATATTCAGAAAGGCCAAGCCCCGTAGGGGCGAAATATTTGTAGAACGAAAGACGCCCCCCCACTCCAACAAGAGCCCCGGAGGGGCGAAAGAAACGGGTTATCGAACGAATGACGGAAAAAGCAGATAAAAGGGATTTGGTTTAATGCGGAAGTTGAAAATCGTATCTATCGTGGGGGCGAGACCCCAGTTTATCAAATACGGCCCGCTGGGACGGAAACTGAAGCGCGAATTCGAGGAGGTGCTGATCCATACCGGGCAGCACTATGACCGGAACATGTCCGACCTGCTGTTCAAAGACCTGAACATCCCGGAGCCGGATATTAACCTGGGGATCGGGTCGCACCCGCAGGGAAAGCAGACCGCCCTGATGATGGAGGGCATCGAGAAAGCGCTGCTGCGGATTCAGCCGGATGTGGTGATCGTATTCGGGGACACCAACTCCACCCTGGCGGGGGCGCTGGCGGCGGTGAAGCTGCATATCGGGGTGGCGCACGTGGAAGCGGGCCTGCGCAGTTTCAACAAGCAGATGCCGGAGGAAATCAACCGGGTGCTGACCGACCACTGTTCGGATATCCTGTTATGTCCCACGGAGAATGCGGTAGTCAATCTGAAAACGGAAAACATCACCAGGGGAGTAAGCTTCTGCGGGGATATCATGTATGAAGCGTTCCTGGAGAATGTCAGAATCGCCGGGCAGAAATCGGAAATCCTGCAGAAAGAAGCTTTGCAGGAGGGCAGCTACTACCTGGCGACGGTCCACCGGGCGGAAAATACGGATAATCCGGATAACCTGTGGCGCATCCTGTCCGCTTTTAATGAACTGGACCGGACGGTGATCTTCCCGGTGCATCCCCGCACCCGGCAAATCCTGAAGAAAGCGGACATCCGTTTGAAGGAGCATGTGAAGCTGTGGGAACCGGTGGGGTACCTGGATATGCTGGTGCTGCTTGAGCATGCCCGCAAGGTGCTGACGGACAGCGGGGGGCTGCAGAAGGAGGCCTATTTTGCGGGGAGGTACTGCAAGACGCTGCGCAATGAAACGGAATGGATCGAGACGCTGAAGAACGGCCGGAACGTGCTGTGCGGCACGGATAGCGGAAAGATTGTGCAGGAATGCCTGAAATCCGAGGAAGCGTTCGGAAAGGGAGAAAGCGGCCTGTTCGGGGACGGGCATACCAGTGAGCATATTGTGCAGACACTGAAGCAATTTTTCAATGAACAATGAACGCGCAAGGAGCATGGGGCATAGCGCCAAGGAAGTAACCACTGGCGCGGTGGCGATACAATGAAAAATGAAAAATGGAAAAAGAGATAAAGATGAAAGCAGAATGCAGTATATCAGAAAGCAGTGAGACCGGAATGCAGAACACCAGAAAGTAGTATATCAGAATCCAGTAATACCAGAAGCAGCACCAGAAATCCCGACTGCTTCTCTGCTCTCTGCTTTTTTGTTTCCTAATGCTTGCCTGCGGCAAGGAAAGCCAGAGACCATGATACTTTCGGGAGACCGAGCCCCGTAGGGGCGAAATGATAATAGAATGGAAGGCATCCCCTCCACACCATAAAAGCCCCGGAGGGGCGAAAGAAATGATCAATGATCAGTTTTCCATAAATAAGAGAACCTAATAGCAGAAAAAAACGGAAGCATTTAGCTGCTGTATAACCCCTATGACGAAAAAACAGAAGCTTGTTGCGAAAATACTGGCGGGAAAATCGGATTCAAATATCGATTTTGATTCTTTAATAAATCTGCTCAAAGCAATGGATTTTAAGGAACGAATCAGCGGAAGCCATCATATCTTTTATAAAGATGATGTGGACGAGATCATAAATTTACAGGCTTTAACGAATGGAAAAGCCAAGAGTTATCAGATAAAACAGGTCAGAAATATCATATTAAAATATAAACTGGGTGAATAATCGAAATGACAGCAAAATATGAAATGATTATATATTGGAGTGAGGCTGACGACGCCTTTGTGGTGGAAGTGCCGGAATTGCCAGGCTGCATGGCGGATGGGGCCACTTATGAAGAAGCGGTGAAGAATGCACAGCGGGTTATCAAAGAGTGGATTGAAACAGCCAAAGAATTGGGCAGGGATATTCCGCAGCCCCGCGGAAGGCTGATTTATGCGTAGAGAAGTAAATGAACAACCGGGAAGAACTGTGGAGTAATGGCACATAGTGCCCACTGCGTGGGAGTAATGGCACATGGTGCCCGCTGCGCGGTGATAATAAAAAGAAAAAAGAAAAATGAAAAAAGAGATAAAGATGAAAGCAGAATGCAGTAGATCAGAAAGCAGTAATGCCAGAAAGCGGTATACCAGAAAGCAGTATACCAGAAAGCAGTATACCAGAAAGCAGTAATACCAGAAGCAGCACCAGGGAGACTGAGCCCCGTAGGGGCGAAATATTTATAGAATGAAAGGCGCCCGCCCCACCATCACAGAGCCCCGGAGGGGCGAAAGAAATGATCAATGATCAGTTTT
>JARRQT010000319.1:0-4366 GCA_037381445.1 Calditrichia bacterium
TGGGGTGAAAAGGCACGCTCTTCCTTCGGAAATCCCTGCACCGCCAGTTTCTCTTCAATCCGGCCCTGCAGCTTCCGCAGTTCTTCCATACCCGGCTCCCGCAGTCCCACCCACAGGACCCGCGGCCGCCTGAAATTGGGGAATGCGCCCACCCCGCCGGCCTGAAGTGAAAAATTGCCCCACTGTTCCCGGAACACTTCATCCATTCCGGAAAAGAGTTTCTGCAGTTCTTCCGGCGTGAGATTACCAAGGAATTTCAGGGTAAGGTGAATCGATTCGGGCCTCACCCATTTCACGTCCGGCGCAAGCGGACGCATTTCATTTATCAATGCGCCGATTCCTTTTAAAATCTCCGGCGGTAGAGGAATGGCGATAAATGTTCTGATTTTTTCCATCATAAATAATTTTACACAGGCAGTTTCAGGAGCCAGCGGCGCACCAGTTCCAGCGCTGCCTGGGCGGCCCGCTCCTTATTCACATGACGGTCTTTGCTGAGCTGAAATTTCTTTGCGATGACCCGGGAAGGCGCCGCCAGACCGACATAAACCAGTCCGACCGGTTTGGCGGACGTGGCGCCGGTTGGTCCCGCGATGCCGGTAGTCGAGACGGCGATATCGGTCCCGAATGCTTTCAAGACACCCTGCGCCATCTCCCGCGCTACGATATCACTGACCGCGCCTTCCGATTTCAATGATTCTTCTTTCACTCCCAGGAATTTCATTTTGGCCTCGTTGCTGTAACTCACCACCCCGCCCATGAAATATTCCGAGCTTCCCGGCACATTGGTCAGACGGTCCTGCACCAGGCCGCCGGTCAGGCTTTCTGCAACCGAAATGGTCATTCCCCGCGATTTCAGAATTTCGCCCACTACCGATTCCATCTCCCGCTGTTCGGTAGTATATATAAATACACTTATTGTCTTTTCCAAGAGATTTTTGAATACGATATCGGCGCCCTTGCGCACAATTCGCAAATCGACCCCACGGAAATTGGGCAGGAAGGCGATTTCGTAGGAAGAAAATTTTGGCATTTCCTCCCTGATTTTCTCATAAATTGTGGATTCTGCGATGCCGGTGGTCCGGAAAAGGTCCACCTTCACCCGGCAGGTGGGGCATTTTTCTTTCAATACGGGCACCACCGATTCTACCATGATGGCCTGCATTTCCATGGGCACGCCCGGCATCAGGAAAACCAGCCGGTCGCCTTTTGTGAACAGCAATCCCCGGGCAGTCCCCATGGGATTGGGCAGCATGCGGGCCGCTTCCGGGATATAGGCCTGTGTCCGGTTTATTTCGGGAATGGGAATGCCCCGTTTTCCGAAGCGCTCCTGAATTTCTGCAAATATTTCTTCGTGATAGACAAGACCGCTGTGAAAATAATCCGCCACCACCTTTTTGGTGATATCATCATGCGTGGGACCCAATCCGCCGGTTACCAGTATGATATCGGACCGGTTGAGGGCAATATCCAGCGCCTCTTTTATATTTTCCGCGTGGTCTCCGATGGACTGCACCCAGTAGGTAATAATCCCGATTTCGTGCAGCCGCTGGGAAATGAAGGTCGCATTGGTGTTAACAGTGCTTCCATTCAGTATCTCGTTACCGATAGAAATAATTTCCGCCCGCATTCGAATCTCCTTCCGTGTCAATTTTGAATATGAACGTAATATAGACAATTCCGGAAAAAAATAAAAGTTTCCCGCTCCAGTTCAATTTCGGCTTTTCGAGCTGACGGGGACATAGACTTTCATAAAAGGTTTCTTTCCAGTCAGGACAATTATCTTAACCTTCAGAAAATTTTGAATTTGATAAAAATTTTCCCTAACAAGATTATCATAAGGTCCGATAATGAAAAGGGGAGAATTATGGAAATCGGCAAATAAATCAGATATGTATTCAGGACAGCCCGGTGAAATTTGCAAAATCAATCATCGCTGCAAATTTTTGCTGATGGGTTACTGATTACAAAATTAAGTTTTAGAACATCATCAAATTAATTTTTCGGGGATCGCAATTTATGCTGTCTTGATTTTTTCTGCCGGGTTTGATAAATTCAGTTACAATAATTTCCCGTTTAATTATTGAGATTTAAAAGTCAGAGGCCTTTATGAAATATTTTACTACCCTTTTAATGCCGATGATTTGGGCGCTTTTCGCATTGGCACCAAATAGTTTCGCGCAAAACACCACCGCAGAATATATCTCTCAAATCACGCCCCCGGCCATTTCGGATAGTATACCTGTAAAAGACGGGGACCGTTTTCTGACATATCAAAACGGTTACCTGTTTATTGTCAACGAATGGACGGGCGTTCAGATTGCAGGTGTTTCGGATATTTCAGCCCCCCGTAAGACAGCACTTTTGCGGACGCAGGACATGGCCCATCAAATTGATATTGACGAAAATCGACTCTATCTCGCGCAGGAGAATGCGGGCATTGATGTTTATGATATTTCAGATATCCGAAATCCCCGAAAAATTTCCAACATAAAAACACCCGGCGATGCCTACTGGGTTGACGCGGATTATCCCTACCTCTATACGGCGTTGGGAAACAGCGGATTTTGTATCATGGACGTCTCAAAACCGGATGATCCGCGCACCCTGTCGCTGGAAATCCCCGGCAACTGGATCTGGAGCATCTCCCACGAGGGCAACAGGGCGTATGTGGCGGCCAAACAGGGCGGTCTCCTGATTTATGACGTAACTGATCCGGCTTCGCCGGTCAAACTGACCCAGTACCTCACTCCGGACCAGGTTATCCAGGTGCAGGTGGAGAAAAATATCGCCTACATTGCGGACGGCCCGGGCGGTTTGCTGATTCTGGATGTGTCCGCTCCCGGCCTCATCAAGGAACTGGGACATTTCGCGACCCCGGGATTTTCGCGGCATGTCTTCAAAAGCGGCAACTACGCCTATCTGTCCAACCGCGAGAACGGATTGCTGATCATTAATGTCTCCGATCCCGCCCATCCCTATCTGGAAGGACACTATAAACCACAATCCGAAACCTACTGTTCCTATAAGCAGGACGTTTATGTATTTCTGGCCACCGATACCAAAACGGAAATTTTGCGCCACAATAACAGACCGGTCCTGGATCCCATCAGCGATGCTGTTATTGACGAAAACAGTCCTTATGTCCTTCAGTTGAAAGCCCATGACGCTGACGGCGATTCCCTTTTTTATGAAGCGGAAAATCTGCCGCAAGGCTCACAATTCGATTCCACAAACGGATTATTTAGCTGGACACCTGGCTGGGAACAGGCAGGTATTTACAATGGCCTGGTTTTCCGGGTGATCGAAAAAACGGGAAGCCGCCTGACTGATGCCGATACCATCAATATCCGGGTCAATCATATTGACCGTCTGCCCAATCTTCCCGCTATCGCGAACCGGGATATCAGGGAAGACTCACTGCTCATCATCGCGGTACCGCAGGCAAGCGATCCGGACAAAGAGGATGCCGGGAAACTGACCTACCATGCAGAAAATCTTCCGCAGGGAGCGCAGTTCAATGCCGCCACCCGGACTTTCCAATGGAAACCGACTTTTGATCAATCGGGGACTTATGTGGTGGATTTTGTGGTTGATGACGGTGCCGGCGGTGCAGACCGGGAAGCGGTGACCATAACGGTCCGCCATGTGGACCGCCCGCCGCACATTCAGCAGATCGCCGATCAGACTATCGGCGAGGGTCAGCCGCTCGCGATCCAATTGCAGGGAATGGAGCCGGACCGCGAAGATAAAGATAAAATTCAATTTTCGATGCAGAGGCTTCCCCCGGGTTCGGCTTTCGATGCCGCCACAGCGCAATTCAACTGGACGCCTGGTTACGACCAATCGGGTGTCTATCCCGGTGTCACAGCCGTCATGAAAGCGGGAGCATTGTCCGACACCACCCATTTTGGGATAACCGTAAATCACGTTAACCGGCCGCCGGTGCTGGCGAAAATCCCGGATCAGATAGTGGATGAAAACAGTGCGCTGAGCTTCAAAATCAGCGGCAGCGATCCGGATGCGGAAGATACCGGCAAACTGACTTATGC
This sequence comes from Calditrichia bacterium, assembly GCA_037381445.1. Taxonomy (GTDB): domain Bacteria; phylum Calditrichota; class Calditrichia; order RBG-13-44-9; family RBG-13-44-9; genus JARRQT01. The sequence continues at coordinate 4,050 of JARRQT010000319.1, forward strand.
CGCTGAGAACCTTCCGGCAGGCGCAGCCTTCAACGCGGATTCGCTCACCTTTTCCTGGATTCCGGATTATGAGCAATCGGGATCCTATTCCAATGTCCTGTTCATGGTCAAAGACCCGCAGGGATTGACAGATCAAAAATCCGTTAATATTATGGTGAACCATGTGAACCGCGGCCCGGTGCTGCAGAATATCCCTGTGCTGGCGGTGGATGAAAACCAGGATTTAAGATATCAACTGATTGCCAGTGATCCCGATAAAGAGGACGCCGGGAAATTGTCTTTTTCTTCACCGGATTTGCCGAAAAATGCCATGCTGG
>JARRQT010000320.1:0-4068 GCA_037381445.1 Calditrichia bacterium
CACAACCAGATTTTGGTGAACGCGCAAATGGCCTTCTAGCATGTAGCTGTGATGAATTTATGGGAAAGGAACGGACTTCTGAAGCAGGAATTTTTATGCTGGGCGGTTCTACCGTCCTCCCCCGTCAAAGCGGCGGCATCATAAAGCCCGTACCAATCAGAATTCGTGCGAAACATGTTCTCAAGTGGGGGATCAGCACGAAACAGGTGTGTCCCGGCATTCTGCAGGCGGATATCTGAGAACCAATAAGTCATTCAATCTGAAAACAAGGTATTATTCATGCTGATCGCCATTTTGCTTTTAATCATTGGTTTTATGCTTCTCATCAAAGGCGCGGATTTTCTGGTTGACGGGGCCTCCGCATTGGCTGTTCGTTATAACGTTTCACAAATCGCGATTGGCCTGACCATTGTCGCTTTCGGGACGTCCACCCCGGAACTGGTGGTCAATATTTTATCCAGCATTCAGAAACAGCCGGACATTGCCTTTGGCAATATTATCGGAAGCAATATCGTGAATATTTTGCTGATACTGGGCATTGCGGGAGTAATCTATCCCATAAAGACCGAAAGGAACACTGTCTGGAAAGAAATTCCATTCTCATTGCTGGCAGGCGTTATCCTTTTTGTGCTATGCAACGACAGGCTCTTCAGCGGCGGCGCGGATGTTTTATCGCGGGGCGACGGAATTATCCTGCTGATATTTTTTATCATCTTCATGATCTATACATTCGGAATTGCAAAAGTGGAAAGCCGGGATGAGGCGGAGGTTAGAATCCTTTCCACCGCCAGAATCATCCTTTATATTCTCATTGGACTTCTGGGATTGTTTATTGGCGGAAAGCTGGTGGTCGACAATTCGGTCAAGCTGGCCCGCCTGTTTGGGGTCAGTGAAAAACTTATTGGTCTCACCATTGTTTCGATCGGGACATCCCTCCCCGAATTGTTCACCTCGGCTGTGGCGGCTTATAAGAAACAGTCCGATATCGCCATCGGTAATGTAGTCGGTTCTAATATTTTCAATGTGTTTTTTATTCTGGGAGTGAGCTCCGTCATCTCCCCCCTGCCATTTCAGGGCGCCCTGAATTTGGATATATATGTACTAATCGGAGTTTCGGCCCTGCTGTTTTTAACCATGTTCACCGGGAAAAAGCGAACGCTCGACCGGTGGGAAGCCATAATGTTTGTAATCTTTTACATCATTTACATCGTCTTCCTGATTATCCGGAAATAGACGGATCGAGAAGTGATTTTAAAACGCAGCATCCTGCATCGAAAGGAATACTTTAGCGGTGAATATTTAAATCTCATTCAATATTATTGATTTTCGGGGAGACAAATCAGAAAAAAATCTGGAGGCACCTGGCGAATCCGGACGAAGCACCATTCAAATATTGAATTTATTCAAACGACTATGTATTATTAAGAAAGTTTTTCTAAACTTTCGCCGGATTGGTGCGTTAAAAATTTGCTTTATTAAAACACTTCAAACACGATCACGTTATCGCGGCTTGATAAAGATGAAAAAAACTCTTCTCAGGGTTGATTATCATATTGATAGACAGGACAGGATCGCGTATGTAAATCCTGAATGGAACAATTTCGCCCGGGAAAATGATGCCGGTTATCTCGCCGGCAAAACGGTCATCGGAACACCTTTGTGGAATTATATTTCCAACGTGGATACGGTACGGATTTATAAGAAAATTGTAGCAAAAGTCAGGGCGGAAAAAGCGCCTGTTATGATTCCCTACCGCTGCGATTCACCGCGCAAACGGCGCTATATGGAGATGACGGTTCTTTCCGATGGAAACAGTCATGTTGAATTCCGGAATGAATTGGTCCGCGAAGTCGACCGCGCCCCCATCCCGCTGCTTGACTCAAATATACCAAGGACCAAGGGCATTCTGTTCATGTGCGGCTGGTGCAAAAAGGTCAAAATGCCGGCGGGCTGGACCGAAACCAGTGAAGCTGTGGAAATGCTCGACCTGCTCAACAAACCCGTCCTCCCCCAGATATCGCATATTCTGTGCAATGACTGCAAAAAACAACTGGAAAAGCGTTTTTTAATGTAGGCCTCCTGCAGGAAAATTCGACCTAAAAGTCTATGAAGCATCATAATTCTTTTTGGAAAAGAACTAATAATATTCCTGCAATCCCTGGCGAACAAATTCGAAATTAAGTATCTCCCCCCATTTCACCATGGAATCTCCAATTTCCTCTTTCTTTATCACCGCCGTTTCAAACAGTGAAATTCCATGGGAATTAATATCAATTTCCGGACCGGATTTGATCCGCTCCACAAAAACGCTTTTATTCTCATTCAGGCGGATTTCGCTGAAGGGATTCCGGTAGGTGATCGCCTGCAAAATTTTGGCCTCAAAATAGGCAGTGTGTAACCTGAACTCTTCAAAATCGACAAGCTTCCATAACGACTCACTGAAATACAGTCTGTCTCTGCCCGTATTCGCGAACCAGCTATTGGAGGCGCCTCCCCCTTCCTGAAAAATCCGGATCTGGCGGGAAATGCTTTCACTGCTGCCCGCCAGAAAAAGAGATCGAATATACCCGTTTTCGGTAATGTCTTCATAATCCTTCTTCACGAACAACGCATTGCGCCTGCGCGCGGCAGCGCGCTGAAAACGGTTTTTATAGACAAATGAACAGTAGTTGACAGGCAGGTTTATCTTCTGCTCAATATTGTATTTCATTAGTTTCAGCACCGTCAATTCCGATTCCAGCACCGTTACCTTCTCGCCGTGCAGGAACGTATAATTTTTACTGCTCAATTTTTCAAAATTGTGGGGAGTCAATCTCAATTGATGCAGATTGAGGTACTTGACCCCGGCGTCCCTCATTTCCTTTAATTTGTATTTCATGAGTTCAAAATCATCGGGAATTCCGGGAATCTCAATGGTGATATTCCGAATGAGGCCCGCCGCTAATCGCACCTTTTTCAAATGATATTTGGCGGCGCCGATATCAAAGCGGATTTCATCCAGCCCGGCCTGTTGCAATTTTTGGAGAATCTCATTGGTTGCCAGCGTTCCGTTTGTGTAAAGCCAGGTATGAACACGCGCGCCGAATCTTTCTTTTACAGCGGTCAGAAAATCAATCGTCCGTTCCGGAGTGAGGAGCGGTTCGCCCCCGCTGATGCTCACGCCTCTGAAATCGAATCTTTCGATGTAATCGACATAGTCCCTGCTTTTTGAAAAGGACACCGTATTGGTGGTGGGAATATCAACTTCATCCTGCCGGGCGGGACAATAGAAACAGCGGCAGTTGCATTTTCCGTTAATGAAGAGACAAGACCAGCTTCCTTCCCCGCAGATTCTGCATCCCGGCGACAGTTGAGTCACATCCAATTTGGTATTTTTATAGCCTAATTGGATGTGACCGGACAGCCAGTGCAGCAGATTTTTATAGCCTAATTGGATGTGACCGGACAGCCAGTGCAGCAGATCTTCCCGCTCCCGTTCCGCCCGGCCGGCCCGTTCCCGGGACAGCCATTTTAGCTGATTGTATTTTCCGCCGTACTCATTTTTGTTCCTACGGATCATTTCTTCTTTGGAAGAATCCGAAGCGCTCATTTTCAGCCTGCTTCACTTTCCCCTTAAAACATATTTTATAAAATAACTGCTCAATTTAAAAGGACATCACTAAAAGAGCCGCCTGCTTTGCAGACGGCGCCGATGCGCTCACAAATTTACTCAGAAGAAATATTTACGCAAAGAACAGAATTAAAATTCATACTCCAGCCCAAAAACAGGCAGCATGGTCCACTGGTAGATGGTATCCTGTTTGTTTTCTTTCTGGTTCCAGAAATAGGCGGCCACATTTTTGCGGCGGTAGGCATTCCAGACGCTGAAATAGAAAACCAGGTTGGAACTGTCAAAGAGAAAGCGTTTATCAAACCGGACATTGAGAGAGTGATAATCGGGGTAACGGTCCATAGTCACCCGGGATTCGTCCAGAACGGCGCGATTCAGCTCCCATGATTGCATCTGGTCAAAGGGCGTATACGGCACGCCGCCCGCATATATCCACCGCATGCTGAACTCCCAGCGGT
>JARRQT010000321.1:0-3943 GCA_037381445.1 Calditrichia bacterium
GAGGTGTTCAACGATATGGATGGCGAATTCGTTGGCAGGCTCCCGGTGAAAGTTGAAATTCTGCCCGGTCTCCTGCCCCTTCTCATGTAACCGGGAATCGATTTTCTCCCGCGGCAGCTACTGCCGGGTCATGCTAAATCTCCACATTGAAGACCAGGCGGGCCAGCCAGCCGATGAAGAAAGAGATGGCGGCCACTCCCATACTGATGCCCACCATTTCCCAGAAAAACTTGCCGAAGGAAATGTCCTTGACCACTGAAACGAACTGTGAGAAAACCAGGATGATAAGGATGGCCACGGACAGCGTGACGGACAGCGCCAGGTAATAACTCGAAACCAGAAAATAGGGAAGGACCAGCAGAAGCACCGCCCCCAGGTAGGTGACGCCGGTGTAGAAAGAGGCCCGCAGGGGATCTTTGCTCTGGGCTTCCGATTTCTTGGACAGGTATTCCGAGGCGGCCATGGAAAGCGCGGCAGCGATACCGGTGATGAATCCCGCCATGCCGATCACTTTCGCATCACGAAGCGCCAGGGTAAATCCCGCCAGGGCACCGGTGAGCTCCACAATGGCATCATTCAGGCCCAGCACCATGGAACTGATATACCCGATTTTTTCCTCATCAATCATCTCCACCAGCAACTGCTCATGCTGCACCTCGTCTTCCAAAATGGCAGAAACCGCCGGTATTTTCCCGGCAACGAAGCGGTACGCATCCTGGGCGTTCTCTTCCCCCTTTTCCATCATTTTGATGGCGAAGGTCAGTCCGAAGATCCGCGCGATGAGCAGGTACAGAAATATCCTGAGGCGTTTGGATTTGACTTCCGCGCCGGAATATTTCTTCCACTCATGATAATGCTTGAGCTCATCGAGGGTGCTGTAAATATGATATTCCGAGATCTCATTCTCCTGAAAAATCAGGAGCAGCGCCCGGGTGGCGTTGTCTAAGGCAACTTTTTCCATATTTCATCCTTGATTTTTGAGATTAAAAAACAAAGGAATAAATTTCCGGCAATGCGGGGCCCAATCAAAATATTTTTTTAAAATTTTTAGCTTATTTAATTCGGCAATCTTTTCTTGTGATTCAATTAGACCAGTAATCCGGATAGCTGCTCCAACCTTAATTTCCAACAAGATAATGAAGTCCCGGAATTGTGCTTATTCCTGAACTGCTGGGCTTCAGCAGACCTGACCGCATTGCCACTGCTGAAAATTATTCCATCCAAATGAACCTCCGTCTCGGCTATTGACAATTTTCCTTTTACATATTAAATTAAACCAACACAATAAAAGACATAATGAATACGTGTTAAGAAGCTGATATTGCATTTATTCGTTTGTTCCGGGCTTAATTCGGGGCGGTGGAATTACCTCAACGGCTATTCGTTTATAAACATTTGCTCTACTAAAAAAATTCATATTTTCAGGAAGGAGTAACCGAACATGAAGGTCCTCCCTTTTTTATCTCTTTTCTTTTTAATCATTTTATTTATTTCCTGCGAAAAAGAAGAAATTACCGGTCAAACACCTGTGCAGACCCTCACGAACGAAGAGCTGCAAAAACTCGTATCCTTTGAATTCACGGATTACCATCAATTTGAAATCAAAAATCAGCCGGACGCCAGCGTCAGCGGGAAGATAATTCAAAAAGTTGAATTCGGCGAGAAAGATACCGGTTCATTCATTGCCGATACCACGGTCCAAATCAGTTATTCCGCCCAGGGAAACGAATATCTGCCGCAGTTTACATTTTCAAGGTCAATTTTCAGGGAACAACTGCGCACATACTTCTTTACACTTCGCTTTTTCTTTAATGATAATGTATACGCGGATCTGGATACTTTTGTGCTGACCTACAAGTACCCCTATCAGTCTACCGAGATGTTCTTAGATATCAACGCCTTAGCGGAGTTTTCGGGTAATATCCAGGATTTCCTGATTATGGGAGATGATTTTTATGGCTATTCGTTTAGCTCGGTAACAGTCTTTAAATATAATCTCACCAGCGGGGATTACAAGGTGCTTGCCGGTTTTCCAGGCGGTGATCATATAGCGGGCAATTCGGACTTTATCTTTCTGGACCTGGAGCATTCTAATATTCTCAGATATAATATCCAAAAAGATACTATTGACTTGCAATTTTTCCCATACCCCGGTTTCGATGATCAGATGCTGGGAATGTGTGCAGACAACAACTTCCTTTATGTCATGTTTCATCCTACTGATTCCGGGGGTGAAGTCGTTAAAAGATACACTGTTGACGGACAGTATTCAGGGGAATTTAAGATTCCCTGGATGGGATATTATCTCTGCTGTGCAGATAGTATTTTATATTCCGTCGATTTTGATGGCGGAATTTTCCGTTATGATATGAGGTCAAATCTTTTATTGCCCGAAATACCATCTCCGGCTGAATCGATCGACGGAATATTTGTCGATAATGGGAAACTTTATTATGCCGACTATGATAAGAACGCCATTTTTGTCTTTGCTCTCTCCGAAGCCGAGGGACAACTATTCGCTCCCAAAACCAGAGTTGACATATCCCGTTTAAACACGGACAGGGTCAATGAACTTATTAAAGTCAGATAGAGGATTGATTATGAAAAAAATTCCTTTCATTATTTGGATATGCTCATTTTTTCTGCTTTTAGTTTCGTGCAGCGAAGATAAAAATGTTCTGAATCCATCCGGAAGCAGCGGGTCGCCCGATTCTCAATCCGCTCTTTACTATCAGCTTAAACAATCCATAGATATCAGCATGATGAATTATGACAGCCTGACAATTCATGAAAAGGACGGGTTTGCTGTCAAGGAAAATTCCATCACCACAATTCAGTTCGGAGACAGGACCAGCGGTGTGTTTAAACCGGAGCAGGAACTCACACCGGTTTATTTGCCTTCGGGAAGCGGGTATCTCATGCAATATTTATTTCCTGTAAAAATATTTGACGTATTTCTGCGCGCTAAAAATTTTACAATGCGTTTTCTGCTGTCCGATTCCGGTTATATTGACGTGGATACCCTGGCATTGTTATATAAATATCCGTATCAATCCACACAGATATTCCTAAAACTCCCTGAAAACATCCCATATGCAGTAACGGGTTTCAAAAAACTGGGCAGTAATATTTACTTTGCCGGTTATGGCGCCGGCTTGATAAAGTATAATTTGATTAGCAAAGAACTCAGACAATGGAAAAATTACTCTGCCTATAATCTTGTGACAGGAAATGCCTCCTTCCTGTTTCTTGCAGACTATGAGGGGGGTATTCAAAAGCATACGCGGATTCTGCGCTTCAACATTTCAGCAGACAGTGCGGATGTATTGTATGAAATCAGTTCCACAGACCAGTTTTTCATCGGCGGGATTGAATGCAGCAATGATTCCCTGTTTGTATTGGTGGATCAGTTTAACCTGCAAGATTATCTGGCCATTCTTGATGTAGACGGCCGGTTACTTGAAAAAATAGACCTGGACCGGGATGCGGCGTATAGCCAGTGCTTCAAATACGATCATTTTCTATATTTCAGTGAGTATTATTATTCTTCAAATTTTCTAAAATATGATCTGAATACCCATACTTTCTCGGACGGCAAACTCATGCCTTCCCGATATATTTCAGGAATGCAGGCGGCGGGGGATACACTCTTATTTTTGGATGATTACAGGGAAATTCTTGCTACCATTCCCTTTGCGGAGATTGAGTAATCGGTAAGATATTTTAAAACAATATCACCATTCGAAATTATTCCGGCATTTTCTTCCGGAAATAATCTCAGGCAGGCCGCTGCAAAAATAGGATGTTTATCACCCATAATGTTTACCGGACAAATCTTAGGGAATGAACAGAACAGCCTCAATTCTGTTGATTCAGAAAATCCCGTCAAAAGAATTTCTCTTCCTGTTTGCCGGACGATGTATCGCATCCGAAGCGATGTTAC
>JARRQT010000322.1:0-4797 GCA_037381445.1 Calditrichia bacterium
GACGCACTGGCGGGCCACTTCCCGATGTTCGGCAGAGCCAATTTTTTTAGTAAGCTTACTGTCCGTGAAGGGATGTCCAAAAATATCCAGCTCGTATTTTACCTGCAGGATTCTGCGGGCCGCATCATCAATGCGCGACAACGGCACCTTTCCCTCATTTACCAGGTCCCTCAAATTTTCAATGAACTCAACATAATTGTTCGGATCGCCGGGTCCGGCAGTTATCATTATCATATCCAAACCGGCATTGATGGAATTTTCAATATCGCTTTTATAATCGCCGGGAAGCTGATCGATGGCAGCCCAATCCGAAACAAGGAATCCGCTGAAACCCAGCTCACCTTTCAGGACGTCTGTTAACAGGTACCTGTGGCCGTGCATTTTTGTACCGTTCCAGCTGCTGAAAGAAACCATGATTGTTTTTGTGCCCGCTTTCATGGCTTCAATATATCCCGGCAGGTGTATCTTACGCAGTGTTTCTTCGTCGCACTCGCAGTTGCCCTGATCCACGCCGTCAGTGGTTCCGCCGTCACCCAGAAAATGCTTGGCACAGGCCGCTACCGCACTTCCATCTTCAACACTATTTTCCTGAAGCCCTCTCACCACCGCCGGGCTCATAACCTTGACAATATCCGGGGATTCTCCGAAACTCTCATAGGTGCGGCCCCAGCGCTCATTGCGGACCACAGCAACACAGGGCCCAAAATCCCAGTCGATACCGGTACCGGCCATTTCCAGCGCTGTGATGCGGGAGGCCTTTTCTACCAGCGCAGGATTGTTGGTGCAGCCCAGCCCGATATTGTGAGGAAATATCACCGCTCCCTGCACATTGTTATGGCCGTGCACCGCATCAATCCCGAAAATGACCGGAATTTTCAGGCGGGTCTGCAGGGCATACTTCTGAATGCGGTCATAATAATCCGCCCAGCCCTGCGGTGAAATATCATCGATTTCCGAATTTCCGCCGGCCAGGACAGAACCGATAAAATATGTTTCAATATCTGTCTCATTTTTCAGGGCCGTCAAGTCCACTTGGGTCATCTGGCCGATCTTCTCCTCCAGTGTCATCTGGGCCAGGAGTTGATCCACTTTGGCGCTGATGTCATTATCGGATTGGGCAAAAATAGAAAAGCTGCCTGAACCAGTGACAAGAACTATCATTACCATCACTACCAGGGCGCCTGTCACGATGAGCAGAAAATTGGGACTTCGAAAAAAGGTTTTCATAGATACTCCTGCCTTAATTGTAAAGGTTAAACAAGAAATTTCTGTATCAGAAGATGTTGCGGAAATTATCTCTCCGGCGTTTTAATAGACAGCTATCGCCATATCCGGCAAAATTAAAAAGATGGGCTACTGGTAAGAAAGCCCATACCCGAAGGGAAACAGGGGATCGTATCCGGGATCACCCGCATTCACGGGGATTTGCTCCATGCCGCGCGGCCAGGAATGGGGGAGGCGTCCGGTGAAATCGTAATCGCCGAACAGCACGTCGCTGACGCCGGACCCCTCGCTGCCGGGAAGCCAGGCGGCAATAAACGCATCGCTGAGATCGAGCGCTTCATTGATAATGAGCGGCCGTCCGGAGATCAGAATGGTTACCACCGGCACGTCAGCGTTTTTCAGGTTCCTGATGACCGCCATATCTTCACTTGTGAGCGACAGGTCGTCCCGGTCACCCTGGAATTCAGCATAGGGTGTCTCGCCGATTACCGCCACCGCGATATCAGCACCGGCCGCGTTGCTGCCGTCGGCCGAATGAATGACTGAAGCCGACGGGGAAACGGCATTTTTAATGGCCTGCAGAATTGTGGTCCCCGAGGTGATGGCCCCGCTTTGTCCCTGCCATTCGATGGTCCAGCCGCCGCACTGATTACCGAGATCATCCGCATTTTTGCCGGCCACCACAATTTTGGCTACAGTCTTTGAGAGGGGCAGTATGCTGTTCTCATTTTTCAGCAATACCAGCGACTGCCGCACGCATTCCCTCGCCACTTCGCGATGGGAGGCAGAACCAATCGAAGCGGTGAGTTTTCGATCCGCATAGGGATGATTGAACAGACCCAGCGCATATTTGACTTTCAGAATTCGAAGCACCGCATCATCGATCCGCTCCTGAGGCACCCGGCCGGTATTCACTGCTCTGGTCAGATTTTCGATGAATTGTTTATAATTTTCCGGCACCATCACCATGTCGATTCCGGCGTTGACGGCCTGCACAACCGCTTCGTAATAATCAGCGGCAAGCTGATCGATACCCTTCCAGTCCGAAACCACAAATCCCTCGAATCCCAGTTCCCCCTTTAGAATGGTGGTAAGGGCATATCGGTGTCCATGCATCTTCTGTCCGTTCCAGCTGCTATAGGAAGCCATGACCGACCCCACTCCGGCGTCAATTGCAGAAATATACGGCGCCAGATGAATCTGCCGGAAGGCTGCTTCATCCAGTTGCGTATCTCCCTGATCCTTGCCATTGGCGGTACCGCCGTCTCCCGCAAAATGTTTGGCGCAGGCCAGGATACTGCCCCCATCTGACAGACTTTTCCCCTGAAATCCACGAACGGCGGCCGCGCCCAGTGTGGAGGTCAGGTCCGGCGATTCACTGAAGCCCTCATAGGTGCGGCCCCAGCGTTCATTTTGGGGTACCGCTACACAGGGCGCAAAGGTCCAGTTGATGCCAGTGCCGGCCACTTCCTCCGCAGTGATCCGAGCGGCCTGCTCAACCAGTGCACTGCTGCCAGTTGCACCGAGTCCGATATTATGGGGGAAGATCACCGCGCCTGCCACATTGTTGTGTCCGTGAACCGCATCAATTCCATAGATGAGCGGGATGTGCAGCCTGGTTTTCAGGGCAATGGATTGATAGCGATCGTACATGTCCGCCCAGGCTGCAGGCGTATTGCTGGCCGGACGGGACCCCCCGCCGCTGAGCAAAGAACCGATAAAACAGGTTTTGATATCTTCTTCGTTCTGCAGATACCTGCGGTCCACTTGCGTCATCTGACCGATTTTCTCCTCAAGGGTCATTTGCGCCAGCAGGTCCTGGGCTTGTTCTTTAATATTCATTGGTTCTTCTTTCGTTTCATTTGATAAGGAATTTTTGTGGCAGCCGGAAACCAATATGATAATATTCATCATCAGGATGATATGAAGTCCTTTTCCCCTCAAAATATTCATTGCCTGTCCTGTCTAAAAGTTAAGTTCCCTAAGGGTTTTGTCTGAGAATCCGGCTTCACTGAAATGGAAAAAGCCGATGTGTAACAGTTTAAAAATTACAAGAATAGTGCCATTTGAATACCAGGAGGTAAACCATAATCCGATTGTCGTTTTTTATAAAAATCTCAGGAACACTTCCATTCGAAAGTATAACAACATCCCTGAAACGCATCATCTGTGAAATTCAATATTTCAATTCACCAATTATCAAATTAATAACCGTCGCTTATTAAATTAATAATCAAATGAATGCGGTTGCCTTTATTTTATATGCAATTACTAAGAACCGATTCATTCTCCGATAAAAAAGAGATTGGCATACTTTCTGTGTTTTAAATGAGAGGATAATGCTCGCATACAAATGGTTGCTGAGCCAAGTAGTTCTATGTTGAAGACAGGATCGATTCGCGAAAATTGTAAACAAGGAATATGGAATTTACACTGTCAATGAAGGTTCATACAGCCCAATTACAGCAAAAGGAAGAAAAAATGGAAATTATCGGAGTAGCCCTGGGAGTGACAAAAGTCCAGGTGGGCAGGGTGAGGAACCGTTCCCTGCAAAAAATTGCTTCCGCTGATATTAACGCCGGGGAAAGCGTTGCCGAAATATTGAAAACTGTTTTCAAACTGATTGATATACAGTTCAATTCATCTGTTGGCAGTATCGGCATCGGAGTGCCCGGTCCGGTGTCGCTGCAGAGCGGGATTGTCTATAAAATGCAGAATTTCCCGTTATGGCAGGATGTTCATCTGAAAGATATTATCGAAAAACAGTATCACGTTCCTGTCTATTTGAACAATGATGCCAATTGTTTTGCGCTGGGAGAAAAATATTACGGAAAACTAAAACCCTATCTCAATGGTGCGGGACTGGTCATCGGGACCGGTCTTGGGGCGGGCTTAATCCTGGATGACCGGTTATATTCTGGCGTGAGCTGCGGTGCAGGGGAGTTCGGTACCATTCCTTATAATCACAGGACGTTCGAAGACTTCTGCAGCGGAAAATTTTTCATGGAAGCATACGGGATTAAGGGAGAAATAGTCAACCAGAGGGCGCTGGACGGCGATGCTCATGCGCTGAAAATCTTTTCCGAATTCGGCGTGCACCTGGGCAATGTAATCAAGGTAATACTGGGTGCTGTGGATCCGGAAATGATCGTTTTGGGAGGCTCGGTCAGCCGGTCATTCCCATTTTTCAAAAATGATATGTGGGCGTCTATCCGCATGTATGATTTTTATCCGCCCGTAGAACGCCTGAAGGTTGAGGTGTCCCGGGTGGAGCATGTCGGCGTGATGGGGGCGGCAGCGCTGTGCATCGATCCGATATTAAGCCGCAGTCAGGACGTGGTCCTAATCCCTGAACAGCGGCTTCGGGACAGACCTGAATAATATAGATAATGGACAATCAAATATTGAAGTATTCATATTTTCTTTTTATTTTTAACGAGGAAAGTTGAACTGAAGGATTTCAATGAACAAAATCCGGTTCACTAACAAAAGCAGGTTATCATTTCTGCCGTTCTTTTCTTTTCTGCTCATCTTCCTGGTCAATCTGCATGTCCTGCATGCCTGGCAATACCA
>JARRQT010000323.1:0-3737 GCA_037381445.1 Calditrichia bacterium
ATTGGCGAAGAAAGTTACTTTTTTATCAATTTTTGTGCAATGTGGCAATAGAAGGTCCTTGGGTCAAATCATCGCAGATGTTTCAATTATTGTAGAAATGACGGTATCTCCGGACGCTCTCCCATTCTTGCGGCGAATACATAAAAATTGGAACTGCGCAATCAGCCTGCTGAACACTCTTTTTGTTTTTTCAATTGCATATATTTAGCCCATAGAATAACTTAAAACGTTATTGTCTTAATATTATCTTATCTATCGTGAAGGGAAAGGTCCCGAAACTATAGCGCGGGAATATTTTCTTTGGATTTATCAAAACCTGACAGGGATATGTGAAACATGCCGAAGAACAATAATTCAAAAGAAGAACCAATCGAAAAGCAGCTCTGGAAAGCGGCGGATAAACTGCGTAAGAATATCGACGCCGCCGAATACAAACACATCGTTTTGGGACTAATTTTCCTGAAATATATTTCGCCGCCGAATACAAACACATCGTTTTGGGACTAATTTTCCTGAAATATATTTCCGATGCCTTTGAAGCGCATTACGAAAAGTTGAAAAAGGGCGAAGCCGAATATCTGGGCGCCGATCCCGAAGACCGTGACGAGTACAAAGCGGAAAACATCTTCTTCGTGCCGCCATCTGCCCGCTGGACTTATCTGCAAAAACGGGCCAAACTGCCGGAAATCGGAAAAGATATCGATGCGGCGATGGATGCTATCGAACGGGATAATGCTTCCCTGAAAGATGTGCTGCCCAAAGTCTATGCCCGGGGGAATCTCGACCCCACAAACCTGGGCGGATTGATAGACCTGATCAGCAATGTTTCCATGAATGACGCTTCCGCCGGTTCAGCAAACGGTAACGGCAAAGGCGATTTTCTCGGAAGGGTGTTCGAATATTTTCTCGGTGAGTTTGCCCTGGCGGAAGGCAAAAAGGGCGGACAGTTCTACACGCCCCGCTCGGTGGTTGAATTGCTGGTGGAAATGCTGGAACCTTACAGGGGACGGGTGCTTGACCCCTGTTGCGGTTCGGGAGGCATGTTTGTTCAATCCGAAAAGTTTGTGGAAAGCCACCAGGGCAACATCAATGATATTTCTATCTATGGGCAGGAAAGCAACCAGACTACCTGGCGGCTGTGCAAAATGAATCTTGCCATTCGTGGGATAGACAGCTCACAGGTTAAATGGAATAACGAAGGCTCCTTCTTAAATAATGCACACAAAGATTTAAAAGCCGATTATGTGATCGCCAATCCGCCGTTTAACGACAGCGACTGGTCCGGCGAACTGCTGCGCAAGGACGGCCGCTGGCAATATGGGGTGCCCCCGTCCGGCAATGCCAATTATGCCTGGATACAACACTTTATTTATCACCTGGCGCCAGGCGGACAGGCCGGATTTGTGCTGGCCAAAGGATCGCTTACCTCCAAGACATCCGGTGAGGGGGATATCCGCAAAGCGCTGGTGGAAGCGCGTTTGATCGACTGCATTGTCAACCTGCCGGCCAAACTGTTTTTGAATACCCAGATACCGGCCAGTCTCTGGTTTATCAGCCGGACTTCGGCAAGCTCAGCCAGCGGCTTATTTCCGAGAAAAGGTAAAGAAATTCTGTTCATCGATGCCCGCAATATGGGGCATCTGATCAACCGCCGCACTCGCGAGCTGTCCGAAGAAGATATTCAAAAGATCGCCGGCACCTACCACAACTGGCGGGTTTCGGCCGGTTCAGCCGTCGGTAAATACGAAGATATAAAAGGCTTCTGTAATTCCGCTTCCATCGAACGGGTCAGGGAATTGGATTATGTATTGACGCCCGGACGCTATGTGGGTCTGCCCGAGGAAGATGATGATTTTGATTTCAACGAACGGTTTACCAAGCTACAGGCGGAATTGAAAGCACAGATGTTGGAGGAAGCACGTCTGAACAAACAGGTACTGGAAAATCTTAAAAAACTGGATGTTGGTTAATTGTTTTAAGTTGAGATAGGAAAGT
The DNA here is from genome assembly GCA_037381445.1 of Calditrichia bacterium. Lineage (GTDB taxonomy): Bacteria > Calditrichota > Calditrichia > RBG-13-44-9 > RBG-13-44-9 > JARRQT01. The sequence continues at coordinate 1,996 of JARRQT010000323.1, forward strand.
AAAAGATGATATCTTATATTTTACTTTAACGCGATTAAGTAAAATACTGGAAAGCATATTTTACCTTGGAGCAATAAATGGATATCAAGGATTTTAAAGCGGGAAAATACGGCAAAGGTTATCAATATGAATATTTTATACCGGAAAAGATCAATCACTCCTTTTTTTGGACGGATGAATATATAAATGAGCTCCTCGAAAAAGCATCTTTAAAAGTAGGTGAACTTAATGCATTTTCCCGGTTCATCCCGGATACAGGTATGTTTATTATCATGCATATTTTTAAAGAAGCGGTAGTTTCCAGCAGAATCGAAGGAACCAGAACGCAAATCCAAGAAGCATTGATTGACGAGCAGGAAATAGATCCGGAAAAACGGGATGATTGGAAAGAGGTTAATAATTACGTAAAGGCCATGAATATGGCTATTCAGGAACTTGAGAAATTGCCGCTTTCTAACAGGCTGATTAGAAATACTCATAAAATGTTACTTTCAAGTGGCCGGGGCGAGCATAAAACTCCGGGAGAGTTCAGACAATCCCAAAACTGGATAGGCGGCGCCAGCCTGGCCGATGCCACATTTATACCACCAGCTCATGTCGAAATGCCGCAATTATTAACTGATTTTGTGCTATTTTTAAATAATGCCAAAATAAAAATTCCACATTTAGTGCGAATTGCCATAGCCCATTACCAGTTCGAAACAATCCATCCTTTTCTGGATGGAAATGGCAGAATAGGCCGGCTGTTGATCACATTATACCTGGTCTCAAACCATGTATTGGAAGAGCCATTATTATATCTTTCCGACTTCTTCGAAAAAAATAGAACATTGTATTATGATAATTTAACCGCCGTAAGGACAAAGAATGATCTTAACAAGTGGATAAAATTTTTTCTGACAGGGATTATCCAAACAGCGGATAATGCCGTTTCCACCCTAAAGAATATTATAAAAATGAAGGAATCCATTGAAAAAGAATCGATAATGAAAATGGGCAAACGCTCGCATCGGGGTATGGCCTTATTTCATTATTTGTTTAAAAAACCGGTCGTGTCCGTCAAATCCGTGCAAACAGCAACCGGTCTTTCGCCAAAAGCGGCCAATGATTTGGTACAGGCTTTTATCAAAGAGAAAATATTGGTCGAAACCACCGGTTACCAGCGTAACCGGATATTTATATTTGAAGAATATCTGAAGATGTTTCAATCCTGATACTAGAGTGAAGGAACTGGATTATGTGATGACGCCGGGCCGCTACGTGGGCCTGCCCGATGAAGAAGACGATTTTGATTTTAAGGAACGTTCCAGGACATTGACCGATGAACTCAAGCAGCAGATGCAGGAAGAAGAGCAGCTTAATCTTCACATACTGGAAAACCTGAGCAGGGTAAAAATGAATGAGTAAAGGTTTTATGTATATCCTGGAATGTGCCGACGGTACTTATTATACCGGCAGCACCAAGGATCTGGAAAGACGGCTTTGGGAACATCAGAATGCCCAGGGAGCAAATTACACCAGGCGAAGATTGCCGGTGAAGCTGGTTTATTATGAAGAATACCCCCGGATTGATGAAGCATTTTATCGGGAGAAACAGGTGCAGGGCTGGACCAGAAAAAAGAAGGAAGCATTGATCGACGGCGAACAACATTTGCTGCCCCAGCTTGCTAAAAAGATATTCCGTAAAAAAACGCTGCCGGATAACCCGGCCAAATTAGGATGAAAAGCACCGGTGGCTGAGT
>JARRQT010000324.1:0-3314 GCA_037381445.1 Calditrichia bacterium
AGTGGTATGATAAAACTCAATGCAGGAATCTTTGATTACCTTTAGTTTTACGCTGTAATGGAATATGGCTGGTAGCAATCTTTGACAAAAGTGTCTCTTCACATTTGCAAATTGCGATTGGCATTGAAGCACAATGGGGGGATGCGTTATTCGAATTCCCTGACTGATCAACTACTCACAGCCTGCAGTTATTTCAAAATTATAATGATCGGATACGATAATTGACTGCTTATTCCTGCTGACTTACAAACTCGCTCTCAAGCCTAATTTTCAACTCTCCATCCAAATGTGCTTATTGCGGCAGGTCCAATATCAGATGTCTAATTAAGAAAGAAGGAGTTTTCCATGAACGACAAAAAGTTTCTGGAAATATTCCGGTTTGACCAGGACAAGAGACTGAGCGAACGAATCGGACAAATTTTGTTTGCTGATCTACTGGCGCCGATTTTGGAGAAATGCAAATATCCGGATGAAAAGAATTACTATCAATCATTTTATGAAGGCCGGGGATTCAGGTTGACTCCCAAACTGGCACCTAAATTACATCATCTCTGTCATGAAGTAAAAGATGCATTACAGTTCCGCGATCCGGTAGAATTCTTCGTCACAAATGATCCGGCACTGAATGCACTTTCCATTTTGCGGCGAACTGATCGGCAGAGCCATTTGATCATTTTTAATTCCGGTTTGATTGAACGGCTATCCGATAAGGAGCTGAAATTTGTAATCGGGCATGAATTGGCTCATATTATTTTTAAGACAGCCGAGTTGAAATTGCTAATCTCCAATCTATATCCGAATTCTGATCAAATGCCGGTTCCCATAAAGAATTTAATCAGACTATGGGAAAAATTTGCAGAGATTTCTGCGGACCGTTTAGGGTTTATTGCTGCTCCAGACCTGGAGAACTGCGTATTTACTTTTTTTAAATTGTCATCAGGACTAAATTTTGAGAAGGTTGATTTTAGTCCAAACGATTACCTGAACGAAGTTGATAATATCCTGGAAAAACATGTTGACTCAGCCATCCCGTTTCATGAAACACATCCGACGAATCCTTTGCGTGTGAAAGCTATCCATTATTTCAGTGAATCCGATTTATATCGTACTTATAAGGAAAATAAGGAGGAATTAAAAGAAGATCTGGTATTAAACGAAAAGATGGACAAATTAGTCAGGCAATTAGAACTTCATCCCGATAATGAACGGGATTATTATCGTTTGATATTGATTGCAGCCGGTGGTTTCTTTCTGGCCGGAATTGATAAGGAATTTACTGTTGATGAAGAGGAGAAAATAATAGAAAATTTATCCAATTTCACTGTTTATCCCAGAAATTATTTAACCGAATTGTTACGGAATGTGAAAACCCAGGATGCTATCATCACACTATTGACTGACAGTGTTAAAAAGCTGCTGGAAATTGATCCAAATGAACGATATCATATTTTCAATTATCTCTGCCAGGTGGCTATAGCAGATAGACAATTAACACAGACTGAAATAAATTGTCTCATGGAGGTTTCTACCACTTTGCTGGGTTTTCATGAAACAGAAGCAAGCAGACTTTTTCTCAGTCAATTCAAAGCAATGCAATTCAGGCCACGATTCTAAAGATTGGCATAAAATCGCACATGGTTTTGATTTCAAAAAAATCAAATAAGAGATTGTATATCTGGTTAAGTAAATATATTCGAGCGCAGTTAATCAGTTATCAAAAATGGGAAATGATAAAGAGATTGCTTTGCTCAAAAATTTTGTATCTTCAATTATTTTTTGTCGACCTGTTTGGATCAATTTGTGGAAAATTGTGTCAATAGGCTTCGCAATTCTCAAATACTTATAGTCATGACTACTAAATTTGGCAGAAATAACCAAATTCTGCAAATATGAAGTTTCTTCGAACAGATAAAAGAGCATCAGAATAAAGGTGAGTGGAACATATCACTCCAGGTTCACTGAATCCAATCCTGACAAACAATCTCTGGGAAAATTTGGCAATTTTTAAAGCATCCGAACCTTGGGCTTCCGGCTATACTACAGCTCGTTGAAATTATAGATTTTGGATCTCCGGATCTCTGCTTGATATCATGCGGCAGGCTCCCGTTGTTTTCTTAATCTGTCGAAACCCCGCTGCCAAACATCCGTAAATTGGCGAGACATATTTTTAGGGGCATTGCTTTGGGAAAGGTGCAAATTATGATATGTCCGGAAACGAGATTTTGCGCTGAAGACTTCTTTTCCTGTTTTTAGAGCATTGAAAGGCTCAAATTTTGCCAATGATTTTAATGTGAGAAAAAAGTCTGTTGACCAGCAATAATGGAGATGGAAAATATGATTGCAAGAATGTGGCATGGCATGGTAGCGGAGGACGCAGCTGACCAATATCTGGATTATATCCGGGCCACCGGACTCCTGGGACTGAAATCCACTCCGGGCAACCGGGGCGTTATTATTCTTCGCCGGGCTGACAAGGGGAGGGTCCATTTTGTTCTGACCTCCTACTGGGAATCTTATGAGGCAATAGCAGGGTTCGCCGGATCAGATATCGAAAAGGCCCGGTATTATCCGGATGATGAAAAATATCTGATCGAACCGGAGCCCAATGTCACTCACTATGAAGTTGTTGCCGGACAGGAGATGATGGAATGATGACCGGCAATCCGGCGATGGACAGGATATGGCGGCAATTGGATAATAGGGGATACCAGGGCCGCATGGTTTCGTATCATCATATCCGGGATCTGGAGGAAGCGCTGCAGGCGCTCTATCGGGAGGGCAATTTTTCCGAGGAATTTTACGAAGAGCGCCTGACTGCATTTTCATTTGCCCCTCCTGAAACCCTGCCCGATATGCAATCCATTATTATCATCGCGGTCCCCCGGCCGCAGACCGCCGCTGTATTCAATTGGCACGGCAAGTCATTATCTTTGATCATTCCGCCGACTTACACCGATTACCGGAAGGTACCCCGGCAGGTGGCCGATTTGTTGAATGGAATTCTCAACCCATTTGGCTATGGGGTAGCTCATGCCAATCTGCCCCTGAAGCTTCTGGCGGTCCGCAGCGGAATGGGCGCCTACGGCAGAAATAACATCTGCTATGTGCCGGGGATGGGGAGTTTTCTGGAGCTGGTCGGTCTTTATTCCGACTTGCCCTGCCGCAACGACCAGTGGCAGGAGGAATCCCGCATGATGGATGCCTGCCGGAACTGCCATGCCTGCCTGCGTCACTGTCCCAGCCATGCCATTACCGGGGAGCGCTTTCTGCTGGATGCGGACCGCTGTATAGTCCTGCATGGCGAGCGCCCCGGC
>JARRQT010000325.1:0-3761 GCA_037381445.1 Calditrichia bacterium
CGAGATTACCTCTGCCGCCGAGCGGATTCGCCGCCAGGCCGCCGAAAGTGTGGATATGAACCAAATGGAGAAGGTTGCTGTCCTGAATAAGAATCGAATAATAGCTCAATAAAAAGATGGGAATAAAGCGATGAAATTATTCGTCACCATAGCACTATTCTGTCTGATGATTGTGCAGGCCGCCTTTGCCCAGGGGCAGGCGTCCCGGACAGATTCAACAGCACAAAACAGCCGCATAATCGATTTGACAAAACTGGGGAAGACCTATACCATTTCCGCACGCATGGAACTCCCGCAGGTCAAGATGTTCGATCGCCGGATTACTCCTGATTTCAAAGAAGTAAGGGCCGAGAAATCGTTTATTAATGAACTGGTGCCGCAGGCGGAGCAGATTCAATATGAACCGATTTCCAGCGGACGGGTCGATCCCATTGACGATATTGATGCCTTGCTAAAGAAGAAACGGTTTTAATCTAATTAGAAAATAAGTAACATATTATCCAAATTTAAGGAGGTTTTTATTATGGGTTCTGCTGTTCAATTCTGGAAACACTTCTTCGAGAATTTCAGCACCAGTTCATCTGGTTACATCTTTATGTGGGTCATTCTGCTGATTTGCAATTGAAAGGATTTATTATGTGATGGTGCGATCCAATGTAAATGCTGATAAATTTATGATGGAAGTCAGGAAACTGGTCACCAGCGGCAATATTAAAAGGGCCATCGAACTTTGCGAACAGGGAAAACAGAAAGCGCTGCCGTATGTGGTTCTGGCTGGCTTGAAAAAGGTCGCCGAAAGCGAGAGTCTGGATTTTCGTTCCATTCAAAATGCCGTGGATGAAGGAACGCTGGAAATCATTCCTCAATTGCAGAAACGCACCAACTATCTTTCCATGCTGGCAAATGTCGCCACGCTCACCGGTCTGATGGGAACAATTTATGGTTTGATCATTGCCTTTGAGGCTATTGGCGGGGCTGAAATTCCCGAAGCTGATAAACCGAAAATTCTGGCCCAGGGTATTGCGGTTGCCATGAATACAACCATCTTTGGTCTTACCGTGGCTGTTCCCACGCTGATTGTATACAATATTATTCAGAACAAGACCACGCAGATCATCGATGAAATGGACGAGCATCTTGTGAAATTAATTAATTTAATTACAGGCAGTCGTTAAAATTTAGAAGGTAATTGTTATGGCTTATAAACCCTCGATGCGGCGGCACCACAAGATGGAAGCCATGAGTTTGGATATTCGTCCGGTGATGAACCTGATGGTGGTCCTGATTCCCCTTCTTCTGGCCGGCTCCGTATGGACGAAGCTGGCAATAAAACAGCTTAATCTGCCTCCCAAAAGCGAAGGAGCAGGGGCCGCTGAAATGGAAAAACCGGTGGAAACAGAAAAGCGCCTTGGACTGAACGTCATTGTCTCAAAGCAGGGATATTTCATCGGAACGCAAAGCGGCTTCCTGAAGGCGGAGGAAGCGCAGAAGAAAAACGGCAGTGAACCTTCCATACCTCTGAATCCGGATGGCTCATATAATTTTGCGGCGCTGCGGGCAAAGCTGGCCGAAATAAAGGAGCGGGTCGCTTCAACGGATTTCAGCGATAAAAATGCAATAATGCTTACTGCCGAAGCGGATATCCCTTATAAGACAATTATTAAAACAATGGATTATATTACCATTTATACCGATTCGGAAGGGAATGAACAGGAGCTGTTCCCGCAAATTATAATCGGGCAAGTAGTTATCTAAAGACCAAGTGAGGAATAATCGATGGCATATATTCCATCTCGCAGAAAAAAGCATCTTCTTATCGGAAAAGAGGAATTGAATCTCACATCCATGATGGATATGATGACAATCATCCTGCTTTTCCTCCTGAAGACATATTCAACCACCGGTCAGATAATGACCCCATCGGAAGATCTGAAGCTGCCTTATTCGGCAAGTATCGATACTCCCAAAAAAGAATTGAGTGTGGCGGTAACCCGTCATTCAATTCTGGTTGGCAATAATGTTATTATGGAATTAACTGATCTGAATCAAAATGATAATCTGGTCAATCCGCTGTTTGCAAGACTAAAACAGATGGCTGATGAAGCCAAAAAAGACGAAGTCAGGTACGGAAAACCATTTACACATGAAGTAACCATTCAAGCCGATGAGAATACGCCATTTCAGGTGCTGGTAAAAGTTTTGTATACGTGCGGTCAATCTGACTATAATAAATTAAGATTACTAACTTATCAGGAAAAATAGTTTATTTGGGAAGAGGATAATACAACATGGCTGATTTTAAAAATAGCAATCCGGGTGGTTTTCCTCATGGAAGGGGCGGTCCCCAGGGATTCAAATTAGTCGGATTTCCCAAGGAATTTGAAAAGCATTTCTGGGATGTTTTTGATAAAAGGTATTATGCAATTTTATTAATTACCTGGGTACTTCTGTATTCCTTTGCCTTTTTCATGAGCACGCGACAGTGGCAGATGTCCGAGCAGGAAAAGCAGCAGATAAAGCAAAGCTACCTTCAGCAGCTCTACACGGAAATCGTGACGCCTCCTGCAGCGACAGAAGGGGAAGGGCCCGGTGCCGGTTTGCTTCCCGGGGAGGAAGAGGGCGCCGGAAAAACCGAAGAGTTGAGCGAAGAAGGCCAGCAACTGGTCAGTGAGTCCGTTGCGGATAAAGTAAAACGCCGCCAGGCCGGGGCAGGTGAGAGGCTTGCCAAACGGCGCAAAATGGAGCAGGAAGCCGCCGGCTACGGCGTGCTCGGCGCCCTGACTGCAGGGGGAGAAGGCGGATCGGGTTCATTGTCATATGCCGATATTCTTGGCGGCTCGGATGGCGCAGGCTCAGGAATTGGCGATGCCGGGGCTCTGGTTGCCGGAACAGCGGCTCTACAGGCAGCCACCCAGCGCGGGCAAAAAACACGCCTCGCCAAAGGCGGAGGATTTGGCAGTGAGGTGGGAGAAACCGGGATCGATGATCTCATCAGCGGCACCGGGGTTTCCGGAGGATCGAGTGTTTCCCGGAGCGGATCCATCAAGCTGGCCCAGGGCACCAGAGTGAGCGGAAGCGGTGCGGGGTCCACCCAGCGTGATCCCGAAGTGATAGATGCTACAATAAATCAGAATAAAGCGTCTGTGGAATATTGCTACCAGTCCCAATTGAAAGTCGATCCTAATCTGCGCGGTGAGATTCTGCTGACCTTCGACATCCTGCCCTCCGGACGGGTAGGTGCCGTCAAAATTATAAATTCCACATTGAATAATCCCAAGGTTGAGAGATGCATTATCAGTTCGGTCCGGCGCTGGTCAAACTTTCCTGCCCTCACAGGTGCGCAGGGAGTCGTTACTATAAAAACGAAATTTGTATTTGGTTAAGCAGAATAGAAAATTGCAGAACCCAAATTTGATTCCGGACAATGCCGTGATATTCCCGTATCACGGCATTTTTTTCTTATGAGCCGTCTCCACTGTATCTCATGTATTTTTAAACTTGTTTAGTAATTGCGGTCGTTTTATATTCTCACGCTTGAAATAGATTAAGGAAAGGTTTGGTTTTGCGACTGAAAAGAACTCACACATGCGGTGAATTGAACGGTTCCCTGAAAGGCAAAGAGGTTATTTTAAACGGATGGATTGACTCCTGGCGCGATCACGGGGGAGTGTTCTTTGTCAACCTGCGCGACAGGTACGGTAAAGTTCAGGTGCTTTTTTCCGCGGATACGTCTCCCGAGATTTACCAGAATTCAAAAAAAC
>JARRQT010000326.1:0-3280 GCA_037381445.1 Calditrichia bacterium
AGAAAAATCCTTGTTTCAAATTAAGATTATCCGACTTCGTCCCGTCTCATGGGACTCCTCTCGGAAATACATCTATCATTTCCAATTGATTTATTTGGTATTGACTGACATTCTTGTGGATTGAAATAAGACATGGTGTACATTCATGTCATCAGAGGCCAATTTCCCTATTCCTCCGGCATCCGCGCCCACACTCTGGTTTCGATGTTGTCCAGCAATGCCAGCCTTTCCGTGATTAACTGCATGGCCTTGTCCCCCAGCCCGCGGTCAATCTCCATTCTTGTTCTGTAAAATGTGCGAAGATTCCGGATAGCATTGATATTATTTTCGGTTTTGATGACACGAATCAAATTTCTCTCGACTTCGTCAAACATGTCAACGGGGAAAGGGCGGCCGTGCTCAAGCGTTGCATTCATCATTTCCACCGTCAGGACGGTTGCCAGATAGTTTACCGGTTCCGCATTGTTGGGAAGCAAATATTTTGCTTTTTCGTACTCCGATGCGGTTCTCCGATAACCTGCTCCCTTCCTAAGATATGAATTGCCCAGCAAAAGATGCACCAGCGCCTGGTTCATATTATTCTGACGGATGCCGTAATGACTGAGATAATCATTAAAGGATGACTGCGCCTGGCTATAATGGCCGGCAATGAATTGAATGATCCCATGGGACAGACTGACAACCGACTGCAGCGCCGGGCTTGAATGAATTCCGTCACTATTTTTCTGCTGCAACGCGTCACTTAATCATCCAGCCCTGCCCCATCTCAAGAATATGATAGCGGTTCTTCATGGGCTTGGAGAGCAGATTCATTACCTCATACTGGTAGGCGGTAGTCCAGTAGCGGTTCTCCGGGGTGACCTTAAAGGTATCGCGGTGCTGGGGGAAAATGTAATCCGGTTCCAGTTCGTTGATCAGGATAACCGACGGCTCGATGACCATGTTGTGCTCGGTCGGCGAGAGAAACAACACGTCCACATGCTTCAGAAAGAGATGATCCTCCAGCAGCACGGTGTCACCCGGCTGCAAGATGTCCTTGCCGTCCAGAGTAATCAGATAACCGCAGTCCTGCAGGTTGGCTTCATAGAACACCGCGAATTTGGGATTCCCGTGGATGGCCCGCATCGGTTTCACCTTCACCCCCAACAGAGTGAATGGTTCCCGGGGAGTGGCCACCTTGATGCGCGCCGCCGGTATTCCCCAATCCAACGCAATCTGCTCGCAGTTTTTGGGCAGCACAAACATGCAGTTGGACTTTTTTGCCAATATTTTACAGGTCTCCGGCTCGAAATGGTCGCCATGCTCATGGGTGATAAAGGCGATATCCAGAATGGGAGCCAGTTCTTCCGCACTCACCGGGGAGGGCACCTTTCTGTCCGGTGACTCCAGACAGAGGTCGGTGGCAATCACCCTGTCATCGCTTTTGATGATCCAGCCGTTATGCCCGGTCCACCATACTTTCATCCCATCCTTGTGGGCACGTATTTCTTCAATCAGCCGTTTTTCGGCTGGCTGCGAAGCATCTTGCTCCTTTGCCAGAACGACACTGGAAATAATAAAAAGTGCCAGCAGCATTCCGGTAATTATTTTATATCTCATCATATTTCTCCTTTTATCTTGTTTTTCCTCTATTCATTTTTTCCCAATTGCCCAATATCAGCCGGCCTTCCCCGGGTGGCCTTTGGCCAGCGGATAGGGAATGCGAACCGCAGCCTGGTCGGTTCGTTCCGCTATTGAGGTCAGCAGCAGGAAGCGTGCAATCAAATGCCACCGGGTTTTCACCGCCTTAATCCCCAAAGCGGGGATTGACAATATTGTTATATATGGAACCGAAGCTGAATTCCAGACCGACATCCCCCCAGTAGCTGTACTGGGTTTCCAGTTGCCGCCGCTGCAGAAGCACCTCATCGATGGTCACTTCGCTTTTGGGTAGGGCCAACTGGTCCCGGATGCGCGAATAACCGCCCTCCAGGTAGAGGGAAAAGCCTTTATAGAGCCGCAGGGATATCTCGCTATACAGGGAAAGATGGTTTTTTCTAAAATCGTGAAGGAAGTGGGAGCCGCGGATAAAGATATCAATTCGCCCCCAGGGGTTTTTGGTCTCATAACCGATTTCCAGCGATTCCTGCAGCAGGACTTCCTTCATTTTGCTAAAAATGGTCTCTTCGTAATAATGGTCAATTTCATACCCAATCTCATACAACAAACGGAATTCCCGGCGGGTGGATTCGCTATAGGGATAGAAGTTATATTCAATGCCCGGCGCAGCGCTCAGCGAAGAACTGATATTATCGTATGTGGAAGATGACAGATGAGTGCTGACCCCGACTGACCAGTGCGGGGTAAGACTTTTGACGGTCAGCAGGCTGAAGTTTTTATGGCTTTCCGAACTGGTGAGAGTGCCTTCATCGATATCATAGCTGTCTTTTTCATAGGAATAGCGGCCACGAAATTTGATTTTCCAGTTCTCGGTAATACGGTCGGCGGAGAAGGTGCTGCTATAGGAATAATTCGATGAGGCCGCTTCTCCCTCTAAATGTCCGCCCAGGTTTATGCGGAAGAACCACAGTTTCCATTTATCATCGACCACCAGGGAATCCCGTTTTCCCTTGTATTCAATGGACAGACTTTCCATTATTTTGGTGTTGTAGATATAGGGAATAAGGCCGATTTCAATATGGCGGGTGAGTTCATGCCGTACCTCATCATCGGTGGCATCATGCAGGGTCACAAAGCTGAGAGTATCGCTGTATGCACTGGAACTACCCTGTCCCAGAAAACTGAGGGTATATTCCCTGCCGCCGCTGCCGGTGCTCTGCCGGGTGATCAGGATATAGATATCCGCATTGGACCGGTCATACACATAATTGACATAGGGTATTTCAGAACGTATAAAATCAAAATCACAAAACCGGCAATCCAGATAGACATTGGGTGCTACCTGTGAGGCTTTGGGCGCTTTCGGAAAACCGGCCCGGCAGCTGAATACCGGACCGGCCAGCAAAATAATCAATAATAACGATTTTAACAGCAATATATGGGTATTTCTCATCTATACTCATCCGGTCAAAAGTTTCACCATTGAGATGGATTGCACCTCACCCCGCCAGTCGCTCTCCGTCCGGGAGCGAAAGAAGAACCGGAGTCATGGAGCAATACAGTGATAAAACGATAGACCGGCGGCCTGATCTGTTTTATTTCCAATTCATGTAAGCTTCTGATCCACCACTCCAAATTCCCGCGAAGGTAAATCCGCAATATCCTAATATTATTCCGCAAC
>JARRQT010000327.1:0-3271 GCA_037381445.1 Calditrichia bacterium
GATATGTGAAAGAACGATTGGGAGTCTATCGCTATGTGGGAAGCGGCGCCGGCGATTATCTGCCGGTGCGGCTGGTGCCATTGGCGGGGGACAAGCGGCTGTCGGATGTGAATCTGTCATACCAGGCGGGCGGCCATTTTTCCATCGGCGGTGAAGTCTCCGTTTCGCAATTTGATAAAAACATATTTTCCGGTCAGGATGATAATGATAATACCGGGCAGGCCTTTGCGCTGGGGGCCGGATACCGGAATGCCGCCACGGAATTATTCGGAAAGTCTATCGGTTCGGTCGACTGGCGCCTGGACTGGAAGCGGCGGCAGGCCCGCTTTTCGCCTCTGGACCGTCTCTATCAGCCCGGCTTCGATTATAAATGGAACCTGAATCAGGCTGCCCTGCAGGGTGATGAAAACACGCTGGAATCGGCGCTGCTGTATCGGCCCTTCAGTCTGCTGCAGATGGATCTCAACGCGGGATTGATCAATCAGGGGAACGGCATTTCTTCACGCCGGGGCCGGGCTGAACTTACCTCGCTGGATTCCACGATATTCCGGGGAAATGCGTATCTGGAGCAGGTAAACAGCGAAGATGTTATTCAGCGCAGTGACTGGCGGCGGATGGGTGCCGATTTCGGCAAGCGATTCTGGAAATTATATCCCTACGCCCGGTTCCGCCAGGAAAACCGGCAGGTCCGGAATCCCGACTCCAGCCTGACCGGCTTCTATTTTACCGAACCTTCGCTGGGCTTGCAGTTGCTTTCGGTTTTTGGCACGAACGTGAATTTCACCCGCACGGTAAGGCAGGACTATTTATATAATCCCCGGGAATACGGGGAACGGCTGAAACTGTCCACCTCTTCTACCAATCAATTGGATATGGATGTAATTCAGTCGCAAAATTGGCAGGGGCGGCTCTCCTTTGTCTACCGGGATAAAAACTTCACCCCTTTCTTTGAGCAACTGCCGGCGGACAGCATGGCGCTTTTTAAACCCGATGCCCAGTTTCAGGATACGACCTGGCAGGATCGCCAGAGCCATCTGGCCAACCTGGAAATTCAATATCGCAATGACAGCCGCACCATCGACAGCCGGTGGGATTATCAGATGGCCAGTGAGCTCTCTGCCCTGCAGGAAAAAGTGTTTTTGAATGTGGGTGAAAACCGCGGCAATTACCGTTTCGATGAAACCCTGCAGGAGTATGTCCCGGATCCCCAGGGTGATTATCTGCTTGTCATCGTGCCCACCGGAAGATTCGAATCCGTGACAAATGTCGTGGCCGGCTGGCAGATCCGCTACCGTCCCAAAATTTCGAACAAGACCTATAGCGGTCTGAGCAATGTGCTGCATAATATCTCCACCTTTACCTATCTGAAAGTGGATGAAAAAAGCCGGGAGCAGAATATATGGCAGTTGTATATCCTTAATCTCAGCAAATTTCACAACACTGCCACCACCCTGGAAGGCAGCTATACCGTCAATCAGGACATCTACTTCTTTGAGCGGAACCCGGATTTCGGCATTACGCTGCGCAACCGCTACCGGGACAATCTTCAGAACCAGTATGTGGATGCCGGCTTCAATGAAACCCGGCGGCTGTGGGACCGCTCCGTCGCCTGGCGGCAAAAACTCTACCGCAGGAAACTGTCCCAGGAACTGGAATACACCAACAGCCTGAATTACCGCTCAGTCAGCGCCATTCCTTCCAGGGACCGCAATGTCATTGGCAATTCCGTGAACTGGACGCTGAATTACCGGCCGGTGTACGCCTGGCAGTTCCGCCTGGATTTGGAAGGCGCCTACCAGAAGGACCGGGCGGAGGCCAACCAGCTCTCTGTCCGCTATTTTGAGATCAAACCGCAGGTGGATTACTCCATGCGCGGGAAGGCGCGGGGATTTGCCAACCTCAGCTATCTACGGGTGGATGTCACGGACAATCCTTTTGGCAGACCCGTTCCCTTTGAGATGGGAAAGGGAAAAAAAGAGGGGAATTCCTTTCTATGGAATTTCCGTTTTGAGTACTTTGTGAGCAGCAATATTACTGCCTCGGTCAATTATACCGGACGGCTGGATTCCGGTGCGGACCGCATCATCCACCTGGGACAGGCGGAAGTGAGGGCTTTCTTCTAAAATGAAAAAAGTGAATTTAACAGGAGAATTCATCAGCGGAGCAAATTCAGATTCCATGGGGCGAATCGAATTAAATGATTTCCGGAATAATGCCGGGGAAAATTCAGGTATATGAAATTTGTGAATAAAAAATTTCCAATGTCTTTGCTGATTTTGGTGATGGCATTACTGATTTTCCGGAATTCCCTGCCGGCGCAGGAATCCGGTCCGGCATCCCGTCTGGCTTTGTCGGATATTCAAATTCAGACAACTGCTTCCCTGCGCGTGAAGATTGCCAATCCAATCAAAAAATACCGCTACAGCCGGGCGGACGAGGCGAATATCAAGAAAATAGAAAATGATATTCTGGCCCAGCTTCATCAGAACGGATATTATCTTTCAAAAATCGATTCCTTCCGGGTGACGGAAATGGGCCGGCAGCAGGCGGTTCTCTATCTGTATGTCTCGCCGGGCCTGCAGTTTAAACTGGGCACTGCCGAATTTATCATGCCCGATTCGCTGACTTCCCGCTTTTCCGGACAGCTCGCAGAAATTGCCAAAAATTACCGGTTGAGGCCCTACAACGAAGGACTGCAGAAGCAGATGTTTCATGATGTGATCGCGCTGTTTGAAAATTCGGGTTATCCGCTCTGCCGGATAACCACCGAAGGCTTTACCCTCGATTCCCTGGCAGCGAATGAACAAGCGGTCAATCTCCGGCTGCGGGTTGATCCGGGGCAGCTTGTGAAATTGCAGGGACTCCGGCTGCCCGCCAAATCCGGGATCAATCCGCGCTATCTGGAGCGCACCTTTGGTTTCCGCAGCGGCGACATCTACCGGGAGAAAGAGATCGGCCGCTACCGGAAACTGCTGAGCCGGCAGGATTTTATCCGCTCCGCCGGCCGGCCGCGGATCGTAATGGGTGAGGACAGTCTCTACTATCTTTCCATGAATTATGAGGAAAATACCTCCACTTCCCTGGACGGTGTGGTGGGCTATATCCCGGCGCCTGCCAACGATCCGGCACAAAGCGGCTACTTCACCGGGCTGCTGAATATCGGCCTTCTCAACTTTTTCGGGACCGGCCGCAGGCTGGATGTCAACTGGCAGAAGCCCGACCGTTTCTCGGAGGAGTTTCGCGTAAAATACCGCGAGCCGTTTGTGCTGGG
>JARRQT010000328.1:0-1180 GCA_037381445.1 Calditrichia bacterium
TCGGAAGCACCGCAGGAACCGTTCTCGAAAATGTGAAGGCCATGTTCGCCCGGTTCCAGACCGGTGACATTGGCAACAATTTGAATACCGCCGGTCACTTTTGTAAATGTAATTGTGCCGGAAATGTCATTGTCGCCGATGCCGTGCAGCGTCGCAATAGCCTCCGTCACCACCGGCACTTTCCGCGTCTCCGGCAGATTCAATTTTTCCTTCTTACCGCATCCCATTGATGCAGCAAGTATCAGCACGGAAATAAAACCCGTAAAGATCAATCCTTGTCTCTTCATTTTTCATGCCTCATTGGATTTGTTTTACAATCACTTAACATCCGGTTAATCGGATCGATAAAATTTTTGAATGATTGGGGAACGGGCAGAACTCTGAGGTCTGCCGCTCCGACCTTCCTCTAAATGCTTTCAATTGAGAACACCGGGATCGAAGTCACAGGAGAAATCAAAAAAAGTCCGCCAATCCCGATGCTATTCATTAAGCGCAAATCCCCTTGTCTCAATCAATAATTCCGATCACACCGCATGCCACCCGGGGCCCGGCATTGCCGGAAGGCTGAGATGTCAAATCATCGGGACCAAGATGAACAATCACCGCGCGGCCGATAATGTCATGAAGACCTTCAAATGACAGCAGCGGATCGACCCATTCGTAATGCGCCTGCCCGTCGTCGCCTGCCACCAGATTTCCCAGGTCGCCCACATGACGTTCTTTGCTTTCCGGTCCGCCGTGCTTGGTCCCTTCCGGATTAAAATGGCCGCCGGCTGAACTGGCGTCGATGGCGCTGCAATCACCGGCCGAATGAATATGAAATCCGTGTTTGCCGGGGGAAAGATCCTGGACATCTGCCACAACTTTTATTCCGCCGTCTACTTTCGTGAATGTTACCGTCCCGTGCACCGAATATCCGTCAGTGGGATGCAGCACAGCAATCGCTTTGGTGATTTCCACCTCACCTTGTTTGGTCACATCCGCTTGCTGTGCATATCCCGTGAAAGCAAAAACACAGAGCATAAACAGAACCGAAAAAATGAGATTCCATTTTTTTAGCATTTCAGGCCTCCTTCTCTAATGGTTGTTAATTGCTATATTTTCTCTGCTCTTTTATATTTTGTAAAACCAATAAAGTTTTTTTAAACACTCCGGGGCAATCTTTTGAATCGCCTTCCGG
>JARRQT010000328.1:1216-4481 GCA_037381445.1 Calditrichia bacterium
TTCAAATGCCTGTTCTTCCAAAATTTCAACATTATGCTCACGGGCATCATTCAGTTTGCTGCCCGGATTTGCTCCGACAACCACGTAATCGGTGTTCCCGCTTACGCTGGAAGTCGCCCTCCCCCCCAGCGACTCCACCAGTTCCTTGGCCTCCTCCCGGGTGTAATTTTCCAACTCACCGGTAAAAACGAACGTCTTCCCCTCCAGTATACCCGTGGCGGCAGCTTCCGCGCCCTGAATTTTCAGCCCGGCATCCAGCAGCCTGTCAAGGATTCTCATATTCTCCTTTTCATGGAAAAAAGTATAGACGCTCTCCGCAATTTCGGGGCCGATTTCATTGGTTTCCTGCAGATCTTTCAATTCGGCCCTTTTTAGGGAATCCAGTGTTTTGAACTCGCGGGCTAAAACCCGAGCGATGTGTTCTCCCACGTGGCGGATACCCAGCGCATAAAGGAATCTTTCGAAGCGGGGATTCTTGGCATTTTGAATGGCATTGTAAAGTTGCGTGGCGGATTTTTCAGCAAAGCCTTCCACCTCCAGAATGTCATCAACGGACAGATGGTATAAATCCGCCAGGTCCTTTACCATGCTCCGTTCCACAAACCGCCGCACAATCTTCTCACCCAGGTTTTCGATATCCATGGCGTTGCGGGAAACATAATGAATAATATGACCGACCAGCTGCGCCCGGCAGGCCAGCCCATTGGGACAAAAGTAATACGCTCCCTCCCGCACCACTTTTGTGCCGCACACCGGACAGCGGGACGGCATGGAGAACTCTTTGCCCCGTTTTTTTCCTTTTTCCTCAATCCGTTCCACAACTTCCGGGATCACATCTCCGGCCCGAATGACCCGGACTTTGTCCCCCGGACGGACATCCTTTTTCTTTACCTCATCCTCATTGTGCAGGGTGGCCCGGCTCACCGTCACGCCGCCAACATTTACCGGGTCCAGCAGCGCGACGGGCGTCAGCATTCCGGTGCGGCCAACCGAAACCACGATATCCTGCAGCACCGTCACTTCTTTCTTGGGAGGAAATTTCCAGGCCATCGCCCAGCGGGGATTGCGTTCCCGCATTCCCAGCTTGTTCCTCGCCTCCAGATTGTCCAGTTTGATGACAATGCCGTCTATTTCATAGTCCAGCTCATCCCGTTTATCGATGAGATTCTGGTGGAATTTTTTTACCTCCTCCATCGAAGCGCACCTGCTATTCAGCGGGTTCGTCCGGAATCCCCACTCCGGGAATTTTTCCAGTTCCTGCCAGTGGGAAGAAAAGGACACTCCCTCAATCTTTAAAATATCATAAAAGAACACCACCAGGGGCTTGCCCGCCACTTTTTTGGAATCCAGCTGCCGTACAATTCCGGCCGCGGCGTTGCGGGGATTTGCGAATGGTTCATCGCCCACTTCCACCCGCTGCTTGTTCAGTTCCTGAAATCCTTTCTTTGACAAAAGGATTTCCCCCCTCACGGCGATAAAAGAGGGTAGTTCGCCATCCCTTCGCAAATGCAGAGGCACCGAACCGATGGTTTTGAGATTTTCGGAAATATCTTCACCCACCTGCCCGTCACCGCGGGTGGCGCCGTACCGAAACGTCCCTTTTTCATACACTATTTCCACCGAAAGCCCGTCCATTTTCGGTTCCAGCACATACTCAATTTTCTCCTGTCCGGCATTCCGGTGAACGAAATCATCGAAATTGGCAATTTTGCCCTCTTCCAGCGCCGAATCCAGGCTCAGCAACGGTGCGGTATGCTCCACCTTTTTGAGCGCATCCACGGGCTTCGCTCCAACCCGGCGGGTAGGCGAATTGGGAGACTGCAAATCGGGGAAAGCCTTTTCCAGATCCTGTAGCCGGTGAAAAAGCTTGTCGAAGGCCTCATCCGATATCTCCGGACTGTTTTTTACGTAATAGAGATAATTATGATGTTCAATCGCTTCCCGCAGGTTCGCGATCTCCGATTCGGCCTCTTTTTTGTCCAGATTATCAACCGGTTTAAACTTCAATGAAGGATTTTTCATAAAGGGATTTTTCGGTGACATGATCGATCCCCTATTTCCGTGTGATCAGTTTTTTCAAATCTTCCCATTTCCGGGTATTGAGAACATCATCCGGTTCCAGCCAGCCCCGCCGGGCCTGCGATACCCCAAAGCGCATGTTATCCAAATCCGATTTCGAATGCGCATCGGTGGAGATCGCCAGTTTTACGCCCATGTCCTTTGCCATTTTGATGTAATTGTCCGATAAATCCAGCCGGTCCGGCTGGGCATTAATCTCCAGAAAACAATTTTTATTTTTGGCAGATTCCATCACCTTTTCCAGATCGATCTCATACGGCTCCCGCTCCCCGATCAATCGGCCCGTGGGATGGGCGAAAATATTGAAATACGGATTATCCATCGCCCGCAGCACTCTTTGGGTCTGCTCATCGCGCGACAGATTGAAATTATAATGAACCGAACAAATCACGATGTCGAGCTCCTTCAAAATATCGTCGGAGAGATCCAGTTTGCCATCGGACAGGATATCCACCTCCACGGATTTGAGCAGCCGGAAGCCATTCAGCTTTCCAGTTAACTTATCGATCTGCTCAATGGATTCAGCCAGCCGCTTCTCATCCAAACCATTGGCCACGGTTACATGCTTGGAATGGTCCGTAATGGCCAGATAGTCATAGCCCTTTTCACGTGCGGCATCGGCCATCTCTTCAAGGCTCAACTTTCCATCGGAGGCCTTTGTATGGCTCTGCAAATCACCACGGATGTTTTTCAACTGCACCAGGTGAGGCAGTTTATGTTTTTGGGCCGCTTCTATTTCGCCGCGCATTTCCCGCAGTTCCGGCTCGATGTAGGGCAGACCAACCTGTTTATAGACCTCTTCTTCCGTCCTGCCCGCAATCCGTTTTTCATTTTTGAACACGCCATATTCATTGATTTTCAGGTTCTCTTTCACGCCCATTTTCCGGATGGCGATGTTGTGCGCTTTCGATCCGGTAAAATAGTGCATCGCTGCTCCGAAACTCACCTGGGGCACAACCCGCAGGTCCACCTGCAGGCCGGTCCTGAGAATAACGGTCGAACGGGTTTTGCCTTTCGACACCACCTGTTCCACATCATCATATTTCACAAAAGAATCCATGACCTGGGCGCCTTTTTTACAGGTGACCAGAATATCGATGTCGCCCACCGTTTCCTTCTGCCGCCGGTAGCTGCCAGCCACCTCAACCTTTTTAACGCCTTTTACATTTTTCAGTTGTTCCACCAG
>JARRQT010000329.1:0-3263 GCA_037381445.1 Calditrichia bacterium
TCACCGTTATGGGTCCTTCCGGCTCCGGGAAATCCACCCTGCTGCATATCCTGGGAATGCTGGATGAGCCCAACAGCGGTGAATATCTGTTTCGCGACATCCCGGTTCACACCATGGGCGAGCGTGAACGGACCGAACTGCACAAGCATCACATCGGTTTCGTATTCCAGAGCTACCACCTGATCGATGAACTGACGGTCTACGAAAACATTGAAACGCCCCTGCTCTATCAGAAAATCAAGAGTGCCGAGCGGAAGGCCATCGTGGCCGACATACTGGACCGCTTCAATATAGTGGCCAAAAAGGACCTGTTCCCCTTTCAGCTCTCCGGCGGACAGCAGCAACTGGTGGGCATCGCCCGCGCGGTGGTGGCCAGCCCCAAACTGATTCTGGCGGACGAACCCACCGGGAACCTGAATTCCGAGCAGGGCGAAGAAATCATGGAAATGTTCAAAAAGCTGAATCATGAGGGGACTACTATTATTCAAGTCACCCATTCGGAAAAAAATGCGGAATACGGAAAGCGCATCATTCACCTGCTGGACGGCCGCATTGTACCGGAAAAACAGAAAACAGAAACAGTTGCCTAAAGAGGATTCACGTCATGCTCAGAAATTATTTCAAAATCGCGCTGCGCAATATTTACAAGAACAAGATCTATTCTTTCATCAATATCGCCGGTCTGGCCATCGGCCTGGCCTGTTTTATCCTTATCTCGATTTATATCAAAAATGAATTGAACTACGACACCTTTCACGCCAACGCCGACCGGATTTATCGTCCGGTTGAAATCCAGCATCCCATTGGCGTGGGCACCCAGCATGTGGCGGTGACCATGGGACCGCTGGCGCCGGCAATGAAGCAGGATTTTCCGGAAATCATCGATGCCGTTCGGTTTTTCCGGATGCGCAATGTCTACTTCAAAATCGGAGATAACGGCTATTACGAAGACCAGGTCTCTTTCGTTGATCCGCAGGTTTTTGACATCTTCACTATTCCCCTGCTGGAAGGAGATTCTAAAACAGTCCTTCGAAATCCCAACGATTTGGTGCTTTCCAGGGATATCGCCAAAAAGTTTTTCGGGGATCAGGACCCGCTTGGAAAAATCATTACTGTCAGTCATTACTGGGGAACGGAAGAATTTACCGTTGCCGGGGTCATGAAAAATTATCCGGCAAACTCCAATCTGGAATTCGAAGTGCTGGGCTCCTATTCCAACGTCGAGAGCAAACTGAACTGGCTGCACACCTGGGGCACCAATACCCTGGCCACCTATATCCTGGTCAAGCCGGGCACCGACATCAAAGCGCTTCAGGCAAAATTACCTGCTTTCGTGGAAAAATATAAGGGAGATGAAGACCCCGAACGCAGAATGGGCCTCTACCTGCAGCCCCTCAAAGATATTCACCTGCATTCAGGACATATCGTTTACCAGACATTCCGGCACAACCAGGGCGATATCAATAATATTTATCTCTTTTCAATCATTGCCATCTTCATCCTTCTCATCGCCTGCATCAACTTTATGAATCTGGCGACCGCCCGCTCAGCCAAAAGGGCCAAGGAAGTGGGCATACGGAAAGTGCTGGGTTCCAACCGCAAACAGCTCATTTTTCAGTTTCTGGGAGAGTCTTTCATTTTCTCTTTCATCGCCCTTTTTCTGGCCGTTCTGCTGGTGGAACTGGTCTATCCTTACTTTACAATGATTTTCCCGGACAAAATCATTTTCAGCTACACCCGGGACTGGGGATTTATGCTCCAGCTTATTGGATTGACGTTTGTGGTGGGATTTGTGGCGGGAAGTTACCCCGCTTTCTTTCTTTCCCGTTTTCAACCAGCAGAGACACAGAAAGGATCGTTCTTTTCCAACAACAGAGGTGTCCTGCTGCGAAAAGTACTGGTGGTTTTTCAGTTTGCCATCGCCATCGCTCTGATCGCCAGCACCGGTATCGTCCGCAACCAGATGAATTACATTCACACCAAAGACCTTGGATATAACAAGAACCAGGTGGTTTATCTCCCCCTGCGCAGCAGAGAAGTCCGCAGCAAACTGCCCCTCATTGAAAATGAATTACGCTCCAATTCCAATATAATCAACGTCTCGGCCACAGCAGGTTTGACCGGCGCAGGGGGATCCCAGGGAACTATGCATGCGGCAGGCAGCGACGAAGAGGCCGCGATGATGATGCGTTACAGTGAGGTTGATTATGATTATGTAAAAACCATGGAAATGAAGATTATGCAGGGACGGGACTTCTCCCGAAATATTGCCTCGGACAGCACCACCTCCGTATTGGTGAATGAGACCGCTGTTCGGGAGTTCGGCTGGAAGAATCCCCTTGGAAAACAGTTCCGGGCAGGTGAAGGAGAGCCCAATTTGCAGGTCATCGGCGTGGTGAACGATTATAACTTCTACTCCCTGCATCAGAAAATCGAGCCGTTGATCATGTGGATAAACAGGAATCGCTGCAACTATCTGGTTGCACGGATCAGTCCCCATGACATTCCGGCCACCATCAATTTTATCCAGAAAACCTGGAACCGCCATTTCCCGGCGGAACCGGTGGAAATCTCTTTCCTGGATAAACATTTTGGAATGCTCTACCAGGCAGATCAGAACACCAGCCGCCTGTTCACTTCTTTTTCTATGCTGGCCGTACTGATCGGCTGCCTGGGGCTGTTCGGTCTCGCTTCCTTCACCGTGGAACAGAAAACCAAGGAAATCGGGATACGCAAAGTATTAGGTGCCAGCATTGGCAGCATCATCTTTTTGCTGACCAAAGAATTCATCAAATGGGTGACCGTTGCCTGCATCATCGGATTCCCGCTGGCCTATTTCGCCAGCCAGGACTGGCTGAATAATTTCGTCTATCGCACCGGCGTTCACTATACGACTTTTATCATCGCGGGACTCATCGCCCTGTTGATCGCTGTTACCACCGTGAGTTTCCAGGCCGTGAAAGCGTCCCTGGCCAATCCGGTGGAAAGCCTGAGATATGAATGAATAGCATGGCACCCGGAGCCCGGCGCAAGGGACTAAAAAATGGAGAACAGGCATCAGATGGATGAATAGGAGTTGTTACGCTTCTCCCGCTTCGTGGGGCGGTAGAATGCTTTTGGGAGACAGCAATGGAAATCAGAGATATGGGATTTCATTCGAGTTTAAAAATTAAACCAGAGGGATCGCCATGAACGAATTATGCATTCCCCTGCCGGTTTTTGAAGAGGGTCAGGTCGCCGATGTGGAAGTAAAGATCGGCGAC
>JARRQT010000330.1:0-3255 GCA_037381445.1 Calditrichia bacterium
CCGAAACAGTCTGCCAGTCCGGGCGAATGCGGTAAATACGTGCCCGGGGATCAGCGGGATACTGCGCCACACCAGTCGACAGGATACGGCCCGGCTGGGTTCCGATGATATATGTCTGTCCGCCGACCCGCAAAGACGGTTCTTTCCCGTCATGAATGTAACCACCCCAGACCAAACCATCCTGATAAATAACAGCGGCGGTTCCGCGGGGATATGTGACTCCCCCCCGATTCAGAACCGGATTATGGCCTGACATACCGTCATCCCCCATCCAGCCGGAAAAATTATTTATATTGAATAAACTATAAGTGTACTCCGCCGCCTGCGGCGCAAGCTGCTTGTTCAGCACGGCAGCCTTTTCCGGCGATGCCGCATAACCTGAACTTGACAGAAACATCAAAAGTGAGAACAGCATCAGCGAAACAAATAATAACAGTTTTTTCATTTCCTGCTCCCTAAGCTTGGTGAAAGGCTTTCCGTATTCCGCAAATGTTATCAGAACAAAAATGATTCCCCGGTCAGGGCAGAATCGTTTTGCTTCAAAACAGACTGATACCTCTGAGACATACTTCAGATAACATGCCACAATAAAAATCTGTGACCGTCTGAAAAAGAAATTCCTATCTAAACGGCAAATAAAAAATTGTCATCATTTCGGGAGTCCGGTAATTTCCTGATCATTCTTTCCCTCTGCCCGGTTATCTTTTGATCTCTATCCGGGCCATGATGACCGATCATTCTTTCTTTATCCAAAATAATAGAGCGGGAAATACTCATCCCGGAGCACTATCCTTTTCATCGTTGAAAAAACATTTATTTTGATTAAAGGTAAGCCTGGTGCGGTATTAATCCAAACCTTCTTTTCAAAATGCATTCAGACAATTAAAATGAGGTCCCCTTTTTCCCTGCCGCGCCAATTCAGCGCTATCATTCTTATTAAAATAAAAAACCGGAGGAAGCAGGATTTCGCATCCCCGCTCCGCCGGTCGTCAGGCATAAAAATCACCCCGTCCGCCGCCTATTTGATCAGCACCAGTTTCCTGATATCCGCAAAACCGGCGCTCCTGATCCGGTAATAATAAATGCCGGAGGTCACCGCCCGGCCCTGCTCATCTCTGCCGTCCCAGTACGCCCGATAACGGCCCGGCGACTGTTTCCGCGCCACCAGCGTGCGGACTTTCTGGCCCAGCGGATTATAGAGGCTCAGATCCACATATCCCGTTTTCCCTATCCGGTACTCGATCTCCGTGGTTGAATTGAACGGGTTGGGGTAGTTCTGCTCCAGCACGTAGGTAGTTACCGCCATCCCTTCATCATCCCCGGAGGAAATGCCGGTCACCGTTTTATAGATGTAATCGATGGTCACGCTCTCACTGCCCACGCTGTGCACCCGGAAAACGATATATTTGCCGGTTTCCCCTTCCTGCGCCATGGAAACATAAGTGTGGCCCGCTTCGGCCGGGACGCCCTGCTGCGTGTAGCCGCCGGCCGGCACCTCCACCTGCCCGAGCGGGAGTGTCCCCAGGTCGCCCAGGTCCTGCACGCCCTGCTGGCCGCTGTTGTTGGCCCAGAACTGCAGGTCTCCGCCGACATAAAAATCGCCTCCCGTCAGGGAACCGAACGCGTAATCGGAGAAATCGTAGCTCTCCCCGCTGCTCAGCGTCACCCGGTTGGGGGTCATATACAGATAGCGGATGGTCACGGCCTGGCCGCTGACAGCCGTGATCCTGAAAACAATATAATTCCCTTCTTCGCCTTCCTTCGGCAGGACGGCATAGGTATGGCCCAGCACCGCCGGGACGCCCTGCCGGCTGTACCCGCTTTCCGGTATGCTCACCGCATCCAGGGAAACATCACCCAGGTCGCCCAGGTCCTGCACGCCGTTCTGCCCACTGTTGTTGGCCCAAAAAGTCAGTCCCGACAGGTACAGCTCGCCCTCCGTGATGGGTCCCGCCGCGGCGCCCGAGAAATCAAAACTGCTGCCGTTGGCCAGGGTCACCTCCGCCGGCGGCAGGTAGGCGTAATCGATGGTCACACTCTGGCCGTCAATCCCCTTCACCCGGAAAGCGAGGAAATTCCCCTGTTCCCCGGTCTGCGCCTCGCTGATATAGGTATGACCCGATATGACCTGCTGGCCCGTGCGGGTATAGCCGGCGGCCGGCACACCGGTCTGCAGAAGGCGCCCGTCGCCGGTATTGCCCAGGTCCTTAAGTCCCCGCTGGCCGCTGTTATTGGCCAGAAAGGAGAGATCATAAAGATAGAGATCTCCGCCGGACAGATAATTGACGGCCTCCCCGGAAAAATCGTAACTGTAGCCGTTGGAAAGGGCCAGCTCGGTCGGACCGACAAACACATATTTGACGGTGACGGCTGAACCGCTGATATCAGTGACCCGGAAAACGATTGAATTGCCCCCTTCTCCCGCCGGGGCCAGGGAAACATAGGTGTGCCCCAGTACGGCCGGCACACCGGACATGGCATACCCTTCCGCCGGAATAGCAGTCCGGTAGAGCGACAGATCGCCGGTGTTCCCCAGGTCTTTCAGGCCGCCGGCTGAGGAACTGGCGGCGGAGAATTTCAGGCTGTTCAGTGTAAAGTTGCCGTTTTTGCCGGAAGGCAGTATGCCGATGGAAGAATAAAAATCCTCTCCTTCCTGCATCTCAACGCTGCGGCCGTAAAGATAGACATACTCAAATTCCACCTGACCGCCGCTGATGCCCCGGACCCGGAAAACCGCAAAATTTCCTTCCTCTCCCTCCATGGCGAGGCATACGTAGGTATGTCCCTTCACCACGTCAACGCCGAGGCGGGTATACCCGCTTTCCGGAATATTGACAAAATAAAGGGGAATGGTCCCGGTGTCGCCAACATCCACCAGGCCCCTTTGCCCGGTATTATTGGCCAGGAATTTCAGGCCGGACAGATAGAAATCTCCTCCGCTGTATGAGCCGAAAGAAACAGTGGAGAAATCAAAGCTGCCCCCGTCGCCCAGCACGACAATGGACGGTGAGGGATAGTCCCCGGCGGCCGCGCATTCCCCAGCGAACAGCATGAGGGTAAATACGGCCAGCAGCAAGGCCGGTGAAATCAGTTTCGTAATCCTTGAATGCATCATTACCTCCTTTTAGTTATTAGTGGGACTTGAAGATTTAAGCGGGTTTCCGGGAAACAGCTCCCGGGGGCCGGACCGTGCATCAGGGCGGTCTTTGCCTTAAAAATTGATGAATGGCGATGGTATCGTTCCCTGTTTTCTCA
>JARRQT010000331.1:0-4464 GCA_037381445.1 Calditrichia bacterium
ACAACCTTTGCCATCATCTTCGGCATGCTGCCAATAGTCTTTGCGCTGGGACAGGGCAGTGAATTCCGGGCGCCCATGGGACAGGCGGTGATTGGCGGACTGATCAGCTCCACACTTCTGACTTTGTTTGTGGTCCCGGTGGTATATACCTACCTTGATGATTTCTCACTGAGGGGGATTTTCCACTGGATCGGGAGAGTAATTTTCCGCAAAAAAGGCAAATAGAAAATCAGTAAACAGGAAGGAGGACAGGCAATGGCGTTGCAATCCATTAATCCTGCAACCGGAGAAACAATTAAGACTTATCAGGAAATAGATGCTGCGGGAATAAAAAAAGTCATCGAGAAGGCGCATGAGGCCTTCGGAAATTGGCGCAGCACCAGCTTTGCAGAACGGGCTGCTTTGATGAAAAAAGCCGCCATGGTATTGCGTGATAATAAAGAAGAATATGCGGTGCTGATGGCCAAAGAAATGGGTAAACCGGTGGCCGACGGCCGCTCGGAAGCGGAAAAATGCGCCTGGGTCTGCGAGCATTATGCGGAAAACGCGGAAAAATTTCTGGAGCCCGAACAGGTGGAGACCGATGCGACGAGAAGCTATATAGCGTTCCGGCCCCTGGGAGTCATCTTCGCCATCATGCCCTGGAATTTTCCCTTCTGGCAGGTCTTCCGCTTTGCGGCGCCTTCCCTGATGGCGGGGAATGTGGGTGTGCTGAAACACGCGCCCAATGTCCCCGGCTGTTCGCTGGCCATCGAAAATATCTTCCGCGAAGCCGGATTCCCCGAGGGCGTTTTCACTTCAATTTTGGCCCGGGTTGATCAGGTAGACTCCATTATTGAAAATCCGCTGGTGCGGGCCGTTACGCTCACCGGGAGCGTTCGCGCGGGGCGAGTGGTGGCCAAAAAAGCCGGCGAGATGATCAAAAAGACGGTGCTGGAGCTGGGCGGGAGTGATCCCTATGTGGTGCTCGAAGATGCGGATATTGAAGCTGCGGTGTCGACCTGCGTAAACAGCCGCCTGATCAATTCCGGGCAGAGCTGTATTGCTGCCAAGCGCTTTATCATGGTGAAATCGATTCGCGAGCAATTTGAAAAATTGGTGGTGGAACAGATGCGCGCTCAAAAAATGGGAGAACCGCTGGCCACCGGAACCAATGTTGGTCCCATGGCCCGCTACGACCTGCGCGATAATCTTCACCGACAGGTGCGGGAGAGTATCGAAAAAGGGGCCAGATGCCTGCTGGGGGGTGAACTGCCCGATCTGAAAGGAGCCTTCTATCCGCCCACTGTTCTGACGGATGTGAAGAAAGGCATGCCTGCCTATGAGGAAGAGCTATTCGGACCGGTGGCGGCCATTATCCCGGTTGAAAATGAACAGCAGGCGCTGAAGGCAGCGAATGATTCCGGCTATGGCCTGGGCGCGGCTGTCTTTACGAGTGATAAAGACAGGGGCGAACGAATTGTCTCCAATGATCTGGAGGCGGGCAGTTGTTTTGTCAATGCATTTGTGAAATCCGATCCACGGCTGCCTTTTGGCGGCGTAAAAGAGAGCGGCTACGGAAGAGAGCTGGGTACCTACGGAATCAAGGAATTTGTCAATATCAAGACGGTTTACATCAAATAGCGCGAACCTTTGAATCGGATTAAATTTCTTTTTGGGAGGTTGGGATTTTCCTTCAGAAATGCTATGTAGTGCTGCGCCGTCTGAAGCAGACCACTGGTGAAAATTGCCTGTATCATCCTTCCTTTGCAATCTCAGCTTCTCCGCAAAATACGCTGTGCAGTCCACATGAGGACCCCGAAAGACGGGGGGTGCAAAGTGCCGGTTGAAGACATCTGGAAAAAACCGCAGCTCCGGACCGATGAAGAGGAAGGCAGGGAGAGGGGAACTACCTGGCTGGAGCTCTTTTTCGATCTTGTCTATGTGACGGTCATCGGGGAACTGGTGCGGACGCTTTCGGGCCAGGTGAGCGGGGATCGTGTCCTCACCTTCATCCTGCTCTTCATCCCTGCCTGGTGGCTGTGGATTGGCCATACGGTTTATAACGACCGTTTTGATACCGATGATGTTAGCCACCGATTGTTTACTTTTCTTTATATGCTTCCCATTGTCGGATTGGCACTCAATGTTTATCAGGGGTTGGGAGAAAGTTCCACCGCGATCGCGATTTCATATTCGGCCGCCCGCATTATTCTGATTTCCATGTGGCTGCGGGCAGGATGGCACAATCCGGTGTCACGACCCATGACCAATCGTTATGCAGTGGGATATTCTGTCTCAGTGATTTTCTGGATAATTTCAGTGTTTATTTCCCCGCCCATGCGATTTGTTTTCTGGGGAATAGGTCTTCTGATCGATCTGCTGACGCCGGTCACTACCATGGAAATTCAAAACCGGCTTCCCCGGCTGAGCATGTCCCATCTGCCGGAACGCTTCGGTCTGTTTACCATCATTGTCCTGGGGGATGCTGTTATTGAGGTAGTCCGCGGCATCACTATCAGGCCGATAATCACGGTTCGGATCGCTATTGCCGGATTCCTGGGACTTGCCCTGGCTTTCAGCATCTGGTGGATTTATTTTGATTATGTGCTGGAACGCAGGGTGAGACCGGGACTGAAGTGGTTTATGATCTGGAGTTACACGCACCTTCCGTTGCTGATGGGTCTGACGGCTATCGGTGCCGGAATTCTGAATATAATCGTGAGCGAGGGCCACGGCCTGCCGGAGCCGTTCCGGTGGCTGATCTGCACCGCCACTGCTGTCACTTTTTCAGCGATCGGAATCATTGAATTTTCCCTGTTGCATGAGGACGAGGAACTGAGCTTAAGGCGATGGAACCGCGTGTTTCGTTTCGGCGGTGCGGCAATCGCATTGCTGCTGGGATTGCTGGGGGGCTGGCTCGATTCGCTTGTTTTATTGGGGATTTTGATGGGGCTGGGCGCCGGGCAGGTGATTCGCTGCCTGTTCAGGCATATTCATCAGAAGAATTGCTGAGAAGGCAAATGTACCCAACTTGCCGGAATTCAACTGCGGAACAGGCCGCACAGACGCCTGCATTTCGAACCAGCCAAAATCGTGAGTGCGGAACAGGAGAAAAATCTTTCAGGCTTGCGGCAATCCCGGTTTTACCTTCAGCACGATCTCTTTGCGGATTTGAACAGTACCTGGTTTTGCTCCGCGCGATTTGGTGACATATTTGGCCCCACGATCATCTTCAGCCCGCAGGATAACATGGCTCCCCGGCATTCCCCGCACATGGAACCACCAGTCATTGGCCCCGGCAATCTTGATGCTTAAGCGGTCATTGTCTTCATCGGTTTTTCCCGCCAGCACCTTCCAGCCGCCGGGAAGTTCGTATTCATAAAAATTTGCCTTTTCCATCATTACTTATCTCTCATCCTCGTCCTTAAACCCAAATTTATGGACTCAATTTCCCTTTGTCAGCTAGTGAAAAATAAAGTCATCCAATATCTGCTTCAAGAGGCAGATTACCATCATCAAAAAAACAGAATTTAAATTTACTGTCAATATTAAAAATTAGTTGACATTTAAAATTTGCGAATTATATTTCCTGTGTAGTTAACGCTGTGCTGGGAATTTGACGGGGAAATTTTCAGCATGATGATGAACGCCCTGTAGAAAGGGGGTGATCCTATAACTAGTCAAATGTTAATGGGAGCCCCTCGGCAGGCCTGCTAGCACCAGGTTTGCAGGAGCTCCTAAAATTAATAAGTCCCGCTGTTTTTCAGCGGGACTTTTATTTATGACCGGTGAAGCCTCTGGAACCATACCGGTCATATTGAGTAAATAACCTCTTTCAGATTATGAATTAATGATATGCTATTGAATTTAAATTAAGGAGATAAAGATGGGAATAAAGCAATGGGATGATCAGCCGACCATGGTTATTGATACCGACAAAAAGTATTATGCCACCATTGAAACGGACAAAGGGAAAATTGAGCTGGAATTATATCCGGAATACGCCCCGAAAACAGTAAACAACTTTGTGTTTTTGGCGAGAGAAGGTTTCTATGACGGGGTCACATTTCACCGGGTGATTTCCAATTTCATGATTCAGGGCGGCGATCCTACCGGCACCGGCCGGGGCGGGCCCGGTTACCGTTTTGCGGATGAATTTGAGAATAATCCACTGAAGCATGAGAAGGGGGTCATTTCCATGGCCAATGCGGGGCCCAATACCAATGGAAGCCAGTTTTTCATCACCCATTCGCCGCAGCCCCATTTGAACGGAAAACACACCGTTTTCGGGAAAGTGATAAAAGGTCAGGATGTGGTTGATGCCATTGCGCAGGGTGATAGAATGCAGAAGGTGACGATCCGGGAAGAATAAATCCTGCGAACATATTTCCTGCGGCAAATTAAGGTAATGCTATTCTATTGGATTGACCTTCCGGCTGAAAGCACCTGCAGGGGAATGTGGAAAAATTCCCGGTTGTATCA
>JARRQT010000332.1:0-3190 GCA_037381445.1 Calditrichia bacterium
TGAAATGGGATCGCGAGCTGCCGGTGCAGGCGGGGTTGAATGCCTGGGATGCCTATCAGAAAGTTAATGAAGGTGATATCCGCGGAATGATGTTCTGGGCACAGGACCCGGTTGGGACTGGTGAACTGACCTTGTCCCGCTCAACCGATTCTTTTATGGTCGTCGCGGACATGTTCATGACCGAAACCACCGCCCATGCAGACGTTGTTTTCCCGCTGGTTCCCTATACTGAAGTATCCGGCTCCATCACCAATGCGGAGGGGCGTGTTCAGAACTTCAGCGCGGTAACAAAGCCTGCCACAAAAAAGGCCAACTGGGAGATTCTGGCGGAACTGAGCAAACACCTGGGATTCCCGATGCGGTATGTCTGTCTGGAAGATGTATTTGATGAAATTCTTGCCATGGTTCCCGAATATAAAAAAGCTATCGCGGTGTTCCGCAATGGCTATGTCCCCCGTCAGGAAATTCTGGAAAAGGTGAAAAGCAGGCGCGTACCATACGGCGCGAATTATCTTGACAAGTGGTTTGATGATTATATGGAAGAAGCAGGAGAGAAAACCGGCAGCGGGGTCCTGACGAATTTTCTGGAGTTAAAAACGGAACGGTAAATCCGGCGGTCGGTGGTTTAAATGAATATCAATGAAGAATATGTTATCTTCGGCCAGCGCCAGATTTTGGCGTCCGGTCGTTTTGAAGGTATATTTGCATAAATTGATTAAGTGCAAGAAACAATAATAGCACGTGGAGGGATCTCCCATGAGTAACCGCATTCAAATTCCTGTCAAATGTGTCAATTGCGGAGAATCGCTGATGAACCCGAAAGTGTTAATCGATGATCTTCCCGCGATTGAACTGGAAGCCAAATTAGGTGAGAAAGTCGGGGAAATATTTTTGAGCCAGGAATACGGCAGTTATAACAAAGAATTCAGGAATTTGAATGATTCCGTGGGATCTATCGCCACGCTTTCCTGTCCCAAATGCCATCAGCCGTTCCCGGTGGTGCAAATATGCGACTGCAAGGCGCCCATGGTCGGGCTGCAGCTGGAGGTTGGCGGAATCATCAAAATCTGCACCCGAAACGGCTGCAAAAAACACGCACTGGAATTTGAGGATGTGAACGACGCCTTCACGCTCTTTATGCGCCAGGATCTGACCGGTCTCGGATAGATATAAACATTCTTTCAACTCCGTTTGTTCTCCGCCGCCTGATAAGCGCTCAATTGGTTTCGCGCATAATATGCCCGCCAATTTTTATTTTGCTTGATTCCCTTTTCCCGGTTGTTCTAAATTTCAAGCTATTCGGGGATAACGAATGAATTTGCTGCTGATCATTTTATTGTCATATTTTTTGGGAAGCCTTCCCACAGCCTATCTTTTTTCGCGCTGGTTCTATCGTGAGGATATCCGTTCGCAGGGCAGCGGGAATGTCGGCACCCTGAATTTTCTTCGTGTTACCCGTTCCAAATTTCTGGCGGTATTGGTATTGCTGATCGATGCCGGCAAGGGATTCCTGGCCATGTGGATCAGCCGGGAATATGCGGCAGGTTCACTGCTCATCTTTCCCGCCCTGGCGGTCATCTGCGGGCATATTTTCCCCGTTTGGTTGAAGGGCAGGGGAGGCCGCGGTCTGGCTACGCTGGCCGGTGTGTTTTTATTCGTCGAAGCTGCCGCGGTGGGAATCTGGTGGATCATTTTTGGCGTGCTTTATCTGTTGACAAAAAAATATATTCTGTCGGGCGTCGCGGCGCTTTTCCTGGTTAATATTTTTATCGCTTATTTGTGGGGAACTGAAATATTTCTGGTGTCTTCGGCGGCTTCGGTTCTCGTTGCTTTTAAATACATTCCCAGACTAAAACAAGAATTGTCAATATCTCAACCTTGAAAGGAGATTACGGTGGAACCTAAAAAAACAGGCTTATACGATATTCATGTCTCACTCGGCGGTAAAATGGTGGAATTTGCAGGATTTCTCATGCCCACCCAGTACACCAGTATGATTGAAGAACATAAAAAAGTGCGTCAGTCGGTGGGCGTTTTTGATGTCTCCCACATGGGCGAGGTGGAAGTGCGAGGTCCCAAAGCCCTGGAATTTGTTAATTATATTACCATAAATAACGCTGCCAAACTGGAGTTGGACCAGGCCCAGTACACCGCCATGTGTTACCCGGATGGCGGTATTGTGGATGATCTGATCTGCTACCGGATGAAAGATCATTATCTGCTGGTCATTAACGCCTCAAATACGCAGAAGGACTATGATTGGATACAAAAACAGCAGCAAAATTTTGACGGCGTGGAGACAAAAAATATCAGCGATAGTATCACCCAATTGGCGGTTCAGGGAAAAAATGCGGAAGCTGCTCTGCAGAAATTGACCAAAGTCGATCTGTCGGAAATAAAATTTTACTGGTTCAGGGAAGGCGAACTGGGCGGCGTGCCGATGATTATTTCCCGGACTGGCTATACCGGCGAACCCGGATTTGAGCTTTATTTTGATAAAAAATATTCCACAGAAATCTGGAATAAAGTTTTTGAGGCCGGCAGGGAATTCGATATCGCGCCCATCGGACTTGGCGCCCGCGACACCCTCAGGCTGGAGAAAAAATACTGCCTTTACGGAAATGATATCGATCAGACCACCAATCCGCTGGAGGCCGGCCTGGGCTGGATCACTAAATTGGCAAAAGGTGATTTTGTCGGCCGGGATGCGCTGCTGAAAGTGAAAGAAGAGGGCCTGAAACGCAAACTGATGGGTTTTGTGGTGGAAGGCAAAATGATACCCCGGCACGGATACCCCATAGAAATCGACGGAAAGCAAATCGGCGTGGTGACCAGCGGCTGCTATTCACCGATATTGAATCAGAACATCGGGCTGGGTTATGTGGCGACCGAATATGCGGAGATCGGGCAGGAGCTGACTATCAACGGACGGGGACGTCTGCTGCCGGCCACGATCGTCAAGATGCCCTTCGTGGAATAAGAGGAATTCAGATAAAATGAAGGCCTTCCGGTCGCTGCGGAGGGCTTTTCTATATCCGGGATGGCTGGAATTCCCGGGATTGGCTTGGGAGAATTTCCGGCAGCCATAATTCATATTCTCAATCCAGTTCAATTTCGTTTCAGGTATGGTTTTTAATGTGCACATGCTTCAAAGCGGAATAGGTTTCCTATCCGGGCCGGATGTGGTGTG
>JARRQT010000333.1:0-3175 GCA_037381445.1 Calditrichia bacterium
CTGCGCACCGGGAACGGTCTCCGAAATGCCGCTCAGCGTCCTGTCCGATGCATTCCATGCAGTTTTCCTGATGCTGACGGCGCCGGAGATATGCCGGTTGGTGGCCAGCAGTTGCGGGTGATTTTCCTGGCGGCGAATGGTAAACACCCCGGTTCCGTGCGGCGACAGGACGGTCTGAAATTCACTATCAAATCGGCCAACCAGCGTCTCTTTCCAATTGTCGAAAACCAGGTAGCCGTCGCCCGAATTCAAACTCAGTTCGCTACTGATGCCCACTTTACGGGTGGTCTGCTCGTTCGTCCAGTTTGTCACCGCGATCACGTCATAAATCCCGCTCGGCTGATTGACCTTCAGGTCCATAATTTCCGGGTAGTGCTCAGGGGACCGGC
The DNA here is from genome assembly GCA_037381445.1 of Calditrichia bacterium. Classification (GTDB taxonomy): domain Bacteria; phylum Calditrichota; class Calditrichia; order RBG-13-44-9; family RBG-13-44-9; genus JARRQT01. The sequence continues at coordinate 390 of JARRQT010000333.1, forward strand.
TCCTGCCAAACAGATCGATGGGGAAAATCGGCAGCGTGGGAATGGTTTTCTTGATCAGGTTGAGCCGCTCCTGCTGCAGGTGCAGGAGATCGTCCCCGTCGAGATACTGCATCCCGGAGAGACTGAGCAGGCTGGCGCAGGTTCGGGCTTCTTCCAGGGTGAGGAACTTGTCATTTCTCGCATGACTCCCGTCATGAACCAGAATAGAATCCGCCCGGGTCGGTTTGCCCCGCAAGACGATGCAGTCCGGGTCGGAGTACCAGATAATGTGATTCTGGTAGGCGTTGTTGCTGATCACTTCCAGAAAGTGGTTCATCTGTTCCCAGCCCGGCCCCGGATCCCGGCCGCAGCCGGCCACGTCGATGAATCCCATCCGGCCGCCGTACGCGTCAGGATGGTTGGTGTACCATACCTGCGGCCCCATGATGTCCCGGAAAAGGATCATGGTTTTGTGCGAGACATCGAAGCTGCTCACGGTGGTATCGCTGAAATTATGCTGGTAATGATACCACATCCACGAAGTGTTCCCCATATCGAATTTGAAATATTCCCAGCCCTGCCGCTTCAGCTCTTTCCAGAGGGGAATCCAATACTGGTTTACGACCTCGGGCCGCGTGAAATCCAGCTCGCCGCCGCCCTGGTAATCCATCAAAATTTTCCCCTTGTCGTCACGCAGGAACCAGTCCGGGTTGGCATCTTTCACCGAGTAGCAATACGGCACCGTCCACAGGCCGGGAATCAATCCCTTCGATTTGATGTAATTCGCCAGCCACTCCGGGCCGTGCGGAAAAGTCTGCGGGTCCCAGCCCTGGCTCCACCGCCGGCGGTCCACGTGATCGTAACCGTCATCCAACTGGCAGTGCACCATTCCGTACGGCTTCAAATTTTTGGAGATATAATCAGCGTGTTCCACGATGTCCTTTTCGGTCACCTGCCGGAAAAATGCCAGCCAGTGGTTCCACCCGGTGGGTGCGGATTTGTGATAGGTGTCGTCATAGGGAACATATTTTGCCATTCCCAGCACATCCACATAATAATTGGGAATGAGCGTGAGCCAATTGCCTTTTTTCCCCGGTGAAGTCGTGATCTCCAGAAACGTCTGGCCCTGCGGGCTCCGGACCATTTTGCTGCCCGGCGAAAACCGGATCACGGCGTCGCTCGCCTTATCGAACACCGCATGCAGATTGGGCGCATCCACCGGTCCCAGCGACAAATACATCACCTGCGGATTTTTGGGCGGCACGTAGTATTTTTCAACCTGGGTCACGCCGGTGTAATCATTTTCTTCGCCGGTTTCCGATTCCTGCATTTTGCCAGGATCGGCAATTCGTGCTGGAAACCGGTTGGCCGGCGCCGGCATCAAAGCAGTAATCCGGCCGTTGCCGGCAGATGTGCTCACATCGATTTTGTCTTCGCTAAAGCGAAATTCCCATTCGCTTGCGACCGGCCTGCTGGTGCTGATGGTCAGGCGGCCATCGGAAAACCCGGATTGCCATCCTTCCAATTTTGTTAACTTACCGTCAGCCGCCATGTTTAGCCGGACCCCGCTCAGGAGCTCTCCCAGGTCTTTATGCGAAATGGAAAAGGTCGCCTTTACAGGATCGACTTTGACGGTCCAGGGACCGCTGGTGAATTCCTCGCTCTGAAGGTATCCTGTCATCATAAGCAGAGTAAACATTGTGGCAAAAAGTGCTTTTTGAATCATTATAAAATCCTGATTATTAGTTTATGATCATAATAGCTGTAATTTATCCGAGACTGAATTGACAGCCCACCGGCAAATTTGACAAGCATACATTAAATATTAACCCAGATTACGCATTAGAGAATTGAACTGGTAGTTTAAAGATTTTGGATTCTTGCCAAAGACCAGTGAACCACTCTCTTCTTTTTAGAGCCAAGGCTAATTTAAGCTTAACAGTTCTTCCGTCTTTGATAAGATATGCGCCTATTGCAAAGGTCCTATATCTCAAAGTTGACAAGGTATGTTGGGTTTGACTATTCAGAATAAATTGTCTGAACAGGCTCATCAGATTATATGCCAGCATGACAAAATTGAGAGCTGCCTCGGTTCCAAAGAAATTGCGAAGATTAAAACTTCCGATCCCAAACTCATACTTGAGCTATTTGATTCGATTTTCCGCATTGGCTCTCTGTCGGTATAGACGCCACACATCGGCTGGCGATAGATTTAGATTGGTTATATAACAACTGTAACGATATTGTTTATAAATACCTTCATCTTCGAATAATCTCAAGGTCTTACCTGTGGCGTTGGGACGTTGCTCGATTTGCTGGCGTACCATGATAAGACGGCGTGGCTGTTTCCACAGCGGACTTTGGTATTGAGTCTGTGCTACCTCAACTCCCTCATCTAATTTCAACCATGTCCGTTCGCGGGCGATGGCCAGTTTGATGGGATAGTAGAAAGGAACCGCAATGATATAGGAAAGCTTGCGCTTCTCTAAATAGGTAAATACATCCTTATCATAAAATCCACTGTCCAGGCGCAGTAAACTTACCGTTTTATGCTTCAATTTGTTGAGGGTATCTTCCAGAAAAGATACAAAATTGTTCGCGGCATGTGAATCTCCACTGCGCAACCAGAAATTGGCAACCATCTTACAGTCATCGACAAAGGCCAACAACGGGTGATGAGAGGCCCGCCCCGGTTTCTTTGGATTATACCCTTTCCTGGCCCCCTCTTGCTGTCCATAACGGGTAAGAATCGTTGAATCAAAATCCAGAGTGAAATGATCAAATCTTAACTGGGAGAAAAACCATCC
>JARRQT010000334.1:0-6337 GCA_037381445.1 Calditrichia bacterium
CTCAAGCGGTTTAAAAAGGAAATCCAGTCTCTTCAAAAAATTGAATCGCCCTATGTGGTAAAATTATTGAATTTCTGGATTAAATCCGCTTTTGTCGCTTTTGAAATGGAGTATATTCCAGGATTATCGCTGGAGAAGCTGATGAAGAAGCTAGCGGCGGTCCCCTATCCCGCGAAAAGCGATATCATCCTGCAGCTGATATATCAGATTACGAAGGGCCTAACGACGCTCCACCAGCATGATCTGGTCCACCGCGATATCAAGCCTTCCAATATCCTTATCCTGCTTAAAGATTATAGCGAAGGAACTCCAACGGAAGATTTGCTCAGAAGATTCCAATCAGAGGGAATCACGCTCAGGATAAGTGATCTGGGTGTGGTGAAAGATTTAAGCGCTTCGGTCAGCATCACCCATACCAGCGATTTTCTCGGCACCGCCGCCTATATCTCACCGGAGCAGGCGATGGGAAGCAGAATCGATGCATTTACCGATATGTATTCTCTCGGCGTCCTCTGGTATGAACTCGTTGGCGGAAAAAATCCATTCCAGAGAAAAAATATCTATCAGACCATCAGCGCCCATATCAAAGAAGAGGCTCCGGACATCCGTTCTGTTTCACCCCAATTCCCGCTCGATATGGCTCATGTGCTGATGCTCCTTCTTCAAAAAAATCCTTCGCAAAGATTCTACAATTCCGAGCGGCTGCAGCTTCTCATTCAAAATATGACAGATACCGCCGCAAAAAGCGATTTCGATATTTCACTCCTGCTCAATTCACATATCACAAAAGCGGAAGTCTGTGAAGGATATGAAAAATTGGCAAAGGCATTATTGGTCGCTTTTGAAGCACAGAGATGGGTTTATGCTATTTACGAAAATCAACAAGGCAGGGATCATCTGCTGCATCACCTGATCCGGCACGGTTTTTCGAATGATTTTCGGACCGTATATTTCTTTCCGAACTTGCACTCCGATTTCTTCTATTCCTTTCCGGCTGCCATCATGCAGCAGCTAGCCAAAAAGGAGGTGGAGGAATTCGGTTCCTCTCTGTCATCGGATTCGATGAAATTTAAATTTTTCGAACTGTTTCAGCAGAACAGTTTTTACGGGCAATGCGATCATGTCCGGTTAAATTTTCAGATTATGCCGCCCTACATAAGGATGTATAACTGGATTCAGTTTATGACCGAACTGTTTGCTTTTATCAGCCGCAAGATAAAAATTCTATTGCTTTTCGATGGCCTTGAAAATGTATACCCGCAGCACCCGGTTTTGCTGGCCCTCCTCTGGACGCAAATACGCTCACATTCGGTTTACTGGCTGTTTCCGGTACCAGCGGATTTCCGGAAACGAACCACGATGTTGAATCCGCAGGCATCGCCGCCACCTGCAATTGAAATAGAAAATTATCTGGTTTCCTATTCACCCTGCCTTGCCAACGGCGGCAGGAACCGGCCCTGGAATTTGTCTTCCGTGCCCGTTAATCGCCAATTTGCCAAACAGCATTCGCCGAAGAATCAACATTTTTCGTTTAGTCCCGAAGAGGAAGATTTTCTGAGATACCTGGCACTTTCTGGATACTCAAACCCGTTAGAATTTATCAACTGGATACTTGACAAGCGTTTCAATCGGGATGGAACGATTCTTCTCTCAATGATTCAAAAAGACATACTGGAGGATGTACCGGGCGTTTACCGAGCCAGGCAGATTGCCTTTCAAAACAGAAGTATTCACGCATATATTCTTTCCGGGATCAAGGAGTCAGAAAAGATAAGGCGGCTTCAGTCGATAGTTGGTTATTGGCAAACCAGAGACGATTTGGAGAGCAAAGAATTATTAATTCATTATCTCTGGGAATTGAAAGAATATTCGCGATTTGCTCATCGACTGAGCCATCTGTTGGGATTTTATAATGGAATAAGTAATATGGAGCACTCTCAAATTCTTGCGGAATGGCTTCCCATGCTGGAGCAGGCATATAAAATTCCCACCGGATTGGACATCCTCTTCAATTTTCACCGGATCGCAGAAATGTCGTTTACCGGCAAAGCGGAGGCCGCCCTGCAGATTGCCCGGGACCTTTATTCCGTAATCTCAGAAAAATACATTTATGAAAAAAACATACTGCGGTTTTTTATTGCTCTGAATGGGATAACCTTAAAAAAGCCTGAAGTATTTGAGGAAATTGAAAACCGACCATTTTCACCCCAGCCTAACCCGCAATCGCGGATGCCGGAAATTGATTTCCTTTGTTCCATCCATCTTTTTGGGCAGGGCAACCTTGAGGCAGCTATAAAGAATTTGGGCGAGACATTGATCAGATTCAACCGGGAAAATCAATACTGGAACATACCCACCAGTTCGTGTCTTTTAGCCTATTTCTATTTTGAGAAAAAGAACTGGGAAAAAGCGTACCGCTATTCAGCCATGGCATTTCAGGCAGGGCGGACAATGCATGACTTCTGGATTATGGACCGCTGTCTAAAATTAATTGACAGGAACCCATACTATCAGTCGAATCGGAATTCTTTACTGGATTGGCAGGAATTTCGCAAAAGCCTGCTGAAATTCCCGATCAAAATTCTGGATGGAGTTGACATCAGGTCAAAAATTCTGGATTTTATACATTAAAACGCACCGAAATAATGTCGCCATCTTTTACGATATAATCCTTTCCTTCAAGGCGCAGCACGCCTTTCTCCCTGCATTTTGCCATGCTTCCCGCGCTGATAAAATCATCGTAGTGAACAACCTCTGCCCTGATAAATCCGCGCTCCAGGTCCGAATGGATAGCGCCGGCCGCTTTTTGAGCCGGAGTATGGCGTCGGATGGTCCAGGCCCGGCATTCGTCATCACCCACCGTGAAGAACGAAATGAGTCCCAATAAATCATAGGACTGGTGGATCAATTTATATAAAGCTGGCGCACAAACCGGTTATTTTGACGCTCGCTTTATTTTTATAGGCATCCAGTTTCGCCAAAATCACTGCTTCCCCGGAGATATCACTTTCTGCATAATTGATCACAATGATCAGCGGCTTGGCGGACAGGAACTGATATCCTCTTATTTTTTTCCTTTCATCTTCCGTCAGCTCCATTTCGCGCAGCGGCTGTTCATTCTCCAGCATCTCCCGGAAGCGCTTCATCAGCTCCAGTTCCCGGATGTCCTCCTCATACTTCGCTCGCCCAATTTGTTTTTCCAGGCGACTGATCCGGTTTTCGATGATGCTCAGGTCGGATAGAATAAATTCGGTTTCCACAATCTGCACATCGCGGAGCGGGTCGATACTTCCCTCGGGGTGGGGATATATAAAGCCCGGACAACCAGGCACAGTGCGTCCGTGCTTTTCAGCACGGTGAGGAACTGGGAATCAAACCCCTTGCCCTTTGCCGCCTCTTTTTCCAATCCCCCCACTTCAATATATTCGATGGTGGCGTTCACCTGCTTTTTGGGATTAAATATTTCAGTGAGTCTGTCGAGGCGGGAATCCGGGACTTTCACTACTCCGCGGTGAACTTCCACTTTTCCGCCGGTATGGGATGCCGCTTCCAGGCCGGTGAGTGTTGAGAACAAGGTGGTCTTGCCGGAAAACGGCAAACCGATGATTCCAATTTCCATTTAGTTTCTCCATTTTTTGACATAAAAAATGAAGCCGAAGGCTTCGCTTCAATTTACAAAAAACATTCATTAAATACAATCCGGCAGATTGTTTAGGATCTGCTGTTCCGGCTGAACCGCTTTCTCCGTAACAGCCCATGCAGAAACCTTCCAAAACAGGAAAACCCGGCATAGACCGGGTTTCCTGATGCTGAAGCTCTACGGCAATGTCAAGGCGTATTAATTGCCGAATACATTTGCCTTTCCATTTATATGCTTGCTCTTATCGATGATATTGCCGCTGGCGTCCACCACTGTATAGTGGCAGCGAGCACAATCGTTCACAGTGTAATTATCGTTCAAATGACCGGCCGGCGGAAGCTGATGGCAGAAGTCACAGGCCGGCGTTGCCGCAACCTGTGTCCAGACAACAGGTTCATGAATTCCTGTGATGATAGAATCAGTAAACATAAACTGGTATTGCGAATCCGATTTCTTGAATACAAAGCTGCCGTGACAATAGGAATTGGAGCAGGTAGCCTGATCGGAATTCCACACCAGATCCAATGTTCCGTTTTGAGTGGCAAATGAGTTGAAAATAATTGTGGAACCCGGCACATTATCAATATGATTATCCTGACTGAACTGGGTAATGCTGGGGTGACATACCGTGCATCCATAGGGATTGGTAACAATCGGATCGGTGGTATGGTTCTGGTGAGCCCCAACTCCTATTGCTGTGGTGCTGAAATTGCCATCCAGATCTCTGGGGGGTGCAATTTGATCAGGATTATTGAAATCTCCGTGACAAGTATTACATGCCTCAGGTCCGGCAGGTTCGGTGTGGCAGGCGCGGCAGTTCAGTCCAACTGTGACTAATCCTCCGTAATAATCCACGCCATGGCATTCCTTACAGGGGGTCAAATCCCAGTCCAGTTCATTCTTGATAAAAGCACCATGCACCGTGCCGCCGATGAAGCCATCTGGATGAGGATACGTATGGCAGGTATAGCAGGACACACCGCTCACACCGCCCTTAAAATCCTGTCCGTGACAGCCCTGGCAGGCCTGATTTCCTTTCTCCTGAGTGACTTCCCCGTGGAACTGCGATGAACTTAGATCCATCCAGCCTTCTAAATGCGGGTAGGTATGACAACTGTAGCAGGATACGCCGCTGGTGCCGCCGCCAAAGTCTTCTCCATGACAGGGCTGGCACACCTGATTCCCCTGGGCCTGAGCTACCTTGCCGTGGAAGGCATCTGACTCGGGGTTGTCCCATCCGTTTAGATGGGGGAAGGTATGGCAGGTATAGCAGGACAAGCCGCTGGTGCCGCCGCCAAAGTCTTCTCCATGACAGGGCTGGCAGGCCGAGGGCCCCTTGCTGTCAAAGACTTCTCCATGGAATTGGTCCGATTCCTGATTTATCCAGGAAGACAGATGAGGAAAAGTATGGCAGGCATAGCAGGAAGTCACCCCATCATCTTTCTTGAAATCGGCACCGTGGCATGGGATACAGGCATCCAGTCCCTTGTCTTTCACATAAATTCCGTGGAAATTATTTGATTTCGGATTCATCCAGGAAGCCAGATGGGGGAAAGTGTGACATTCCGTGCAAGCCACCGTGGAATTGCCTCCCGCATAATCCTGTCCATGACACGACTGACAGCTTTGTATGGTGAAGTTGCTGTCCAGAACGGCGGTACCGTGTACTGCCAGCCAGTTCTCCGGATGCGTTTTAACATCGATCTGAGTCGGTTTTTCCTGTTCGCTGCAAAAGACAAAAATCGAAGATATAATGGCCAAAATTATGATAAATTTTTTCATATTTCTTCACACCTTCTATTTAGAATGACATCCGCTTTTTTGACAGGTTTGTTCCGCATTCTGTTCGTGACAACTAAGACAATTCCCCAAATCACTCTGCGCTTCATTCACATGCTGTCCGCCGACATAGGGTATGGCCCAACCCAGGGTATGGTTTTGAGGCATTACCAGGTATTCGACATGACAATCCGCACAGAATGATCGGTCGGTATGGCAGGTGGTGCAGGTATGCTCTTTACCGCGCGCGTCCAGTGAATGGGTAAAAGCATAATTCAATGGATGCGAGGTGCGATCCAGATTGTCGCCTTCATGGCATTTTTCACAGAAGTTAATGGCATGGCATAGATTACAGTTCTGCGCGGTCTGGACATCTTGTCTGGGAAGTGAGGCCAGATCGCCATGAACATGCAGGAAATTTGGCCCGTGATTCAGCGGCTTCAGTCTCTCATTGGGGGTATGACAGGTGCGGCAATTGGTGCTTACAGCCCTTTCTTCGTGGCATGTCATACAAAATGCCATATCGGGAAGAACATAAGGCTCCACGTTTGTTTGTTGCGCCACCTCTTTATGACAGGTCATACAGTTCAAACCCGCGGTAAGATGCTGTTTGTGCGAAAACAAAATATTATAGTTTTCGACCCTCGGCGCCGGCTGCGGATTCTCCACATTAGTATGGCACAATTTGCAGTTGTCCTCGGATTCCACATCGTGGCATTGCCCGCAAACCTCCATATCAGGCAGTAAGTTCTGGGTGCCGCTGGTGCTGGTTTCCGCTGCGCTATGGCAGGTCACACAATCCATACCATTTTCGACAACGTGCAATTTGTGCGAAAATTTGAGGCCCGACTTCTCCTGACTTGCGAAGACAGAGGAGAGGAGGAAAAAGGCACCAAAAATAAAAACTGGCAAAAGAAG
>JARRQT010000335.1:0-5530 GCA_037381445.1 Calditrichia bacterium
GCCCGCATCCTGGCTAAGATTACCGCTTTTACATTGCTCCAATATTTGAATAAATATGAATTAGATATTCCATTAAATCATGTAAAACATACTCTCATTTAATTCGCACAACGGGTTAACTTACTAAAAATGATGGAAAGGAGCATCTGCACCGCTAAAAAAATGATGATCCGCCAGCCGGCGCGCAAGCGGTTTTCCTGGGGATTTACAAAACAGGTGCGAAACATTTTTCTGTCTTCCGCCATTTTAAATAATTTGAGTCCAATTCCGTATTGCAAGCGGTTTCAAAATACAAGACAGACCATTCCGCAAAATGTTGCAGAATAGCGTAGCATTTTTCAAAATTTTGGGCGGGGATATAAAATAACCGCCTTCGAAGACTATTTCATCCTGCCAAATTATCCTATACAACCTGCCGACATATGCAGGTCTGAAACGCAGAATCGCATATGATTGTATTTGCGGTGGATTGCTGTGATCAAAGGGGCGGCTCCTTCCAATGGCGGCATACGGTCTCGGCAACAAATTCCGGCCTATTGCAAAATTTTATTTTTTCAGGTTATTATATTCAAACATCGGCTATATCAAAATGGTTTTTGCGATAAAATAATCGCGAAAATTCTTGAAAAATGGATTTTCATTTCATATATTCTTAATGGTAATCATTATCAATAAGGACGGTTTATGTCGGGTAATGAACATAACTGGCACAGACGGTTTCGGAACCGCGGTCTCCGTTTTACGGAACCACGGCGCATGATCCTCGATGTCCTCGGCGGCACCAAAGAACATCTTTCCGCTGAAGACATTTATGTGCGTGTCCATAGAGAGCATCCCAATGTCGGATTAACCACGGTTTATCGTAACCTGGACCTCCTGGAACGAATGGGAATCATTGCAAAATTTCAGTTCGGCGATGGGCGAAGTCGTTTCGAGCTGGTCCGGAGTGCACAAAAACCGGGACATCACCATCATTTGGTGTGCACCAGCTGCAAAAAGATTATTGATTACGATGACTTTGTGGAGGAAGAAATTGAGCTTCTTAACAAGGTCGAAAATGTCCTTTCCAATCGGCACGGTTTTCGGATTACGGGTCATGTGATCCAGTTTTACGGACTCTGCAAAAGTTGCCAGACCAATAAGTAAAACTTTGTTCAAGTGAAAAATATTGCTATTTTAAGGCAGCGCAGCGCTAAATCAGTCGGAGGTCCATCATAGCGAACATTCTGAAAATCAGTTGCTTCTCCGCTTCCTTCGGGAAATGAGGCGTTCCCGGTTTTTGCCCCATTATTTCAATCTGAGTTTTGGTTTACAAATTATTCGGATAAATCATCAAATATGGCAGTTGTTGAAATAAATCATAACAGGGGAGGATCGTATGCCGGAAGAAAATGTGGGATGTGCCCGACCAACAGGTAGCGTGGTTGGAGAGAAGAAATCCGCAGAAAAAAAGGAGAAAATCAAAAACCCGAGGAGGTGACGATGGCAATGGCAAGAGTGGGTGCAAAGGCACCGGATTTTGAAGCCCCTGCTTATCATCAGGGCAAATTTATTACGGTCAAGCTTTCTGATTATCTGGGGAAATGGGTTTTGCTTTGTTTTTATCCCGGCGATTTTACTTTTGTCTGACCGACTGAAATTTCAGCGGTCGCTGATAAGTATGAAGAGCTTAAAAAGCTGCAGGTTGAAGTTCTTTCTGCAAGTGTTGACAGCACATTTGTCCACAAAATTTGGGAAGAGGAGGAGCTTTCCAAAATGGTGGACGGCGGCATTCCCTTCGCCATGGTTTCCGATGCGGCGGGAAATGTTGGGAAAGTTTATGGCGTGTATGATGAAACCGCCGGCGTTGATATTCGCGGCCGTTTTCTGATCGATCCCGACGGGGTCATTCAGGCGATGGAAGTGCTAACGCCGCCGGTCGGACGAAATATCGAGGAGACCATACGCCAGGTCAAAGCTTTTCAGCATGTGAGAAATACCAAGGGGAAGGAAGTATGTCCGGCGGAATGGCAGCCCGGCAAAACCACCCTGAAGCCCGGACCGGAGCTGGTGGGCAAGGTCTGGAAGGTATGGAAACCGGGACAGCAATAAAGAAGAGCGCTATTCTTTCCGACGACGGTTTCTTCACCCGGGTCCCCCTTCGACGAGCTCAGGGTGATTCGGAGCCCCCTCTTTGTCATGCTGAGCCTGTCGAAGCATGAGCTTATCGAAGCATTGAGCATGAGCCTGTTGGAGGCTGACTCCTGTTCTCCGCTCTGCAATACCCGGAATGGATGAACGTTTGGCAATGTCCGTAAAACAGAAACAGATAGGCTGGGCCGCCCGGCAGATTAGGTCACCCTTCGACGAGTTCGGGGTGACCCGCTCCCCCTCGTCGTCATGGTCATGCTGAGCTTGTCGAAGCATGAGCTTGTCGAAGCATGAATATCTTGAGGCCTGGACTTATTAAAAGCTTCGAAAAAACTTGAGATAATTGCCTGATGAAAGAATATTATGTTTACATCGTTCAATGCAGAGACAACTCGTTCTACACAGGAATAACAAGCAATCTGACAGGAAGATTGGCCGAACACAATCAGGGACAATTCCCGAAATGTTATACTTTTTCCCGCAGACCGGTCAAACTGGTATTTCATCAAATATTCACAGATCCGCTGGATGCCATTAGGTCGGAAAAACAAATTAAGGGATGGTCCCGGGCAAAGAAACAGGCGCTCATTGACGGTGATTGGGAGGAATTGAGGAGTTTATCAAAAAGCAGGCAAAACAGATAGGCTGGGCAGCCCGGCAGATTGGGTCCCCCTTCGACGAGCTCAGGGTGACCCGCTCTACCGCCCGTTGTCGTCGTCATGCTGAGCTTGTTGAAGCATGAGACTGTTGGAGGAGGACTCCTGTTTTTTGCAATGGAATACTTGGAATGGATGAACATTTGACAATGTCCGTAAAACAGGAACATATAGGCTGAGCAGCCCGGAACCTTGGGTCACTCTTCGATGAGCTCAGGGTGACCTGCTCTACCACCCGTCCTCGTCGTTGTCATGCTGAGCTTGTCTAAGCATGACCGGGTGATGCCTTAAAAGATCAGACGCAGAAAGAAGCAGCGCATCATCAAATAAATGACGAAAGGACAAAAATTGGAGCGGCAGATCCCGTAATGGATGGAGTGCCGGATTCGGCCGCGGCTGGCGACACCGCTTTTGGGCAACCGGCATTCCGGGACGCGGCTGGTGGGCAATTCCCTTCGGCTCCCGGTCTTTCACGCCGGAGGAAGAATTGGACGAATTAAAGCGCGAGGCTGCCATCCTGGCAGATAAATTGAATTCCGTTCGCCGGCAGATTGAGAACATGTCGAATGCCCGCTCCGCAGGCGAGAAGCATGATTAGCGTAGCCAGGATAAACTGCCCGGCGGTTCGCAGAGAATTTGTTCCGAATTTGGCTTGAGGATTCACTTTAGAGACTACCCGGAATAATGAGAGATCCGAGAAAGAAACATAAAGCGCCCAGAGGATGGTTTGGGCATTCTCTTCTCATCCTGCTGGTTGTTGTCGGGATTTTTTTGATTATACAGCCGTGGTTTTCGAAAACTGGCCTATGGGCAGCAATATTAATCACGGTTCCCATTATCTTCATGATAATCAGTCACCTTAAACAAAGGCGCAGGAAAAAGAGACTGGAGCTACAATCGATACCCAAATAGCAATGATCCGGGGAAAAAATAGGGGACTCATGGAATGAATAAATCCATCAAAATCGGCATTATCATATGTGACCGCTACCGCACCTGTGCCGGCGGCAAATGTTTTCGGGCATTGCGCAACCGCGAAGGCGCCTTCAACATTTACAGGGGAAAGGAAGTTGAGGTGGTGGGTTATACCACCTGCGATGGTTGTCCGGGCGGCAATGTGGAATATGCGCCGGCAGAAATGAAAAAGAATGGCGCGCAGATCATTCACCTGGCAACCGGCCTGCTGGTAGGCTATCCCCCGTGTCCGTTCCTCATCCATTTTCGAGATTTCATCGGGACAAAATATGGCCTGGAAGTCGTGACCGGTACTCACCCCATTCCCCAGAGTTATTTTGAAACGCATCAGAAATTAGGTACCTGGAAATCAACGGAATGGAAGGAAATATTGGCGCCGGTCATGGCGGACGAAAAAACGCGGCAGGCTTATAATTAACGGTTCGATGGGCGGAACAGGGCGGAATGAAGATCAATCGTTCTCTTGAATAAAGGAGAGATTATGCAATCCCATCAAAAGACCGGCTTGGGCAGCGGCGGTTTCTGCATTTGCCCGAAATGCGGCGAGAAAATACCCCATCAGCGGGGACTCCCATGTCAGGAGGTAAAATGCCCCAATTGCGGCGCAAAAATGGTGCGGGAAGGCTCTTACCACCATAATCTGATTGAAGAGAAGAAGCGCGGGAAATCCGGAAATTCGAAATAAGCGGTCGTGTCTGGCCAGCAAAAAAATTCCAGTGCAGTTTTTGCCGGTACCGGAAAAGTATGTTCTTTTGTGATAAAAGAAAAACGCGGGTGAATTTCAAAATGAAAAGAACTTTTAGGGTGGGAGTGCGGGTTGTCCTGCTTCTTCTGCTGTGCAATTTGGTTTTCTCTGTCCGCTCTTATTCGCAAAGGAACGAGGCCATGACGCAACAAAATAAAAATCTGCCTGTCATTACAATCATTTATGATAACAATCCGCATGACGAAAAATTAAGAACCGGTTGGGGATTTTCCTGCGTGGTCTCGGGATTGGAAAAAACGATTCTTTTTGATACCGGCGGCGACGGCGAAGTGCTGATGGAAAATATGGGCAAATCCGGAATCGCTCCCGAGACAATCGATGTTGTTTTTCTCTCCCACTCTCACGGCGATCATACCGGCGGGTTGGCCGGGTTCCTGAAGGTGAATCCCAATGTGGCCGTATACCTGCCTGCTTCCTTCCCCGCTCATTTGAAAAATACGGTGACGACATCCGGCGCGAAACTTATCGGGGTGAGTCGTCCCTCGGAAATCTTTCCGGATGCCTATTCCAGCGGGGAATTGGGCGTTCATATTATCGAACAATCGTTGATTATCCGCACTGCCAGAGGATTGGTTATCATCACCGGCTGCGCCCATCCCGGGATACTTGAGATCATTGAAAAGGCAAAAGGCCAACTCAAGGAAGATGTTTTTCTGGTGGCGGGCGGTTTTCATTTGCTGCAAGAAAGCAAAAAGGACCTGGCAAAAATAATTTCCGACTTTAAATTGCTTGGGGTCGCATATGTCGCCCCGACCCATTGTTCCGGCGATGAAGCCCGCCAGGCTTTTGCGCAGGAATATGGAGATAGGTATCTAAAATGCGGCGCCGGAAAAGTCATCCGCCTGGATGATCTCAAATGAGTGGAACTGACCATGGAAAATATTTTATGTCGTCCTATCGGTATTATTAACACTCCTTTTAAAGAGCCGGCCGGCACTCCTATTCAGCCTGCCGCCGGCAAGGGAGTTAAAGGAACGGTATTCGTTTTTCCGGAGTATCGTGA
>JARRQT010000336.1:0-9752 GCA_037381445.1 Calditrichia bacterium
TAAGGAATCGTGGTCCCCCGGGTCACCATAATGCCGTCTACTACCTGGCTGTTGTGCCCGTACTGATCCGGATAAGGCTGAGCGGTGAGCAATGTCTCGCCGCTGGTGAGGTCCTGCAGGTCAAATAGCACCGCGCCGCTGGGAAGCGCATTATTGAATGAAACCTGGTAGGTATGCTCAGCAAGCAGTGATGGATCAACCAGCCGGTAGCCGAGCTGTCCAGCGCAATCGCCCTCAATTCTGCTCATCAGGCGGTCGCGGGGCTCCACCGGCAGCGCGGCGACCCAGACCGATACTGTGTCCCGCCACAGGTTATACTGACCATCGGATAACTGAACGGCGATGCGGACACTGTCATCCCCCGCCAACCCGCTTGCGATGTCGAACTGGTAAAACTTGCCCTCGGATGAATAGTCCCAGGAAAAACTGCTGTTTGCCGTCAGGGCCGGAATAATCTGATCGCCACGGGGAGCGGAAAGATTTTGCAGTGCCGGGGAAATGGCAGGTTCCGTTTGCCGAATCAGCAAATCAGAGAAGTCGAAAGCGGTCTGGTTTTCAATCTCCAGCGTATAGCGGATATTTTCACCGGGATTGGCGGCACCATCGTGATTCAGGTTGTCTGATCCCAGGATGAAGCGGGAGATTCTGACCGGCCCGGCGGTCGTGAGCGCTTCCTGTATCCGGTGCCAGGTATAGGATTGCCCCCCGGAATAGTTTACCTGCGCGTCCACATAAAGTCCCTCGGTCAGCGGGGTAGTCTCCCAATCATTGCCAAACACCCCGTCACCGGCGCTGCCGTCCCTATGCAGGCCGTCATCATAGAGGGTGAGTGAGGCCACCTCACTGCCGTCATATTTCCTAACGGATAATTGAATGGCATCTGCATCGGTATTGACTGCCCGGAAATGGACCCTTGTCTGAGATTCACTCAAATAATCGGGCCTGGCCGCAAACTGTACGGCGGTTGGTACAAACTCGAACAAATTATCATAGGCCCCCTGCGCCATGCGATCATTCTCTTTCATTTGTTTAACACTCAGAAGATTGCTCTCTCCAATTCCGCCGACCACTGCCACAATTACTTCCTGGGTGTCCCCGGGCTGCATGGTGAAGGGCCCGCTGGAGAGAATCATGCGACGCTCTCCGGGTACGAAGTTATCCCCGTAACCATCAATGTCTCCAAAACCGGCCACCGGATCACCGCTCAGCGGGAAAAGAGTCGGTTCTCCCTGATCGGGTCCTGAACCTATTGTAAAATGAATTGTATCCGCCAGTTCCTCGTTATTTGGCAGATAACCCTGCAGTATCTTGTACCATTTAAGGGTGCCTAAATAATCGCGGAGCGGCGGATCACTCCATGGACTTCCACTGGGGAAATAGGTAAAAGAGGTCATGGGAAGATTTTTGAAGCACGCCTTCTTTTTGAAATCAAAAATCGCCGTATCACCAGGCGAGGAGACAATGGGTCCCTGCAGCAGATCATATCCTACAGCGGCCGGCGCCAGGTTAAAGGCCGCATATGCATTATCCTTGGTCGTTCCATTATAGCAATATCCCAGACTGGCCTGGGGATCGCAGCCAACAAAATCATTTCAAGCATCGCCCACATCGGGATCGGACCACAGGGCAATGTATGTATTGTCAAATAAAAAACCGGATTTGTTTATCAGCCGATAACGACGGAAAGCCAGTTGTCCCAAAGCACCGTTCTGTTTGAATGCCCATATCGTAATTTGCAGCTCGAGTCCGATGGGCGGTGAGCCGTGTAAATTATGAGTCAGCTCTGAATTCAGATCGTTGCACACAAACCAGATCACCTGATCTGCATTAGCGAGACCGGGTGTTTCGCCCATGAGGGGTTCATAAATACCATTGCCGTTTAAATCGTAAAAGGGAGCCCCCATGTCCACTGGCCATTCGTTCCAGTCCGTGCCGTATTGCGCCCGGACAGCATTGATCTGGGATTGGGTCACCTGCGCAGAGTCAATATTCAGCAATTCGGCAGCATCGCGGCGCAAGTCATTATCCGGTGCGGTCTCCCAGTCCGGGCGAATACGATATATCCTTACCTGCGTATCCGAGAGGTTTTGCGGTACACCCACGGAGAGGATCTTACCTGGCTGCGTCCCGATATTGTAGGTTTGCCCGCCTACCCGCAGGGACGGCTCCTGTCCATCATGGCTGTATCCACCCCAGATAAATCCATCCTGGAAAATCACATTGGCAGTCCCGCGTGGATAAATGACACCCGCTTTGGCCAGAGCGGTATTATAGCCGGACAGACCATCGAATTGTATCCAGCCTGACATATTATTGACATTGAATAAGGTGCGCGTTTGCCTGTCCGCGGAAGGGACCGGATAATTGGTTATTCCCGAAATCTTATCGGGGCGGGCAGCATCCCCGGGAACCGCCGTCAGAACTGACAAAATGAAGAAAGTTAAAAAGCACCAGGGTACCATTTTCCCCATTTTTTTCTCCTCAATTTTAGATTTATTTATATCTGATGATTAACAATCTGATCTGACGATCATAATTTTTGTAATCAGAATAAATCATTCGGCGATGGGAGCGGCAACAAACCCCAAGTCCTGATAATTCCCGCGCTATTAACCTGACAGCCCCATCCTGGCTATCATCAAGAAGAATACATGTATGGCTAAGTTTCAGAATAATTTAGGCAATAAAAATTTATTCTACAAATATTTTCTTATTCATGCGAAATGTTTCATACAAATGGCTGCCTGATCTTTTCCGATATCCCAGATTCTTTTCCCGAGTATCAATCACATCAGACCGGACCTATTTTATGAGCAGCCCTTTCCTTAATCATTAACGCTTCCCGGCCAGCCGTTATGATCATATCGCACCTCGCATTGTCAGTTTCTCATCAGATCACTTTCAAATCCAAATGAATGATTTTCTATCAATTATGGATTATTGATAATCATGCTCTCCAACTCACTTGTGGTCTGGCCATGTTGGATAGGAACGGCGGACAACCTATGATATGTTATACGAATTGGATAAGATTGCCCTCCCCGACCTCCTAAATTTCAGTTGCCGCAATATCTTTGATTTTTTCCGGGGCTGGGAGTCCAATCATTCCAGAGATGCCTGCATAGGACAGGCATTTAACAAAGCCGGCTTGGTTTTGAAAATTAAAAAAAGGGAAAGGCCCCGGCCATTCGGGCAGCCTTTCCCCTCTTGAATACAGCCATCATACAGTCATGTATTTTCAGATTCTGTCCTCGCCCGGAAAACAATTTTATCCCAAAGTATTATCTGCTTAAATTTCATGCCGGCTGCTGCAGGACATGTATTATTTTCCGGTCTCCGTTCTTTTAAAATTTTTCAGCAACCTGGTATGTTTTTCCTTCCCATCTGAACCATACCTTATCTCCCAGCGCCAGAATACGGCGCAACTGGCCGTCCTTCCGGCTGAGGGTAAAGTATTCATCGCTCAGGAATACGATCTGCCGGTCCGCTTTCCGGATGTCTTCAAGTCCGTTTTCCATCCAGGTACCGTCTCTCAGGGTAAATGTCTTGTCCCCGATGCGGCGGATGGTGAGAATCATGTCCGTTTCCTTCTCAGCGGTGGCAATCTTCTTCAGCAGTCGGCTGGACAGGACCGCTCCTTTTCCGGAAGATTTGGCGGCAGCCCGCGGCGCCTCCATCAGGGCATCATAGAAGGTGGCAGAACCCACGCTTTCCTCATCTTTTACCGCCTGCGATTCCCGGGCGTTCTGGATGGACTGCATGTATTTGAGCGTAGGAGGTGCGTTCCCTTGATTGACGTCCAGCCGGATCTGCGCCAGTTCCTTCTCCTGCTCGGTCACCAGGTAGGAGGTGTAAGGGGTCACGATGCCGTATTCCTTCCCCAAGGAGCGGACGCTCTCCACCAGCTCTTCATTCTCACCGTAAAAACGGATTTGGGTCAGCAGGTGCGAAACCTTGCGGTTAGCCCACAGCGCGGCGATAAACTCATTTTCGGACTCGCGATTAGCCAGCTCAACATCGTAGGTAAATGATTTTGTGCGCTCTCCCTGCTTTCCGGTGAGCCGGATTTCCGCCTTCCCTTCTCCCCGGTAGCGGCCGATGATCGTAAGCCGCTGTCCCCGGAATATATCCGGCAGGTTTTGGGGATACACATCATAGACCTGCAGCCTTCCAAAGTCTATTTTGGGGGCGGTCAGCACCGGACTGGAAATGTGGGCAAAAAATGCGGATACCTCTTTTTCAATGTTTTCTCCGGGTTTCACATAATTCGCGCTGCCGTGGCTGTCCCCGCTGAGTTTGTCCAGCAAAAAAGTATTGACATCATACCCGACCCCGAAACTGAAAATCCGGATGAAATCCTTCTGTTCATTCTGCACATTCCGGAGGATGGCGCCGACATCCGTTACTCCCTCGGTGGGCAGACCGTCGGTCAGGAAAACGATACTGGTTGGCCGCCGGTCTCGCTCATTTTTCAAACGCAGCGCCCGCTGCAGCGCCTCGTTGATATTGGTCCCGCCGGAGGCGGACATGTTATCGATGAAATATAGCGCATTCTGTATCTGCTCGCGTCCCGCCGGCTGCAGGCCGTTCTGGAAATTCTCCACTGCCGAGCTGAACCGGATGATCTCAAAACGGTCCTGCGGCTGAAGCGTGTTGATGCAGTAGCGCAGCGCCTCCCGCGCCTGCCGGATCTTCTCGCCGCCCATGCTCCCCGAAACATCTGTCACAAAAATAAAATCCCTGGCCGCCTGCTTTTGGACATTGTCGTCCAGAACGGGAGCCACCATGAGCATAAAGAAACCGTCCCGGTCGGTGCGGGGGCGAAAATTCAGCACCGTCGCATCGATTTCCTGATCGGCAAGGGTATAATAGAGAATAAAATCTTTATTTCCCACCAGATTATTTTCCTCCACCGTCACCGTGGCCCGCCGGTCGCCGTCCCTGGTGACCTCGATCCGGTGGGAAGGTGAATATACCTGGGCCAGCGGCGAGTCGGTTTCCAGGTTAATCGCCAGGTGAAAGTGCTCTATATTCCCCTGCCCGCTTTGCCGGATGGGAAATACAAACCGGAAGGCGCGTGAATCGTAACTGACCACCTGCGCATACTGCATCTCGATCTTACGGTCCTGGTTGGGTTCAATGGGGAAAATGCGCGCCTTAAACAGGCCGTAACCTGAGAATTCCAGCAGCGCCGGGTCCCGCATGGTGCGCACAATGTCCGTATAGGTCTGCAGGGCTTCCCGGCTGTCCAGCACCTGTCCCCGGGTTTTCTGCCCGTTGATATAAAGATGGAAATCATGCACCTGGGACTCGCCCGGCAGCGGGAACAGGTACTCGCCCTCCAGCCGGAATTGGGAATCGTTGTAGAACACCTGCGACAAGCTGATATCGCCAACCCCCTGCTTCAGATTCACCGCGGCGTCCACGCTTTTCAGATAGACCGATCCGCTGCGGAGCGGATGGGGCGGCCTGGGAATTATGATCCGTCCCTGGGCCAGCACCGAAAATGCAAAGCTTACCTCCTTATATTATGTTGGATTTCGGTATTTATTCATCCCCGGCGCTTTTTTATCAGATCGCCCCGGGGCCGTCAACTTCACACATAAGGGAAAATGAGATAATTTGAATTCCGGAAAGCTGCGCAGGCCCTTTCAGCCTTTTTCGTGCCGTAACATTTTTGCATTGCGTTTCCCTTTCCCTTTTTGCTTTCACGACATGATGCAGCAAAACCATTGATTCTTCCTTGACAATAATGGCGTATAATGCGGTAAAACCATTGATTCTTCCTTGACAATAATGGCGTATCGGCCTAATTTTCAGTTGTTATCATTTACTTTCTGCCTATTAATGACATTAACGGATAAAAGGTAAATGCTGAAATTTAACTTTTTTTGGGAAAGGGAGATTTTAAACCGCATCCGGTCAAATGACCGCACCGTTCTGGGGGAATTGTTCATGCGTTACAAGCGCCTGATTTTCAGTTACATTCAGGGCCACGGGGGGTGCGAGGCGGACGCGGAGGATATGCTGCAGGAAGCCATCATCGTCCTGTGGCAGAAAGTAAGCGCGGGAACATTCACATTCACAGCGAAACCGGGGACTTACCTGCTGGCGGTGGCCAAAAACAAATGGATGGCCGAAATGCGAAAGCGGAGCAGGTTCACCGCAAACGAAGAAGCGAGGGATGTGGCGGACGGTAGGTCATCGGTCCTGGACGAGCTGTTGAGTGAAGAGAAAGCCGGGCAGGTCCGCCGCGCTCTGGAAGCGCTGCCCGCGCCATGCAAGAAATTGCTGCTGCTGTATTATTTTGAGGAAAGAAATATGGAAGACATATCCCGTATTCTGGAATTCGCCAATGCCAATGTGGCGAAATCCAAAAAATATCAATGCATGAAAGCGCTGGAAGCCGTTCTGCTGAAAAGCACCATCAAAGCGGAAGGGGGGAAATAATGGATTGTCAATATATTGAAAAATATGATGTGCACGAAAAATATATTCTGGGCAGACTGACCGGCGAAGAAGCAGGCCAATATGAGGCGCACCTGAAAAGCTGCATTTCCTGCCAGCGGGAATTTGAGAAACAGAAACTGCTAATCAGCGGCATCCGGGAGGCCGGGCAGCGGGAGATGAAGGAGGAAATCCGGCGCCAGGTGAAAGCGGCAAAGCTGAAAGAAAAACGGGGAATGGACTGGGGGATGGTTCTCAAAGCCGCTGCCGCCGTGCTGTTCTTCGTGATTGCCCCCGGCATGATCTATTACTACCAGCATATCTCTCCGGATTATGAGAAAAGCATCGCTGCAAAAAAGGAGGTCAAAGCTACGGATTCGGAAATCGCAGCTCCTGCCGCGGGCGCGGCGGATGAGATGGTCCGGCTGCAAAAAACAGAAACAGAATTTGGAAAGACGCTGACTGAACAAAGCGTCTCCCGACAGGAACCATCCGCAGAAAAAGGTCGGCCCCGAAAAATGACAACCGTCCCGCGGCAGGCAAAGGAAGGGGCAGAAACGGGAAAGCGTCTGAAATTATCCGTTCCTGATCCAAAAGCGGCAACTGCCGTGGAACAGCGGGAAGAGATCAAGAAATCGGAGATCAGAAGCGGCCCTGGAGAACCGCGGTCAGCGGGAGAGAATGAGGCCGCGAAAGCATCGTCCGGTCCGCGGCCGATTGAGAGTGCGGGCAGCGGTCTGAAACAAATCAGGACCGGTGAGAGCAGCCGCCAAAATGCACCACCCTCTCCCCTGCGTGATGCCTTGAGAGATTCGCCGGAGCAGCAAGAGAAAGATATGGCCCGCAGTCCCGGATACGCTGAACCGCTCGATGGACCGGGGCTGATGACGCTCAGCCGCGACGCCATTCCGGAAATGAAATTAAGGGTTTACCCGGATGAAACGGTCGATCTGATTTTGAAGGCGGGAAAGCAGCGCGTGGAAATCCGCTTAATCCCGAGCCAGACTTCGCATAACCTGCAGGAAACGGGACAGCTCCCGGAGCAGTTCCCGGTGCGAATCACAGCGCGCGATTCAGCCGGATGGAAAATGCAGTGGATGGCACCATCTGCCATGATGGAGCAGGATTTGGGGAAAACCGTGGTCACCCGCAGCGGCAGCCGCATGATGTTCCGCCTGCCGGACAGTTCCATCTACCGCATTGATCTGCAGAGCGATACCACCCGCGCCGTTCTGATGAAGTAGCGGGGATCTTTTTGACATTCATCCGGCGGCTCTCACCCGGCATTTCCCCTCAAATTAAGGAAATGCTTTGCCGGCTGCCGGCGCCTGATGAAGAATGCGGGAATTAACCGTAGTGTTTACCTTCCCCGCCCTGCCGTTGCGCTAAACAAAACAGGCTTACCTGAACTAGTCCATTGATATTTACCCCCAAAGATATTATATTAAACCATACCAGTGAACTTTCTGACCAACGGGACTGAGAATAAAGGATTATTATATGGAATGCATCCGGTGCATGACAGAAAGGTTTTCAGCGGGACAAAAGGCCCCGATTTTCTGCCGGTTTCCTGAGCGGACCGGGCTTCGTTCCGCTCAACCGTAAAAATTCAGGTACGCGCATGCTGTCAGGAATTCGTTCTTTTCTTTTCCGGGAATTTTTCTCTTCTGAAATTTGATTCCTGCCCTGATCTGCTGTTCTCAATTTTGTAATAGGAGAAATGGCTTCAGAAAATCCCGAGGCGATTGCAAAGCAGTATTTCCGATTGAAAAAAACTAGAGACGGGAATTGGCATTAAACAATTTAAAATATTATGCCCTTTTCACCCAAAAGCGCAGGTGCCGTCTATGCGTAACATACCTTTCATCATTATTTTTGCATATATATCTCTGCTTTTCGGAGGAAATGAAGAAACCGGGGAAAAACATTATCCTGGCAATTCGCTGAATTCTTCCGGTTACCCGGTTTATACGCTGCTGAATATCAATAATTTCTCCGCCTGGATAAGTGACGACGGCATGTCAGGCTATAACCCGGTTAATAACACGGCCGGCGTTATTTATCCCCGCGGGACTGCCAACATAATTTTTCAGGATGGATTTATCTGGGGCGGCTTCGCAAGGGATGGGAAAGAGCCGTCCCTGCGGGTGGGCGGGCAGACCTATAATGTCGGGACGCAGCCCGGCAGGATCCTCTCCGTGGGTGTACCGCAGGATCTCTCCGATCCCCGGGTGCGGATTTATCGCATTCGCCGGGATTGGCAGACCGCGCCGGATAATGACTTGCGCCGCGATGCTGCCGAATTGTCGAATGGCCGGTAGACATGGGGGCTCCCTTTTACGATTTAAACGGCAACGGCATTTATGAACCTTTATTGGGCGAAACGCCCGGTCTCGCCAATGCAGATCAAGCCATCTGGTTTGTGTGCAATGATCTCAATATGGGAAGGACCGCCAGTTTGTACGGCTCCCCGCCCATTGGGATCGAACTGCAGGTAACCATGTGGGGGTACAATCGGAGCGATGCCCTGGGGCAGGCATTTTTTCGCCGTTACCGCTTCATCAATAAATCCGGCGCCCTGTTCGACTCGGTTTTCGTGGCCCAATGGTCCGATACCGATATAGGTAATGGCGGAGATGACTTTGCGGGCTGTGACTCTGTACTGAACCTTGGCTACGCCTATAACGGTTACCCTGCCGATCAGGAGTTTCAAAAATTTAATGTGCCGCCTCCCGCCGTGGGATATGACCTTCTGCAGGGCCCTGCTGTTCCCTCCCCCGGCAACACCGCTGTATTTGATTTTAAAAAGAGGCCTGATTATAAAAATCTTCCTATGACCTCTTTTACGGCTTTTGCAACCGGGGGTTCTGTCTCGGATCCTGTGCTGCGCGACTACGATGGCACCCTCATGTGGTATAATATGCTCAACGGATACATTCCTGATGAGGACACGTCCAGACAAATAAGCTATATTCATGGCAGCGGACCACTGGCGGGCAAGCCCACTAAGTTCTGGCTGAATGGTGATCCGGTCTTTGGTACCGGTGATATCGACGGACAGGGGAATAACCGGTCTCCAGGAGCCCGTCGTATTGTTCTCTCCAGCGGGCCCTTCACCATGCAGCCCGGGGACACCCAGGAAGTAATTGTGGCCGTGGTCGGCGGAATTGGCGAGAGCAATCTTCTGAGTGTTAAACAAATGAAAGAGAATGATCGCATGGCCCAGGGGGCCTATGATAATTTGTTCGAGTTTGTACCAACCGCCGTACAGTTCGCCGCCAGCCCTGATTATTTGAGTGAATCTC
>JARRQT010000337.1:0-3118 GCA_037381445.1 Calditrichia bacterium
AAAAAATCAGTGACCGCCTCATGGAGCTGGATCAGATGGTGGAAAAACCTTCCGTCGGGAGCAGTCCCTCCAATCTTGCCATTGCCGGACGCTATATACTGACCCCGGAAATTTTCAAGGCGATTGAAAAGACCAATCCCGGAAAGAACAATGAAATTCAGCTTACGGATTCGCTCCTGAACCTGCTGGGCCGGGAAAATATTTTTTCATATACCATTGAAGGAAAACGCTACGACATCGGCAACAAGCTGGATTACCTGAAAACCGTGGTGGAATTCGGACTGAAGAGGAAAGAATTCTCTCAGGAATTTTATAAATTTTTGAAGGAATTATTGGAAAAATCGCAGAGCGGTTCTTAGCATTCCGCTTCATTGGAAATAAAAAGGAGGTCGATTGTGGCTGGTGAAGAAAAACTAATTCTGGATGAAAATCGATTTTTCGATCCCGATCCCGCGGTGCGGAAAATCGCACGCCAACTGTATGAGGAAGTAAAAGATTTGCCGATCGTCAGTCCCCACGGGCATGTCGATCCGCGTTTGTTTTCCGAAAACAAGCCCTTTCCCGATCCTACCGAGCTGATTCTCATTCCGGACCATTATGTCTTCAGGATGTTGTATTCCCAGGGAATTCCCCTGGAATCGATGGGTGTTCCCACGATTGACGGATCTGCGGTTGAAACGGATCATCGCAAAATCTGGCAGACTTTCGGGGAGCATTATTATCTCTTCGCCGGCACGCCCACCGGGGTGTGGCTGAACCATGAATTCTTGGAGGTTTTTGGCATAAAGGAAAAATTAAACGGCGATACGGCCATGGCTGTCTACGATCAGATCCGGGAAAAACTGCGGCAGCCGGAATACCTTCCGAGAAATATGTTTGACCGCTTCAATATCGAAGTGCTGACCACCACGGATGCCGCCGCCGATTCACTGGAAAGCCACAGAAAGATCAGAAAATCCGGCTGGACGGGGAATATTATTCCCTGCTTCCGTCCCGATGCGGTGGTTAACCTGGACAGCAGAAACTGGAAGAAAAATATCGCCGATCTGGCGGCAGCCAGCGGTATCGAAATTGACAGTTACATAAGCTACATCCGGGCACTGGAAAAACAGCGGGAATTCTTTAAATCCATGGGGGCGGTTTCCACCGACCATGCCGTTGTCCAGCCGTATACCCATGAACTGTCCCCGGAAGAAGCTGAAAAAATATTCCGGCATGCGCTGAAAGAAGAAGCGTCCGAAACGGAAGCCCGCCTGTTTACCGGCCACATGCTGCTGGAAATGGCGCGCATGAGCATAGAGGACGGACTGGTGATGCAGCTCCATGCCGGTTCACTGCGGAATCATAATGAGGTGGTTTTCAATAAATTCGGTCTGGATAAGGGATGCGATATTCCGGTCGCCACCGAGTTCACCCAAAACCTCCGCCCGCTGCTGAATAAATATGGAAATGACCCGCGATTGACCCTCATCGTTTTCACGCTGGATGAGTC
This sequence comes from Calditrichia bacterium, assembly GCA_037381445.1. Taxonomy (GTDB): domain Bacteria; phylum Calditrichota; class Calditrichia; order RBG-13-44-9; family RBG-13-44-9; genus JARRQT01. The sequence goes on from JARRQT010000337.1 coordinate 1,493, forward strand.
CACTTACGCCCGGGAACTGGCGCCGCTGGCAGGTCACTATCCGGCAATGAAGCTGGGGCCGGCCTGGTGGTTCCATGACAGTATTCAGGGGATGACCCGCTATCGCCAGCGGGTAACGGAGACCGCCGGGATTTATAACACGGTCGGATTTAATGATGATACCAGGGCCTTTCCTTCCATCCCGGCACGGCACGATGTTGCACGGCGCGTGGATTCCAATTTCTTGGCCGGACTGGTCAGCCGTCATATCATTGATTTATCCGATGCCCGCCGCATGATCCGGGATCTCTCATACAATCTGGTAAAGAAAAGCTACAAAATGGATTGATTCCTTCTGCGGCCGCCTCCGGGCTTTGAATCCGGGCAGACTGCACAGTGATTTACCGGGCTGCCCGGACTGCCATTGAAGCGGCTTAAAAAATAAAAATCATTGACAAAAAATGTTTCATTTTATAAGTTGGTATACCAGGTATAACTAATTGTCCGGGCCGGATGGAAACTATTTGAATACACGCTTTTGAACAGGACCGAAAACAGTTATCTTATTTGAAAATACAATTTCCGGGTAACACCTAATGAGTAAAAGATCGCTGCAAAAAAGTATTCTGCTGTTAAATTTTATCCTGATTCTGTTTTTTGGCTGCCACTCCCAGGGCCGGGTGAAAACCATCAAGCTGGCCCACGGACTGGATCCGACCCATCCCGTTCACAAGGCCATGGTATTTATGGCCAAGCGGGTCTCCGAGCTTTCCCACGGCAAGATGCGGATCGATATCTATCCCAGTCAGCAATTGGGAACCGAGCGCGAATGTATTGAACTCCTGCAAATCGGAAGCCTGGGAATGACCAAGGTCTCCAGCAGCGTGCTGGAAGGTTTTGTCCCGGATTTCAATGTGTTCAGCCTGCCCTATATTTTCCGGGATGAAGCACACCGCTTCAAGGTGCTGGAAGGGGAGATCGGCAAACGTCTGCTGCTTGACGGACAGAAATTCTGGCTGCGGGGGCTCTGTTATTACGATGCCGGCAGCCGCAGTTTCTACACCAAAGACAAACCGATCCTGAAACCTTCGGACCTGAAAGGCCTGAAAATCCGCACCCAGGAGAGTCCCACATCCATAAAGATGATCCAGGCGCTTGGCGGTTCCGCCACCCCCATTGCCTGGGGAGAGCTTTATACGGCGCTGCAGCAGGGCATCGTGGACGGCGCGGAAAATAATCCGCCCAGCTTTTACCTGTCCCACCATTATGAAGTCTGCAAATATTACTCCCTGGATGAGCATACCTCGGTGCCGGATGTTCTCATCATCAGCACCATTGTATGGAATGACCTGACGCCGGACCAGCAGAAGATACTGCAGCAGGCTGTCGATGAATCCGCGCAATATGAAAAAAAGTTGTGGAAGGATGCCACTCAGAACGCGCTGGAAGAGGTGAAAAAGGCCGGGGTGCAGGTGGATTATCCCGACAAGGCGCTCTTTCAGGAGAAGGTGGAATCCATTTACGAGAGCTATAAAGATCAACCGACAATTTATAATCTAATTCAGCAAATAAAAGCGGTGAAATAATGATGACTCAACTTCGCGCGGCTGTTGATAAGGTGCTGGAATGGGCGGTCATTTTCCTGAT
>JARRQT010000338.1:0-4289 GCA_037381445.1 Calditrichia bacterium
CTGTCTACCATGATGGGGAAAAATCCCACTTTGGCTTTACCCAGCCATTAGCTGAAAGTCATTTCCAAACTAAACCGGTAGAAGTCGAGATTTCAGGGGGACGTTTAACTGAGCGGGCGGATAGGTTCTTCGTCGCTTTGCACAAGCAGATCGCGAATTACCAGTTACTACATCTATGTAAAACCAGGAATATTTCATAGAGTCAAAGGCAAAACTGCCGTATTAATTTTTAAGTGGAAATCCCGCCCAAATTTGCACGAACAGGAGCCTTTTGAGCGGAAAGCAAGCATTCTTTAAAAAAGGGATTCAGTAACATCCCACAAAAATTATTTCGATCAATATTAACGTATCAGCAACATCGATCTGACAAGGCTGCGATTGTTTGTCCGGATTCTGTAATAATAGATCCCGGTCGGCATATCCAAACCGTTGTTATCTTTCCCGCTCCACACGGTCGAATGCCGGCCTTCGGATTGCATCCCTAAATTGGCATGATAGACCACTTCACCGGTTATTGAAAAAATTTCAATTGAGGCCGGGGCCGGTTTTGTTATTTTATACGGAATACGGGTCGTCTGATTAAAGGGATTTGGATAATTTTGTCCTATTGAGAATTTTTCAACCGGATCCAGGACATTTCTTTGAACCTCTACGATTTCATGCTGAGTGGTCTTCCCGTTAAAATCCACGTCTTCCAACCGATACCAGTAATACCAATTGTCCTGCACAGATTGATCGGTGAAGGAGTAGAAATTGTCGCGATTTGAAATGCCCGCGCCCTGGATTAAAATTGGATTTAAACGGAAAAATTGTAATTGCGACACCGGCATTTTCTTCTGCGCCGCGGCTTTGTAAATGTTGAAACCAAGATTATTTATTTCAGACTCTGTTTTCCATTCCAAGACATTCGCATTTGGTGCCACATTCACCTTGAATGAAGATAATGTTACGGGTAGGGAGGCATCATAAAATTCACCATATATAACCACCCGGTTGAGGGTAGGGGTATTGTTGGCATAGAGACGAAGGGTATGGGTTCCTGCCGCAAGGGTATTTACAATCAAGATGGATTTGGGTTCACCAAACAGACGATTCCCCCACAGGGAATTTGTTGTCTGATAGCCATAATCTGCGCCATCCAGTTCAAGACGCAGATCGTCATCTGCATCATCATTAAAATCAGAATATTCGTGACCCCGGTTTGATGGACTCGGATCTTCATCGGCAGATCCGGAAACATAAATGGCCACTTGTCCGGCATAAGAGGGAAAGGTAATTTCTTTGAACAGATAATCAGTGCCGCCACTGCCGGTTTCATTATACTCATTATTAATTATTGCTCCTCCGTATTCACTGCCCAAAACGGTAACATCATAGAGCAGAGGCGTAATATCACTGTATACCTCGATTGATTTGGAACCCGGAGTACTGGAATTTTGGCTCAGAACCAGCGTACGCGAAGCAGTTCCCTGTGCATCGGCATTCAGGGAGGTTGAGGTTTCCCAACCGTAATCGGTGGCATTCAGAGAGGTTGAGGTTTCCCAACCGTAATCGGTATCATCCACAACCAGCCGCACATCATCATCATCACTGAGTGGATTTCCGCTGCTATCCAGGTAGCGTTCCACACGTCCTGTGACCAGGACCAGATTTGATCCACCGGGAGAATTATAATTATACTGTTTCCAGAGGTGGCGGGGCTGTCCGTCCCCTATTTCGTTGGTCATTTCGCGCAATAGCTTTATGCCGGAAGGTGTTTCCGAACTCTCCAATGAACCAGAGCTCAATATTTGAACATAATCCAGCACTAACTCATTTTTCCCGGTCCAGCTGCGCCGGTAAATATTGATGTCACCTACTCCGGCATACTCATAAACCAAATTGTCCACCCAAATATGAAATGCCAATGCTCTGTCCGGTAAATCCTGCGTAACATAAAGAACCTGATTATTATCTATCAGAAGTTCAATATAAGCAGGTTGCCGAATTATCTTATAGGTGTGCCAGGATTCCATGTTAATTGGTTCAGGAAGATTGTCCAGATCGATATAATGGTGAGTCGCCTGATCAATACCAAACGCTGTTTCAGCGCGCCACCAGGTTTCCTGGGATAAATCGGGATAATCTTTACTCTCCATAAACCAAATCTGCTGCTGTGTGTTAGGCCAGGGCTCTGAGTACCAAAGTCCCCAGCCTCTTGATCCATTTTTATGAGGATTTAATGCTCTGGCTCTTAAGGTTATTGTGCAGTACTGGTAAGGACCTCCCAACAAAGGATACCCATCCCACAATGCAGCGTCACAATAAGGAAAGTAAGTGGAATCCGGATCAACCAGCGAGAATAATACCAGACCGTTTTGAACAGTTGGATATGGCGTATTGGGGCCGTCGTGATGCCATTGCCACCAGTTACGACGCTGGGTTCCCACAAAGTCATCTCGTTTTAGATCTAATTGTCCCAAGACGCTTGCCTGATGAAACAATAAAAGCAAAAGAGTGAATGCGATTATTTTTTTCAAAACAACCTCACCTTCGTTTAATTGGGTGATTTGATTTGAATAGAATTATTATTCACTTTTTCTTTCCTTACACAAAAACATCTGCCGCTGAGGGAATAAGAATTTCAATTTAGGGCAGTCCTAAAAAGGAGACATCTTTTTAATCAAGGCATATGGATAACTGTTAGCGATAGTTCCCCTGTATAGCAATCCTTTGTTCCAAAGGAATAGAATTAAAATCAGTAGATAATAAGGATTAAAAAACGATAAATTGCAAAGCAGAAATACCGGCAAAAGGACCGATGGAAAGGGATGATGAATAAATTGGAATATGGATTTTTCCAGTGTATCAAACGGATTTTTCCAGTCACCCGTCCTAATCCGATACAGCGAGAAAATATAAATAAAAATATAAAATATCATAACCAGAAAAAACAGATAGCGCTGCATGGAAAAATGGATATTAAAATCCAAAAACATTGAAAAAAGGACCAATAACAAAAGTAATTTTTCAATTTCCAATACAGATCTTAGGATACTTTTTGTTCTTTCAAAACCCATAATTACAGCGAAAGTCTTTGTATCGGTCTTTATATCGAGATGATAGTCTTCAAGCTGATGATTAATATCGGAAGATAGGCCGCGGAAAAAAATGTAAGTGGTTATTAAAATGATCATCCATAAGTTGAGGAATCCAAAGGCAGCAAAAACCAGCAAAGTCGGCATAATCCGCTGGGCAAATACGACACTGATTAAACCAATTTTGCCTCTTTCTTTTAAACGGATGGGCTTAAAAGAATAGGTGCTCGTCAAGAAAAACCAGATTAGCCATGCTAATACAAACCATTTGTTATTAATAAAAGGTAATGCAAAAATAGCACTCATCAGGAATGTGAATAAGACAATAAACAAACCACTAATATAAGAATTCTGCGCAAAGGTATTTGGCTTCTTATGAATGGCATCCAGATCCCTGTCCGCAAGATCATTCGCCAGATAGCCGTAGGATGTCGAGAATATACTGAATCCATAAAAATATAGAATATTGATCAGGAATCCGTTTGAGAAATTCTTTTGGGAAAGCGCAATATAGAATACAATAAAGATATTTTCAATAAATGCATTATAAGTAAAAACAGCCCAGTTACGCCAACCGAGGTATTTTCTAAGGAAATAGCTGATTGCATTTATTTTCAATTACGACAATCTCCGAAATAATTTAAATATTGCATCATTGATAATAAATTGACCAATGAGTTCAAATTCATTGTCATCCCTGCCTTCATAAATATTGATCAAATTTTTGCGCGAGTCAAACACCTCTTCGCCCAAAACCAGATAGCCCGTATTTGTTTTTTCCATGTATTGATATAACTCTTCTGAGGTACATATCGGGACTTTTTCCTTAACAAAGTTTCCCCATAAAGCAATTTCGGGCTTTGCAACAGAAAGCCTCGTACCAGATTCCAATCTCTCTCTCAGTTTCATACTCAATTGAAAATATTTCTCCTTTTCTCCTTGATGGAAATAAAATTCATTATAGTAAAGAGAATAATTGACCATTACAAAGAACAGGAGGATAAGGACCAGCTTTGATTTCCCGGAGAACCGTTCAGCTAACTCATGAATGCCGATAGCTGCAAAAATCGAAACATAGGGAATTAATATATAAAAGAAGCGGTCCTCCACATGACTGATAATGAAATAAAAAGCTGGCAGTATCCAAAATCCTACAAGCAGAAGAAATCTGACATTCCTTTTCAATGAATAATAAATTCCCACTAAAAACAG
>JARRQT010000338.1:4327-7436 GCA_037381445.1 Calditrichia bacterium
TTAATGGTTCTTACCCGGCCGGAAGGCCTGCTTTTTTCAATCTTCATTTTTTTATTTCAATAGGGTTCTTATTAATTCTCCTTTTAAGTTCCAGATAATAATCGTTGTTCATGATCCTCGAACTGTAGGTATCTTCAATAACAGGATCATATCCCTGCCAGCCTATTCTTGTTAAAGATACCATATCTCGTGGATTTTGGGGATGGTCCCGGAGGTAATTCACAATGGCGGTTCCCAGGCGCTTATTGTAAGTTATCTTCGGAGTAATATTGAAGCTTCCGCCAACCGATTGAATCAAAAAACCATAGGGCATCATTAAAACAACAAAAACAGCCAGGTAAAGGAAGGCTCTTTTCGTATAGCCTGATCTAAAAAGAAGAAATAAAAAAATGAAGATTGAAAAAAGCAGGCCTTCCGGCCGGGTAAGCACCATTAAGAAACTTATTATGCCTAAATATATGACGTGTTTACGCTCATATTCTGATTTGAATAAAATCCCGTATAGGATAATAAAAACCAAAAAATGGAAAAAGGCAAAAACAGGTTCTGTTATGGACTGGCTCGTCGAGTAGATAAACAGGGGATTTCCTACCAGCAAAACTACCGCAACCAAAGATAATTCCGTCGAAAAGTGATTCCTTATAAATTTAAAAAGCACAGCAGCAATGGCCAATGAGAAAATAACATCCACTACAATTCCTGACCAGGCGGTTGGAATAATTAAAGAAAAGAAACCAGACATTAAGGGATAAACAGGCGGCTGAACCCAGCCAGGCATAATTCCATAGGAAGAATCATACCGGCCATGGTGAAAAAAATTTTCTCCCAGTGTGACATATTGAACTCCATCCGTGGAAATGCAATGGAATTTGATAATCAGAATGCTCAAGAAGAAAAGCGGAAATAACAGATAAATCAAAACCGAATATTTATGAAGAAGCATTTTTCTCTCAGGATCGTGCATGAATTCTTTCAACAATATGTTTCGTGGAAGATGAAATTTCCCAAATGTAAGGATTTTTGTCCCTTAAATAAAAATTGAGCACACCGGCAAGACGACTGAGGGCTTCAGTCAGAATCAGGCCAAAAGTAAAAAGTATTTGCCTTGGGGTCCAGCTCATATCTTTCCATACATATTTAATTATGGATGATGATGGTGAGGTTGCGACGCGATATCCTTTGGTGGAAAGCAAATGTTTGTGTCCTGTGGCTATTCTGCGGCGCTGCTTCAAAAAATCTCTAAGATTTTCCGGTCCCTTATTATGAACAACTGCTTCCGGCACATATTCAATTTGCAGACCATTTTCGCAGATGATAGCTTCTATTACAGCCTCGTCGACCGAGCTGTATGATGGGATTTTACTAATAATATTACGGAAGGCAATCATTTCCCCGCACTTTGCGTGATCCAGGGCCATCAGGTGGTGCAGGCGCCACAGTTTATTCACGCAAAATCCAATGAAATTCCTGTTATGATTTACAGGAATGGAATGAGCGCCTGTCATTCCAATTCGACTTTTAGAAAATGGCTTAATTAAATTCTCAACGGTATCGGGTTCAGTAATTGTATCGGCGCTTTCTAATATACAAATATCACCCTGAGCGATCCGCAAGTATTCATTAATGGCCGAAGCCTTGCCTTTTCTTTCCCTTTGCACGACAAGTTTTATGCAAGGATTTCTTTTATGAAATGAAAATACAATCTCATTCGTCCGATCCGTGCTTCCTGATGAAACGACATAGATTTCCGCTATTTCACCTGAAGATAGGTTCTGATTCTCCAGAGCCGCCAGGCATTTGGCAATATTCTTTTCCTCATTATATGCCATCACCCCCACACTAACCATTAGATTATCTGTGAGAGTATACTTTCCTCCATTTTTCAATGGTGGGGGATTTAGCAATTCTTCATATTCTTCTACAAATCGACGATAGTCTTTAGCCAAAAAAGTGAGATGGCGCAGAATTTCCAAAAATGGAGCCCGATAACCGAATACAGACCTGAAGGTTATCCACCGGTCTTTTTTGCTTATTTTGGAAAGCGGGTATTCAACATCCTTAAAGACGAAAGCGATTTCCTTTACACGCAAACGGAGTTTATAGGCAAGATGGATCATGTGAATCTGAAACAGATAGCCTTGGGAGGGAATTCCATCAAGGTTCAATTGCCGCAAAAATGAAGCGGAATATACCCGGTAACCCGATGTGAAATCCCAGATGGGTTTAACCATTATGTAGGAAACAAACATGTTGGCTAATTTGCTGATAAGTACATTTCGAAACCGCCACCCTTCCACCCGTAACCCTCTGATATAACGGCTTCCAATCAGCAGATCATAATCCTGCGAATATTTAAGAAATTTCTTCAAATAAAAGGGAGAATGAGATAAATCACCATCCATAGTGATGATAGGATCGAAATTTTTACCTAAGGCAAATTTGAATCCGTTGATAATTGCAGCACCAATACCCACCTTTTCTTTGCGATGAATAACATAAACACTCCCATACTGCTCAGATAATTGATCTGCAATCTTTCCTGTTCCATCAGGAGAATTATCGTCCACAATAACGACTGGCAGGGAATGATTAATATATTTAATAATTCGTACCAGTGTAGGCAGATTTTCACATTCATTGTAGGTTGGAATGATGATACACGGATTCATAAAATATTATAATCCCGCTTTAATAAACTTCTAAATTGATATTTTTATATGACCGGACATAATATATTCTCAGAAGAATCCCTTACGCGCTATTCGGCTAAAAGAACATTGGAGAACCGCGGTGGCGGCATAAAAACTCCCTTCCAGAACCCCCAGTACCAAAATATTAATCCTATTTTCAATAATACAAAGCTTTCGGGATAGCGAATCACCAGGGACGGGTTTGCTCTTAAGAACACCGATAGTGTTCGAACAAATTTTACGGGAGGCAAAGCCAGCCCGAAAATGATAAATAAAAGTCGATTCCGGACAATGGCTGATCCGGGAAGCGGCAGCACCTTGAGGACCTGGGAGGTAATTCTGCCAATCTGCTTTTGGTGATTGAAAAATGATCGCATATCGGAACGATGGTAATGCTGTACCTTTATCTGCGGAACGAA
>JARRQT010000339.1:0-3044 GCA_037381445.1 Calditrichia bacterium
GTCCCGCCGCAGCCAGGCCGCTGTCTTGGCCGTAACTCCCGCCCAGGGCAGTGGAGTGGGATCTTCATATTCGACCCGCACCGTGGTCCCCACCTTGAATTGGCTCACATCGCCCACCGAACGCCAGGTTCGGTTGACCTTTCTGAACAGCGGGATGAACAGAAACCCGATGAAGGGAAGCCCCACAAAGATGGAAGAAAGCGTGATCAGAAAAATGCTCAATTTGTTGAAAAATTTCCGACGGCTGATGGGAATTTGGTTTGCCTCATTCATACGCTTCCACGCTCTGTTTTTTGTGACCTTATTGAATTTTATTTATACTGCCTGCCATAATTGTGCGAGCGATGCGCTTTCTGTCAGAGAAAGGATTTTCGGGTCATGAAATAACTCCCAGATAAACAAAGAAATAGATAAAGGCCCAGACAATGACCACAAAATTCCAGTAAATGGAAACAATGCCCACGGCGGATGCCGTCCGGGGACGTTTAAAATCGCCCATAAGCGCCATTCCAAATAAAGTCGCCAGGGCGATAATCCCGAGCAGGACGCTGAAACCGTCCAGTCCGGTCAGGGTGAAAAAGGTGGTTCCGAACAGATTTTTGCTGATAGCCGCACCGTGCCGCAGCAAATCCGCCCACTCGATTCCCAGACCGGCCAGAAATCCCAGCCCCAGCAGAATCGTGGCCATCAGCCAGATGGTATTCTGCCGGAAGTTTTTTCGGTTCACACTTTTTTTCGCCCGCCACAGCGTAAAGCTGCTGAGGAAGAGAATGACCGTGAAAAAGATGTTTCTTCCCGGGTGCAGCAAAGCGGCCTGCTTTGCGGCCTCGGAGGAAGATTTATGAAAGTACAGATAGGCGATGATCAACAGGATAAATGCGACGGCGGCCGCGGCATCTACCATGAACATCAGCATCCGGTTCTTATCCATGAACTGCTTTTCTTTAACTTCCGTTTTGTTGACCTTCCAATCCGCCTGATCAGGATACTGAAGATCCCACAATGGTCGTCCCCCCCGCACCGGCGGCACCAGCTCAAAATTCTGCACCGGGGGTGGTGATGACGTCGCCCATTCCAGGCTCCAGCCCCGCCACGGATTACCAGAAGCCGTTTGACCTTTCCGTAGCGAGACAATAAAATTCCACAGGAACAGGAGAATGGATATTCCCAGAATGACGATCCCGATGGTGGAGAGAAGATTCATCCATCCCCAGCCGGGCATGTCGGGGTAGGTGTACACCCGGCGCGGCATTCCAATAATGCCCAAAATGAACAGGATGAAAAATGTGATATTAAATCCCGCAAACATGAGCCAGAAGTGCCAATTGCCCAGTTTTTCCGAAAGCAGCCGCCCGGTTATTTTGGGAAACCAGTAATAAATTCCCGCAAAAATGCCAAAAACGGTCCCGCCGAAAAGCATGTAATGAAAGTGTGCCACCACATAATAGGTGCCCTTCATTTGCCAGTCAATGGGAACGATTGCCAGTGTTATCCCGCTCACGCCGCCAATGGTAAACAGCACAATGAAGGCAGCGGCGAATTTCATGGAAGTGGTAAAGCGGATGCTGCCGCCCCACATGGTAGCGATCCAGTTGATAACCAGAATCGCAACCGCCAGTGCGAGGGCCAGTGTGAAAAAGGCAAATATAATATCGAACACATGTCCCAGTCCCGCCACATACAGGGGATTCGCATAGGCGGCAAAACTCAGAATTCCGATGGCCACGATGGCACCGGCGATGAATTTGCGTCCAAAAATGGGTTTGCGCGAAAACACCGGAATGACTTCCGAAATGATGCCCCAGGCGGGCAGCGCCATGATATAAATTTCGGGATGGCCAAATATCCAGAAATAATGCAGCCATACCAGGGGCGATCCGCCGCTATCGGCCTGAAAAAAGAAGCCGTTCATCTTGCGGTCCACCAGGAGCATGATCAGGGCGGTACCCAGAGTCGGGAGCGCAATCAGGATAACGAATCCGTTAACCAGCACCATCCAGACAAAAAGCGGCAGGTGCTTCATGACCATTCCCTTGATACGGTATTTCAGGATCGTCACGTTAAGGGTAATGGCGGTGGCAACTGCGCCGATTACCATCATTAACAGTCCCAGGGCCCAATAGCTCACACCGGGCGTAAAAGAGTAGGCGTTTTCGCTGAGCGGCGGATAACTGTACCAACTGGCATCCGGCGCCCCCCCGCCGATAAAACTGAAATACAGCATCAGACTGCCAAAAAACAGGACCCAGAATCCGAAAGCATTGAGCCGGGGAAAAGCAACATTCCGTGAACCGATCATCAGCGAAACCAGATAATTGGCGAATCCGAACAGGGCGGGCATGACCACCAGAAAAATCATGGTTACACCGTGCATTGTGAACACTTCGTCGTAGCTGTGCGGCGAAAGAAACGGACTTTCCGGAAAAGTGAGCTGAGCCCGGATAAAAATCGCTTCAATAAATCCCGCAAAAAAGTAAAAGAAGGATATCAGCAGATACAAAATGCCAATTTGTTTGTGATCGGTGGCCGTTACCCAGCTCCACAAAAAACGATGCCCTTTGCGATCGGACATTGTTGCTGAAGGAGCGGCCGTGCTGGAATATGTCATCTCAATGCCTCCGGATAGGTATCCAAATATTTTAATCGTCTATGATTTAGTTACGGCAATTGGAATTTTTAATAAAAGCCGAAGCCGGAATGGATACCCGGCGTTTTTTTATTCAGTATTGCTGCGAGTTGAATCGTATCATTTTAGAACCGGATGCGTTTCTCATAATCTTGGTTTTTGTTGGAGTTTAAACCACTCAGATGATCGGCAGCGGACCGGTATATATTTCCACGGTATTGTTTACCACTCTCACCGGATAGCGCCGCAGGGATTCCGGCGGCGGACCGGCCGCCACGCTGCCATCTTTATAATAGACTCCGCCGTGACAGGGGCACATAAACAGGTTTGCCTCCGGCAGCCAGCGTACCGGGCAGCCCAGATGGGTGCAGTCGATGGAAAAGGCAATGAATACCAGTTCACTGTCCCGCCGCAGCCA
>JARRQT010000340.1:0-3041 GCA_037381445.1 Calditrichia bacterium
GTGCGGCCGGACTGCTGGCGCCAGCCTATACGCCGCTCATCTGGTTTGTCGGCATTGCGCTGATCGGCCAGTCATGGATTTATCTCGGTATTTCACTCGCATTTACCGCCGTTCACATCCGGCACAATGTGAAAGTGTTGGGTCAGCACTGAGTCCGACCTCGGCCGCCTGGCAGGAAACCTCCGGCCAGACTAAATCGATGCGGGCTCTTCATATCATTTCTTTTATCAAAAAGCTTTCAGCGGGTGTATGTTTCAAATAAAATTGCGTCTGGCGGCGGTCCCGGAGACAAACTGTTTATCTTCCTGCGGAGTTGGGATTCAGAAATCCTGTTAATCCGGCAATCTATTTGCCGGCACCGTCATCCTTCAATTTGAATAAGAACGGAACTGTCATCCATACTTTTACCGGTTTGCCATCAAGCTGTGCGGGAGTGAATTTGAATTGTTTTGCGGCCTCCTCGGCGGCGTTGGTCAAATCCGGTGTCAGGGCTTTTACCACTTCAGTCTTTTCCACATTTCCCTGTTCATTGACCAGAATTTTTATGACCGCCATTCCTTCTTCCCCGGCTTTCCGCGAATTTTCGGGGTAGACCGGCTCCACCCGTTTGAGAACGGTCGGTTTTTCGGTGAGTTCGCTGAATGGTACTGCACCATCACCACCGGTGATGGCGGCGGACTTATTTCCCATGTCGGGATTCATAGTCTGTCCGGCTTCGCTTCCATTCCGCTCACAGGACAAAGCCAGAAAAAGAAAAATGATTCCTGTGAAAGTCAACAGGTACAAAATTCCCCATCTTTTCATGGCAAACTCCTTTTTGATTTGGGTGTGATAGGTGATACGTTTTTTTATGATCTTAAACGATTCTGAAAAATGCAGGGTGGAACAGAGGTGTCTTCTCGGCTTAACCAGATCTTCCGAGATGCTCACCAGGCAGCGCGAGAATTCAAGGGGTTTTTGATGCAGAACGTCGATGGTTTTCCTGTCGCATAAAATTTCGCGGAAATAGCTGAGCCGCCCATTTAAAAACCAGACCAGGGGATTGAAGAAATAAATGGCCTGACTGATAAGCTGCAGCAGATTTATCCATTGGTCAAACTGCTTGGTATGGGCGATTTCGTGGCTGAGCACCGTTTTCAGTTCGGTCTCTGACCAGTCGTCAGCTATCCGGGGCAATACCACCCGGAATCTGAACCAGCCGATGACAAACGGGCTGTGCAGGTACCGCGATTTGACCACAGTCAGTTTATTGCTGCCAGCGGGCAGGTCAAAGGGAAGGGCATAGCCTGAGGCCCTCCGGGAAATCAGGAGGAGTCTGATATAACGGATGACCGCCATAGCGATTAAGACGGACGTGATGGAGAGCCAGGCGATAAATAACAAACTCAAACCCGAGAAAGCGGGGGAGTCTGCTGCTTCCGGCGCGGAATATGCCGCTTCGGTAAACGGAAGCAGATATTTAAAACTGACAGGAGCTAATTCACCAACAGAGATGAATGGCGGAACAAATAATTTGATCAGCCCTGTTACGGCCAGCACGGACAAAAACCGCGCATCATGTTTGCGGAAAAGAAAAATCAAAAGAGAGATGACAGAGAGAAATATAAATCCCTGCAGATTTAAGGATAAAAAAATTTCCGCCCAGCGGGCAGACAGATGATTGATGAACGGAATCATGATTTTTTATTCCCGTTTTCTTTATCTTCGATAAGATTTTTCAGCTCGCGGATTTCCTCCTCAGACAGGGACTCCGTATCGATCATAAAATTGACCAGCGCGTTCAGCGAACCGCCAAAAGCTTTGTCCGCAAATGACCTGACTTCCTGTTTCAGGATGTCCCTTTTCTTATGCGCAGGACTGTAAAAATTAACCAGACCGGTTTTCTCCCGTTTCAGAAATCCCTTATCCACCAGATTATTCATGACAGTTTGCACCGTGGTATAGGCCTTTTCGTTACCCGGATAGCCCTTTGCCATGACGTCGCGCACCGACACCGGGGCGGGCATTGTCCAGATAATATTGATGACTTCCCATTCCAGCGCAGAGAGTTGTTTTTTCCGTTTCATTATCCTTGCCTATGTTAATAGTAATGCTACTATAAATATAGTAGGATGCGGCCTGGTTGTCAAGAGATTTATTTCCAGTCCCGGAATTTTTTAGATAATAATTATATGATCGGAGCATTTAGCAGAAGATGGAAGATTGCCGGGCAGGAACGGAGATGTGCATGCCGGTCAGAGGCTGCTTATTTTTTCCCAGGCGGCCTCATTGAGTTCTTCGAGTGAGGTTAGCTGCAGATCCGCCAGCACAAACCGCCTGTCATTCCGCCAGGCTGCTTCCGGCACCGCAATGCATATCATTTTGGCTGCCTTGGCGGCAATCACGCCTGCCAGTGAATCTTCGATGGCCACACACGCTTCCGGATCAGTATTCAGTTTTTGGCAGGCGGTGAGATATACGCCGGGATGCGGCTTGCCCCGCGGTTCTTCCTGCGCGGAGTGGATGACGCTGAATACCGGCGTCAGATCAAATTTGTCCAGCACCGCCCGGATCACCGAATAAGCAGAAGAAGATGCCAGGGCGACTTTGACATTCAACTGCTGCACAAAGCGAATGGCCTGCTTTGCCCCATCCTTGAGCTCACCTTTTTCGCGGATGAGCCTAATAACGTTGTCAAGGATATCTTCCGCAATCTCTTTCTTTCCGGCGCCCTCCCAGGGATGCCTGCGGTAGCGGTAGTCCACTACCTCGTCCACCCGCATACCAGTGGTTTCCAGGCAGTCCTGACGTGTGAGATCTATGTTTACCTTCTTAAAGGCGATAATCTCCGCTTCATGCCATAGCGGTTCTGAATCGATCAGCAAACCGTCCATATCAAAAATCACTGCCTCTATCATCCTATCTCCCCGGTGCTGTGTTTGTACTGTCTCCCCTTGTTCGGCGGCCAACTTAACCGCGAAAAAGTTTGCTCTAAATATAAGGCCTTCTTTCCCCTGTTTGGAAACAAATTTATCCCCGTGTCCGGACCGGATTATATCACG
>JARRQT010000340.1:3075-3971 GCA_037381445.1 Calditrichia bacterium
TTTCAATTTGTCGTTGTTTCTTCTGTTCAAAATAACGTATCTTTTCTATTATTCGAAGAATTATTGGAGACGCTGTTTTGCAAAATACTCCGGGTACCCCCGGGATTTTCATGTCTTCCCGGATATGATTTACAGGACTCAGGTCAGGATGATAAATCTCCAACACTTAAATGTATTACAAAAAAGTTTCCGGCAGGTTAACGAAGGCTGCCCGCTTAAGAAGTTCAGGAGTTGAAAAAGTCCGCGAATAGGATTTTCCCGGAAAAATGAGAGCAGTTTTTCCGGCATTCAGCGCGAAACAGTCAACCGGTTTAAACAGATTAAAATCATTGGAAGAAGGAAATCAGGATGATTCGAAAGCTATTCTTTTTGTTGATTTGTTTGTTCTTTTTTACGGGTTTTGCACAGTTAAAACACAATCAGGATGATTGGGATAATTATCATCAGGCACTGAAATTCGGGTCGGAAGGAAGATTCGCCCTGGCTCGTGATTTCTTCAAATTGCTGCCAGATACGTTTTGGGAAAGCGAAGAAATCAGAATGAATTTGCAGGTTATTGAGGATCTATTTGCCGAAAGGATATCCAGTGAAGCCGCTGTATATTTTTTTAAGGCGATGGAAAAATCAAGATCTGCTGAAAGGGAAGACGCTATTGCTTTGCTGAGTTATGCTGTTAATGAAAACCCGGATTACGCCCCATTTTATTTCCAGCGTGCTTCTGTTTTCTATGAGCTGGACTTCAATGATGAGGCTCTGGATGATTTTAATAAAGCCCTTAAATTCGATCTGGGAAATTCCCGGGCTTATTATAAAAGAGGAGTTATCTTCAAAAGGAAAAGAGAACTGCTGAAGGCGCTGTGCGACCTGACAAAATCCCTGGAAATCGATTCGCTTTA
>JARRQT010000341.1:0-2648 GCA_037381445.1 Calditrichia bacterium
CTTTATTTTACAATTCGGGGCAAAAAAGGCCGCTTTCAGTGCCCTCCGGGAGACCCTGCGTGCAGCCGCAAACCGGTGATTGTCTGCGGATGGCTAACTTGCTGATAATCATTGCCTTATAAAAACATGGCTTCCAGCCTGAAAAATGGAAGTCTCCATTTCGCAAACGGAGCGCTCCATTTTCAAAACGGTGCGCTCCGTTTTTTATCTGGTGCGCTCCATTCCGGAAAACGACGGGCACCGCTTTTTTGACCGCTCCCTTTTCCGGTAATTTTCTATGGGCGTTTTTCTCCGCCGGGACGCTGTTTCTGTCAAAGTGTCAAGTCCGAAGGCTGCCTGCCCGGCGCTTTCAAAGATTGCGAAACGATGTGATGATATATATTGAGGACTGATAAAATATTTGAGAAGTCCCGGGCATCTACAGCAGCAGCGATTCCAGGGTCCGCACGGGAATGAACCCGATGCGCGCGGAGTTGGTGAGCACGATGATGGTCTTGCGGTCGTCGATCTCCCGGATGAAATAGGTCTTGAATCCCTTCCACCAGCCGGTGTGATAGATGATCTTGTGGGCCGGATCGGCGGCATTGATGCGCCAGCCGAAGCCGTAATTGTCCCAGATGCGCAGGTCCGGGTGGGCCGGTTTGTAGGCCTCCGCCAGGGCGGACGCGCTGACCAGCCGGCCTTCGTTCAGCGCCTGGTCGAATTTGTACAGATCCTCCACCGTAGAATAAATCCCCTTGTCGCCCACCACCCCGTTCAGGTAGCTGTTCTCCGCCCGGCGGCCCCGCCGGTTGTAGCCGGTCACCCCGGCCGGAATCCGCGAATCCTCCGTTTTCTCATAAACCCAGCTGTCGTCCATGTGCAGCGGTTTGAAAATGCGGGTGCGCATGAATTGGGGAAAGGTCATTCCCGACACCTTTTCAATGATGGCGGCCAGCAGGCAGTAATTGGTGTTGCTGTAGTTGTAGCGGCGGTTTGGTTCGTAGTAGCGGTCCGGCCTGCGGGTGATCATCATGCGGATCACGTCCGCGTTGGAAATGGGCGTGTGCCGGTCCCGCCAGTATTTGTCCGCGAAATACATGTAATCCGGCAGCCCGGAGCGGTGGGTGAGCAGCAGCCGCACGGTGACATTTTCATAGGGAAATTTGGGGAAGAATTTCCGCACATCATCTTCCAGGCCCAGTCTGCCTTCCTCGGCCAGCATGAGCACCGCGGTGGCGGTGAGGGGCTTGGAAACCGAGGCCAGTTGGAAGGAGGAGTCCGGCGCCAGCGGGGTCTTCTTCCGGAAATCGGCGTATCCGAAAGCCTTTTCGTAAACCACCCGTCCCTTTTCCGCCACCAGCACGGCGCCGTTGAACAGGCCCCGCTTGTTCCGGGCGGTGAAAAAGGAATCAATTTTTACGGCTTTCTTGGCGTCGATGGTCTGGTGAACGAGATGCAGAAGATCGATCTCTTTGGAGGGGAGCTCGCTTCCCACCCGCGCCCGGTTAGAGGCGAGGAAAATGATGATGATCAGAAAGAAGATGGATTCGCTGGAAAATTTCATGAAACCGCTTACTGTTTGGCGCTGATGGCACTCGATCTATCGTTAAATTCACACTGTTTTCATTTTTCAACCGGGGGAGCTGCCTTCCCTGGTCCTCCATCATATTATCGGCATAAAAATAGCAACTTTTATGAAATTGTCAAGATATATCTGAAAGATTTTTCAGGCCCCGGCGGACGGGGATTTTGTGAAATGGCTGTTTGAAGGAAGCACTGCCGCCTCATCACGGGGGAACGGCTGTCTTTTTTACGGTCCGCAAAGCCAGGGCTGAGGAAAGGTTGTTATCCACCCCCGCGAAACCGGGACTCAGGCTGCGCTTGATGATGATAATGGATTCGGCTTCATCCACATTGAGGATGGGCATGCCGGAGAGCGGATTTCCCTTTTCCCGGGCGGCGGGATTGATCACGTCGTTGGCCCCCACCACCAGCACCACGTCGGTGGTCTGGAACTCTTCGTTGATCTCTTCCATATCTTTCAGCAGATCGTAGGGCACGTTGGCTTCCGCCAGCAGCACGTTCATATGTCCCGGCATGCGTCCCGCCACGGGATGGATGGCGTAGAGCACGCTGGTCCCCCTTTTCCGCAGCAGTTCCACGGCCTCGTTCAGGGCATACTGCGCCTGCGCCACCGCCAGCCCGTAGCCGGGCACCACGATCACCGAGCGGGCGTTTTCCAGCATCACCACCGCATCCACCGGGGTATAGCGGGTGACCTGCTTTTTGCCTTCGCCGGCCGCCGCGCCGCCTTTCTGTCCCACCGCCCCGAACAGGACATTGCCCAGGGAGCGGTTCATGGCCTTGCTCATGATGTTGGTCAGGATGATGCCGGAGGCCCCCACCAGCGCGCCGCTGACGATAAGCACGGCATTGTCGATCACAAATCCGGAGGCGGCCGCCGCCAGACCGGAAAAGGAGTTCAGGAGCGAGATCACCACCGGCATGTCCGCCCCGCCGATGGGCAGCACCATGGTGATCCCGATGACAGCGGAAAGCCCCAGGATGATGAGCAGGAACAGGATGCCTTCATGGGAGGGATTCACGATGAAAAGGGCGCCCAGCACCACCACACCCAGAAACATGATCAGGTTCAGGGCCTGCTG
>JARRQT010000341.1:2668-5702 GCA_037381445.1 Calditrichia bacterium
GCAGTTTCCCGAAGGCCGCCATGCTTCCCGTAAACGTCACCACCCCGATGAGCAGGCTGAGCACGATGGTGACCGAGGTGTTGACGCCGATGTTGTGGGGATGCCCGAGAAACTGGGCCAGCACCACCAGCGCGGAAGCCCCGCCGCCGAAAGCGTTGAAAATCCCCACCATCTGCGGCATGGCGGTCATGGCCACCTTGCGGGCGGCATAGGTGCCGATGGCGCCGCCCACGATAATCCCGGCGATGATAAAAGTGTAATCGATGATCTGCTTGTCGAACAGCGTCACCACCACCGCGATGAACATGGCCAGCATGCTCAGGAAATTGCCGCGCCGGGCGGTGCGGGGCGAACTCAGGTATTTCAGGCCCAGGATGAAGAAACTGATGGAAACCAGGTAGATGAAATTTATCAGTACGCTCATTTTTTCTTATCCTCTTTTTTGAACATTTCCAGCATCCGGTCCGTGACCAGGAAACCGCCCACCACGTTGATGGTGGCAAAAATGATGGCCACCAGGCCCAGAATGGTGCTCAGGCTGCTGTGCCCCGCGCCGGCGCTGATCAGGGCGCCCACCAGGGTAATGCCCGATACGGCATTGGCCCCCGACATCAGCGGGGTGTGCAGCAGCGGCGGAACGCGGGAGACCAGTTCATTCCCCGCGAAAATGGCCAGCACAAAAACATATATGGAAACGATGATACCGCCTGTCATTTTTTATCTCCTTTCTGCTGAAAAGATTTTTTAACCAGCTCGCTGACAATTTCCCCCTTATAGGCCGCCAGCGCGTTGGCGTTGATCTCGTCTTCCAGGTCGACGGCGTCATCCGCCGCCTGGTAAAGATTGTTGAAAGCGTTCACCACATTTTTGGAATACATCAGGCTGGTGTGCAGGGGAAGCTGGGAGGGCAGGTCGGCCGGCCCGTGGATGATGACATCGTATCTGGACACCGTCTCCCCGGTTTTGGTGAGCTCGCAATTGCCGCCCTGCTCGGCTGCCAGATCGATGATCACCGAGCCGGGCGCCATCAGTTTGACCATCTCTTCGGTGATGAGCACCGGCGCCTTGCGGCCGTAGACCAGGGCGGTGGTGATCACCACATCGGTCTGGGGCAGGCGCGACCGGATGGCCTCCATTTCCTTTTTGATGAACTCCTCCGAGGCTTCTTTGGCGTAGCCGTATTTGGTCTCCATGTCCTCGGGCAGCTCCATTTCGATGAAGCGGGCGCCCAGGCTCTGCACCTGTTCCTTCACCGCCGGACGGGTATCGAACGCTTCCACCCTGGCCCCCAGCCGGTGGGAAAGGGCGATGGCCTGCAGTCCGGCCACCCCGGCGCCGATCACCAGCACAGTGGCCGGACGGATAGTGCCGGCGGCGGTCATGAGCAGCGGGAAAAATTTTCCCAGGAAATTGGCGGCCAGCAGTACCGAGCGGTAGCCCATCACGGTGCTCAGGCTGCTCAGGGCGTCCATGCTCTGGGCGCGGGAGATGCGGGGAATAAGCTCCATGGCGAACCCGGTGAGCTTGTTCTTCACCAGCTTCTCCACGATTTCCGGCTGCAGGGTGGGGGAGAGAAAACTGATGATGGCGGCGCCCTCTTTCATCAGATCCAGCTCATGCTTTTTCAGGTCCGGGTTATCCTGCGGGGTGCGGATTTTCAGTATCACATCGGCCTCGCCCCAGATCCCTTTGGCGTCCGCGACAAGGGCGGCGCCGGCCTCTTCATAAAATTCATTTTTATAGAACGCCTTTGCCCCGGCGTCTTTCTGGACCAGCACTTTATGGCCCTGGGTGACCAGTGTCTTGACCATCTGCGGCACCACGGCCACGCAGCGGCACCCCTGGTAAATTTCTTTGGGAATTCCGATGACCAAATCCTTCTTTTCCATGGGGACCCTTCGATATTTTTAATATGTTGACAAAAGAAGAAAAATAAATGCCTACCATCATTTATATTAACGTGAGTTCTATGTAATAAATGTATCTATAAAATCATGTTAAATACTATTCCAAATGTCATTCCCGCATGCCTCAAGCGGGAATCCACTACAAAAGGGCTGCAATTTATTCTTCCCTGATTGCCTGGATTCCCCTGGACGGACCACTTCGTGGCGGCAATCCCCCGCAACAAGTGCGGGGCAGGCTCTGCCGGAATGACAGATAGACCTGGAAGAGTTCTTAACTCGAACTCACGTTATATTAATAATATACAATAAGTTCCACAGACGGGCAAACGATTTAGGGCCGCTGGCGGGGAAATATCCCATTTTTTTGATTATTTATCGGCCCGGCGGCGGTAAATTTCATAAATTGTTCTGTGGTAAATCAGGGGGATTTATTCCATGAAAAATCTGCTTTATTTCTTTCTGCTGGCGGTCCTGCCCGCCGGCATTCTTTTGGCGGGGTCGAAAAAGACAGAGGAGGTCCCGCTGCAGAAGCTGTTCTCTGCTCCCGATACGGTCACTGTCTCCGGGAAAAAGCTGGTGCTGGAAGCTTACCTGTGGCGGGATTTTATGCCCGTCTCACCGCCCGGGGGAAAGCCTTTGCAGGCGGCGGTTTATGTGAAAACTGCAGATGGCGACAGCCTGCCGTCCGGCCTGCAGATCAAAAAAATCTGGATAGTGAAGGGTGAAGAGGCCTGGTCCGCGGCGCCGGAGACGGCAGGAAACAGGAAGCCCCCAGCGCAATCTGACCGTCTGGAAAGCAAGGTGCGGGGCGGTCCGAAGTGGGAGCCGGGAAGTGCGGTAACGGTGGTGGTGAAATTCAGGGATGCCGCCGGGGGAGAATACTTCCTGAAAGCGGCCGACTTGATCATCCGCCGCACGGACTGACGCGGCAGCCGGCAATAAAATTGTATTTTCCCGGATATTGCATGCATCTGAAAAAAATTGAAAGGCGCTCACATCAGAGGCCCTGCCCTGAAAATTAAAATTTAAAATTGACCTGTTGCGGCAAATATTTTTATCTTTGTGCCCTTAATCAATCAGAACGAGGTTTGGCATCATGACAGAAAAAGATTTTTACCAGATTATAT
>JARRQT010000342.1:0-4437 GCA_037381445.1 Calditrichia bacterium
TTTGAGGAATGGCCAGCCGCCATAAAAGAATACCGCGGTGGAAAGAATAAAATTGATGAAGAGATCGCCGGAAAATCGTATGCTCGTTCCCAGGCCGAGGAAACGCTGAATCATGGGTGAGAGTAGCAGAATGGGGATGGAGAGGGCCACCGAGACCCAGAAGCGTTTTCGGAAATCCGCCACCATATGGGCGTGATGGCCGCCGTGATTTCCGTGAGCGGCATGGCCTTCATGATCGTGATGTTCACCGCCCTTCATCTGCGGCGACCGGGCGTGATGCTGATGGCCATGGTCTCCGGTTTCCGGTTGATGGCTGTGGCCTTCATGTTTCTTTTTGTCCTTTTCTTCCACAAACAGACTCCCTTCTTTGAAAGCATTTGTTCATAATTATTATCAAAAATTTTCGGCAGACCTAATTGCTGCTGCCCAACTGCCTGAACCTTTCCATAAGGGCGGGCACAATTTTATAAAATTCCAGCGGCAGCGGCAGAATCATGGTCCGGTTATTCTCCGTGGAGACATTTTGCGGCGTTTCCGGCTTTGGCTCATTCATTCCTCACAAGTCGCCTATTTATTGGTTGAGGCGGATTGCAGTTTCTGCACCTGTTGGGCATTGTCCACAAAATTGTTCATTGCTTTGGTCATGGTTTCCATGTTCTTCTGCATGGTCTGCAGATGCTCTTTCATCTGGGGATTGTTCATCATATTCTGGTTGTTCATCATATCCTGCACCTGTCCCATCGCCTGGTTCATGTTCTTGGCCACATCATTCATGTACTGGGTCATGTTCATCATGTTTTGCTGGCCCATGCCCATGCCTTGCTGACCTTGCATCATTCCCTGCTGTCCCTGCATCATGCCGCCCTGACCGCGCATCATCTGCATCATATTATTGGTTTTATTCATAATCTGCTGCATTTCCTGCTGCATCTGCTGCATGGTCTGCATATTCTGGTTCATCTGCTGCATCTGCTGTCCCGCCTGCTGCTGACCGCCCATGTGCTGGGCTTGGACGGGGAGCACGGTCAGAAACAGTGCGAAGACAAATCCGGCAAAAATCGATAAAATACCTTTTTTATTTAACATGGTAAAATCCTCCGTTTATGATGATTAGTGTGATGAATTGCTCGAAATATGACATTTCATGTGTCCGGTCATTTGAGTCTTCTTTATTAGCATATTATAAAGCCAAATGATGAAGATTGGATGAAGACACGGTCCCGGGGCGCTGCACAATATTAAAACGCCCCGATCCTGTTATTGATTTTCCGGTTATCAAAATACTCCCGGTTCATGATGGTTTGCCCGCTCCCTTGTGCACCTTGCGGCCGATTTCCTGCGGGCTCTCATGGACATATTTTTCTGGGTCTGCTTCGAACTGGGCCATGCACAGTGGGGTACAGAAGTAATAAGTATTACCCTGATACTCTACCCGGGGCGCCTCCGGATTTTTTTCGTCTACGCGAAGCTAATTCACGGAGACTAAGCTTCTGATTTTATTTGGAGTATAAAAAAATATCAGCCTTCCTGCAGGTTTTGAAAATCGTTGAATATTCTACATGGCTGCAGAATATTCAAAGGCTGCAAGCAGATCTGCACGACAAGCCGTCTCGCTTTTGGGAATTAAAGGGTTTGGGTAAAACCCAGGTAAATGCCCACCGCCGGACTGGTATCGCTCAGTCCCGCCGACAGGGTCCCGGAAAGCAGGGTTTTGCTGCCCGAGCGGTAGTAAAGGCCCAGGTTGATCTGGCGCGGCGGATCATATCCTTCCAGAATAGTGGTATATCCCTGATAATAGAGCAGGGCGGAGAGCCTGCCGCCGGAAAAGAAGTGACCCACCCCAATGCCATAGGTAAACGGGTTTTGATAGGTAACACCGGCCGGATTGCCCAGCCGCCAGTAGGCGGCATTCAGAAAGCCGGCGGTGCGGCCCCATCTGCGGGACAGATTCACGCCCAAGCTGTAGTCAAATTTGCCGGTGCTGAAATTCTCGGTCGTATTCCCGGTGGGGATTTTGACCTGGGCGGAGAGGGCAACAGCAGGCAGACTGTGCTGTTCGGACAGCAAACTGTATTGACCGGAAACGTAGGTGTCTCCCAAACCGATTTCATGCCGGGTATCGACATTGGAGGTCTCGATGGTGGTGCCGCCCCCGCCCATCATGCCTCCGCCGGGATGTCCGCCGCCCGGGGGATCGCCCCCGCCCGGCCGATGGGTATGCCCGGAGGGAACGAACACACCGGCGCTGCTGCTGACCAGGTCGCTGTTTTGGGAGATCAGCGGCAGGCTGGCGCCCACATTCCAGCGCTTGGTGCGATACTGCAGACCGCCGTACAGATACCAGGTGGAGGTTGAGGTGGTATAGATATATTTTCCCTGTAGATACTGCAGGCCGCCGCTGACCGACCATGTGCCTGCGTCTGAGAAGGAAAAGAAAGTTATTAAAAGCAGCACGATGCCGCCTGCCAGGAAGTCTGCCGGCCAATTTGGTCTGTGGGATTTAAATCTCATTTTAAAGCCTATATCCTTGAATCTTTGATTGACTGCTTTCCGGTAATTACTAACAATGTTTCCTTTTCAGGAATTCAGGTCCCTTTTCATTTCTTCATACTGTTCGCGGCTGATCTCGCCCCGCGCGTAGCGTTTCTTCAAAACATCCAGCGGCGACTCGCCGGAGGAAATATGCCCGTTTCCGCCGGTCTGAAATGTCCTGCCGCCGGCAAATCCTGTCACGGCCCAGATCACCAGGCCGATCAATAATATCCCGAAAATCCATCCGAATCCCATTCCGAATCCTCCCATCATGTTATTTTCCTCCTTTCAATTATTGGAAAAATATCAATTCAATTCCGATTAAAACAAAAACACTCATGCGCCCGGGCCGTCCTAGTGGGAAGGACCCTGAACCCGTCTGCCGGTAACCGGCTTTTTTGACCCGGCATGAAGTGATTCCCGGTTCATGGCGCAGCAATCCGGTTTGCGGCCACCGTAGCGCTGCTCGTTTCGCGCAGCCATTTTTTCCAGCCATTTATTAATTTTTCCAAACATGATGTCAATCTCCTTCCTCTAAATTAAAATTTCAACTTATGCAGCCGGGAGCAGGGTGCATGGTGCAAAGCGGAAAGCCAAACATCAGCGAGTGACCATATTTGCAGCATTCCGATACTTCTTCGCTCCATTTTCCCCGGGGCAATCGCCTCTCCGCCGCTAATGACCAAATACCGATCCCGATAAATCTCCCGATTTGACCCTTCCCGCCGCCTTTGGCAAAAACAACCGTGAGCGGGAAAGGACCCGGTTCAGGACATAGATCGCGGCAAGGGAAACCATGAATCCCGCCAGGGCGCCCAATATACCGCCCCCGGCGCCGGCGATGAATGCATCACCCGCAAAATATCCCGCCAGCAGCAGTACAATCGGCAGGAAGAATAACACCAGGGCCGCCACGATTTTGGAGGATTCCCGGTAGTCGACCGATATCACATTTCCCTCTTCGTAGCCGGAGACAGAGGGGATCCTGATATAACGGTAACCGGCCGCCGGTCCGCCAAAAAAGCAGGCGGATTTTGATGAACAGGTATTGCACTGCTTGCCGTTTTGAAGCTGAACGGTCATCAGGCCGTCTTTGATTCTGTTGATTTTTCCGATTTCCCTGCCCATTCTGATCATACCTTCTTTCCGTTTGGATCTTAATACCAAACCTCATCTTCATCTCCAGTCAATTATCTTCAATTATAATGCCAGAGCAAAAAATACTCGTAACCGCTTGTTTTTACTGTGTCGCTGATTTTGAGTAATTTTAGCGGGTGCAGAATAATCTTCGATCTTATCCGCTGGGTGCAGAATATTCTCCCGCATATTACAGGTATTAAAGCGCTTCTGCGTCGGCCGCGCCGGTCCGGATCTTCACCGCCATTTCCACCGGAGAGACAAAAATAATTCCGTCTCCTTTCAAACCCGTGTAGGCTTTTTCCCGGATGGTTTCCACGACCTTGCGGACATCTACATCACGGCACACCACCTCCAGTTTGCCGACTTCTGAATATTTCTCCACGCACGCAACGGAATATTTGGCAGAGCGGGGATCTGCGAGCTGCCCCACACCCATGACATCGATAAGGGTGATCCCTTTGATGCCCAACGATTCCAGTGCCTCGATGACGATTTCCGCTTTCTGGCATCTGATATAGGCTTTCACTTCTTTCAATTTGGGACTCCTTCTTATATAAATTCATAAAATTGCTGCAAATGAGAGACGTTTGATTTTCAGTTCTCTTTCCGCTATAAATGAAATATTTCGAAGAAATTGTCTCCCGTCATACTATCCACTCTGAAGCTCGTTGTCATTGTTTCTCTCTATCTCTGCCGCAATCCGTTTCACTTCCCGGGTCTTCCACAGGTAGTATATGGCCGGAATGACCACCAGCGTCAGCAGGG
>JARRQT010000343.1:0-2998 GCA_037381445.1 Calditrichia bacterium
TGGCCTGGCGATCCCGACCATACCACTCTTTTCCCGCAGCGAATGTTTGTGGATTATGTGCGCGTCTATAAAAAAGATTAGCAGGCGACCATAGCCCGTTCCGGCAAAAGGAATCGGGCGGAAAATGTTTTGGAAGCGGCCTCCTGCGAAAGTGGAATTTTAAAGGAAATTATGTGTTTCGGAAATTTGTTCTATAAATAAAGGGTGCACAGCGAAGCTTCAAATGCCCAGGCCCATTTGAAGCAGTTTCAATAATTAACATGCGTTATTAAAATGATAATGAAGCTTTATTATATTAATAATTGGTAGTGATTTGTTTAATTCAATCTTTATCCTAACATCTTTTAAAACATTGAATTAATAACGGAACTTCTTGATGGCATACAAAATGCATTTTTAAATATGACCAGTTAAAGGGAAAATGCATAATTAATTCATCAACCATTGGAGGCCGCTTGCCAAATACGAGTACCAGTAATTCTACTTTTCGGTTATTTTAAAAATTTCTGACTGACGCTTTCGTAAGTTGCTTTTAACACCATTTTCATTGTTTTTACACCTCCGGATTTTGAATAAAATTGCTCCGGATTGTATCGTCTCATTGCGCAACCATTGTTTTATCCGCTGTCTGTGAAAAGAACCAGCTTCATGCATACTCTTTTTATTTATAGGATAGCGGTACTAAAACACCGATAGGCCTAAATCAGCATGACCTTAATTTTATTATAAATCCTCAGGCGTTTTATTAAAAAATAACACCACTCAAATTAGGAGGAGTTATGAAATATTTAAGTACTGTTTTGTCAATCATGTTTCTTTTTCTGCTGGCTTCCTTAAGTGCGCAGACTTACGTGATTGATGAATTTGACTCTGCTGCAACCGATGCCCATTACCAGACTAATGTGGAAGGGGTGCCCAGTTATATGGAACTCACCGACAATCTGACTGATTATGTTTCCGGTGAGGGAGCCCTGGATGTTAATTATGTGATAGGGGAATTCCACGGATGGGGCAGTTATGCCAACCTGATTTACCGTACCGACAGCACCGAAACCATGGACTGGTCTATAAGCGATTCATTGAGTATCTGGATTAAGGTGAGAAATGCACCCACTTATCCGGAATACATGGTTTTCCGTATCCATATCGCTGACCGGCCGAATCCGGATGATGATATCGAAGAGTATATATATGAAAATGCGCTTACCTTGGATGCGCAAACCGATTGGTTTGAATTAAAGGTGCCTTTAATCGAAAGGGAAACGGACGGCAGCATTATCCCCAATGATGAGGGATTCGTACTATTTCCGAATAGTTGGGGCGGCGGCACATACAATAACAGGATGCTGGACCGTGATAAAATCATTGGGTACAATTTGTCTGCGGTGGTCAGCGGATGGGATCCGGATAAAAACCTTCCCGCAGATTCCGTCCAGATCTCCTATGACCATTTCACCCGTTATGGCAGCCGTGCGGTGCCTTTCGTCATTTTCAACGGGATGACGGTACCAAAATTGTGGAACATGTGGTCCTGGGGACAGTCCTCCATTGCCCTGGAAGAGGGAGCCGGCGCGACCGAAGGAACCAATGCCCTTAAATGGGTACAGGGCGATGAATACGGCAACGGATGGACCGGTTTCGGTTTTGACGTGGTTCCATCCACGGGGTTGCTGGGTTCATGGATGACGGATTCCGTAAAATTCAAGATGAAAGCCCAATCGGGAACAGGAACCCTGCGTATGCAATTTGAATCCGGTGATGACGGAAAAGTTGGCATCACCTTCGATCCCATCGCTGACGATGCCTGGCATAACTACGCTTTGGCTCTTCGCGACATGGTCTATCAGGACGGGACGGCAAATTTTGATACAGCGGCGGTAAATAAGGTCGGCATAATGGCCGAGGCTTCCGGGGTCGCCGGAAATGTGATCTACATTGACGACTGGTGGACCGGGAATCCCAGCTTTGACGTCGTACCGCCAAAGGCGCCGACCGGTCTGTCTGTTGCGCCGGGAGATTATTATAATCTGGTAATCTGGGAAGATGCTGCCGGCGAAACCGGTGAGACTTATAACGTTTATGCCAGCAGTGAACCGATAACCGACCTGGCGTCCGCGAAGGTGGAGCCTGTGGCGCTGGGGGTGGAAGAAGGCGCTCAAAGCGCATATCATAAAATCTATTATCCTCTGAAGGACAAAAATGTAAGTAATTATTATGCGGTTATTTGCCAGGATGCCGCCGGAAACAGAAGTACGCTCGCCACTACCGGACCCGTGACTAATCTGGCGAAGGCAATGGCAACGATTTCGCTGAATCCTCCCTCAAATTTTGCCGCTGATGGCGATCCTAGCGAATGGTATGCCAGCGGAATTATGCCCTATGAGTTCAAAGCTTCTACCAGCCACTGGGCAATAGGTCTTTTTGATGATGACAATGACCTTTCTGCCAATGCTTTTATTGCAGTTGATGCTGATAATATTTATTTTGCCTTTGATGTCATCGATGATGTCTACAGCTATGATCCTGAAGGTGACTGGTGGCAGGACGATGTGGTGGAGGTATATCTGGGCCTGTATCACTCAATTGCGAAGCACAGTTCCTTTGAGCGCGGAGAGGAACCGGATTACAAATTCGAGTTTCTTTCCAATGCCTTTATCCATGAATTCCGTCAGGGAGGATATCAGCTTTATCAGAATGAAACTGAAAATTACAGATTCCTAGATTATGGCGCTTCCGATTATGTTATCGAAGCAAAGATCCCGCTCGATTCCGTGAAATTTGGTGATGATGTTCGTTTTAATGCCGTAAATGGAATGAGGATTCCTATGGACATCATTTTCCATGATGCCGACAACACGGTGAATGTACGGGATGGGGCACTTTCCTTCTCCGACTTCAATAACGATAATTCCTATCAATCACCGGTGAACTGGG
Organism: Calditrichia bacterium; assembly: GCA_037381445.1. GTDB lineage: Bacteria > Calditrichota > Calditrichia > RBG-13-44-9 > RBG-13-44-9 > JARRQT01. The sequence goes on from JARRQT010000343.1 coordinate 2,935, forward strand.
GATATACCTGGGTCGGTGACACTGCTCTGGTCGTTGGCATCAAGGACAAGCCGGTGAATGTGGT
>JARRQT010000344.1:0-2979 GCA_037381445.1 Calditrichia bacterium
TTGCCGGATGCAGTGTGAAAAGGAATTCTATAAAGGCAAGGGATGCGGTTTATATTTTAAGATAAAACAGGAGCAAATTTAATTATGAAAATCAGAATAGATACGGTACTGAACCGGATGCTGTTTGCATCCCTGATGTTTCTTTTCGCTATGCAATTATTGGGTCAAATTGCCCAGACACCGCTACCGGGACGGTCCATCCCCAAGTATGTGGATGCGATGCCGCATTTTGTGGGAACCAGAGTTGACGGGACAAAACCCATAACCATTACCATGGAGGAATTTGAGCAAAATGTTCTCCCCTCCACTTTTGTTTACCCGGCGTCCTTCACCGGCACCTCGGTGTGGGGATACAAGATTGACGGGACCGATCTCGCCACCGGGACTGCCAAAACATTTGGTCCCCTCTACCCTACCTATACCATAGAGGCCCAGCGGGGAACAGCTACCGAAGTTCAGTATGTAAACAATTTAATAGATCCGGTCCTCCAGCAGTACCTCTTGGTAGATCAAACCCTCCATTGGGCAAATCCGCTGGATCTTGACATGGGTGATCCGGACCGCATGAATCCCTACAGCGGTCCGGTGCCGGCGGTAGTGCATCTGCATGGGGGAGAGGTTCCCTCCGAATATGACGGCGGACCGGACTCCTGGTTTACTCCAGACACAGAGTATACAGGACTAGGATTTGTCAGCGATACCTACACATATCCCAACACTCAGGAAGCGTCGACTATCTGGTTTCACGACCATACGCTGGGCGCCACACGGCTGAATGTTTATGCCGGCCTGGCGGGTTTCTATTTAATTCGGGACGGCCGGGATAATGGTCTTATCTCCAATCCCATAGGTCTTCCTGCCGGAGAACAGGAGATTGAAATCGTTATTCAGGACCGCATGTTCGATACAAACGGACAGCTCTATTTTCCAAATATTGGCATTAATCCGGAACATCCGTTCTGGATCCCGGAATTTCTGGGCGATGTGATCGTAGTGAACGGCGAAACATGGCCATACCTGAATGTTGAGCCACGGCGCTACCGTTTCCGAATGCTGAACGGCTCCAACGCCCGTTTTTATAATCTGACCCTCACGGATATACTGACATTGACCCCCGGCCCAGCATTCTGGCAGATCGGCACCGATGGCGGATTTCTGGATACCCCGGTCCAGATCGCTTTTCCTAATCGGCTGTTGATGGCCCCCGGTGAACGGGCTGATGTAATTGTTGATTTCTCTGCCTTTGCAGGCAAAACACTGCTAATGGAAAACAATGCCCGCGCGCCGTACCCCAATGGCACCCCGCCCGATCCTCAGACCACCAGACAAATTATGCAGATTCGGGTGGGGACCACCGTCACCGGAGGAACAGATAATAGCACCCCGCCGGCTAATTTGGCCCTCCGCACTTCACCAATCGTGCCCCTGGTAAATTTTGCCGCAGCCACTCCCGCAGTCACCCCGGATGTCCGCCGCCAGTTGACGCTAAATGAGGTCATGGGGCCGGGCGGACCGCTTGAAGTGCTGGTTAACAATTCCAAATGGGACGGCACCAACCCTGACGGCCCGATTCCGGGTTCGGTTTCCGACGGAAGGGGCAACTATGTCACGGAGGTGCCGCAGGTCGGTTCGACCGAAATGTGGCAAATTATCAACCTCACTGCCGATGCGCATCCTATTCATCTCCATCTGGTCCAGTTCCAGTTAGTCAGCCGTCAGCGTTTCCAGACAAATAAGTACGTGAAAGCATACGAGACGTCCTTTCCTGGCGGTGCATTCATTCCTTCATACGGTCCGCCGCTGGACTATCTCACCGGAACGCCTGGGATTCTGGGCGGCAATCCGGATGTGACTCCCTATCTGAGAGGGAGAGCGCAGCCTGCTGAACTCAATGAACGGGGCTGGAAAGATACTTTCATCATGTATCCCGGGGAAGTGACCACCGTGATGGTCCGCTATGCGCCAACCGATGAACTCAAATCTACCCCGGGAGTGAATACCTATGCTTTCGATCCCACCACAGGTCCGGGTTACGTATGGCACTGCCATATCATCGACCACGAAGACAACGAAATGATGCGGCCGTATCTGGTAAGCAATAGTTCCCAGATCGCAGCACGGCAGACCATTGCGGAAACTGAAAACGGCATTCTGGAAAACGCCGCGCCCCGCACTTTTGCACTGGACCAAAATTATCCGAACCCGTTTAATCCCACGACCATGATCCGCTTTCAGATTCCCGAAGGCAGCAATGTGAACCTGAAAATATATAATTCACTGGGGCAGGAAATCCGGACCATAGCCAGCCAGTTCTATGAATCCGGCGAATACCAGACGGTGTGGGATGCAAAGGATAATTCCGGCAACAGGGTTCCCAGCGGCGTCTATTTCTATCGTATCAATGCGGGCAACTATAGTCAGATTAAAAAGATGATGCTGATACGGTAAGTATGCAATTTATATGAGATCAAACGCAATCTGAACCTTTGAGATAATTTTAATATGGTAAGGGCCGCATATCCGATGAATTACAGCGCGGATATGAGGCCCTTTTTATTTCCCGGATAAAAACGGAACAGCGAAAGTGACCTTTTCATCCATTTTCAGGGGAGCGGAACCATAAATAATCTTGGAAATTCCCGAAGACATTCCTAATTTTGTGCATGGGTACCATTATGCCGAAAAATGAAGCCGTGAAAAAAGCGGTCAAGTGGATCTCGAATCAGTCGGTGGAGAACGGGGATAAGAACATCCGGAAGCTGATAGACGAGGCCGTTTTCCGTTTTGACCTGTCCCCCAAAGACGCCGAATTCGTCACAGATTTTTTCAGGGACCGGAGGCCAGGAGGAAAGTGAAGGCCGGATTAATTCCGCCGGGAATGCTTTGATTCCATACTCACCGGTTATTATTCATAGTTCTGGTTATTTGCATGCAGCACATCCACAGCCACCCTATTTCATGCTTCCATTACAATAGAAT
>JARRQT010000345.1:0-2963 GCA_037381445.1 Calditrichia bacterium
TTCGCAGCGTAATGATATGGCGTCATAGACGGATACTTATCGGCAAATGCATCCACCGACAAAAACCTCCCAATCTCCGAATCATAATACCTCGCCCCAAAATAGTGCAGCCCGGTGCTCCGGTCCCGTTCTTTTCCGGTGAAGTCATAGCGGGTGTCCTCCTGCGAACCGCCCTGGCTGGCAATCTCTCCAAACGGGTAGTAATTGGCACTCCACTTACTGCCCGCCATGGCGCGGGCGCTTCCAAGATGGTCATTGAGGTAATAATCCACATCACCCCCGGCATTCATCTTGGCAATGCGCTGCCCGTTGGCATACACATACTCCGCCAACAGCTTCCCGCCGCCGTCATACTCGGCCCGGTACGGCTCGCTTGCCATAAAAGAAAAATCTCAGCTATTATCTTATCGCTGTCAGGCGGCATTTTTCGATTTGACATGTTTCCCTGGTTCACACCTGTCTTTAAATCATGTATATCTGTGCCTTTAATATAGGGCGCCGGGGACAATTATACAAGCACTGTTCGGGTGTTTGGTCACTTTTCTAAAGGAGGGAAGTCAAACCGCGGATCAGGCAGGGAAAATTTTTTGCGTGCCAAAAATCTCCCACGACTATTCGGAAAAAAATTGCGCAGCAAAAGCCCGCGTTCGGCGTCTTTTCACCGCTGCGCTGCAGTTTTCACGCAGGGCAATCACCATTTGCTGCGCTAAATTTTCATGGAAAGCTTCACGCGGCCCCGCTCCAGATCGATGCCGGTGACCTTTACGGAAATCACGTCCCCCACCGACACCACTTTGTGGGGATCCTTGACATAGCGCTCGCCCATCTCACTCACATGCACCAGGCCGTCGCGCTTCACCCCGATATCCACAAAAGCCCCGAAATCCACCACGTTGCGCACCGTGCCCTTCAGCACCATTCCTTCCCGCAGGTCTTCCAGCTTCAACACATCGCTCTTCAGGATGGGTTTGGGCATCTCATCCCGCGGGTCACGTCCCGGTTTCTCCAGGTTTGCCAGGATATCCTCCAGGGTCGGCTCGCCGATGCCGATTTCAGCGGCCACTGCCTGCAGGCCGGTCTTCTGCTGGCGGAGCTGATAGCGCATGGTCCGCCATTCGGCGGGCTGGTCCAGCACCCGGAATTTTTCCAGCAGCCGGCGGGTGGCCTCATAGGACTCCGGGTGAATGGAGGTGTTATCGAGCGGGTTGTCCCCGTCGGGGATCCGCAGAAATCCGGCGGCCTGCTGGAAGGCGATCTCGCCGATGCCCGACACCTTTTTCAAATCGTCCCGGGAGCGGAATTTCCCTTTTTCATCCCGGTATTTTACAATATTCTCGGCGGTCCGCGAGGTGAGGCCGGAGATATGCTTCAGCAGGCTGGCGGAAGCGGTGTTGAGATCGACGCCCACCATGTTCACCGCGCTCTCCACCACCACGCCCAGCGCTTCGCTCAGGCTCTTCTGGTTCACGTCATGCTGATAGAGCCCCACGCCGATGCTCTTGGGATCGATTTTTACCAGCTCCGCCAGCGGGTCCAGCAGGCGGCGCGCGATGGAGATGTTCCCGCGCATGCTGGCTTCCAGGTCCGGGAATTCCTGCTTGGCCACTTTGGAGGCGGAATACACCGAAGCGCCCGCTTCATTGACGATCACATAAAACAGCTCTACCCCGGTGGACTCCTTGATCTCTTTTATCAGTTCGGCCACCAGTGTTTCCGTCTCCCGCGAGGCGGTCCCGTTGCCGATGGCGATCACCTCCGCCTGCCAGGTCTCCGCCAGGCGGCGCAGGATGGTCTTGGCCTCGAAAACCTTGTTCTGCGGGGGATGGGGGAAAATGGTGTCGCCTTCCAGGTATTTGCCCGTTTCATCGATCACCGCCACCTTGCAGCCGGTGCGGAAACCGGGGTCGATGCCCATGATGATTTTGTCGCGGACCGGGGGCTGCAGCAGCAGGTTTTTCAGATTGGTGGCAAAAACCTTGATGGCATGCTCATCGGCCTTCTCGGTCAGTTCATTGCGGATTTCCCGCTCGATGCTGGGGGCAATCAGCCGCTTGTATGAATCGGCCAGCGCCTCTTCCACCTGGGGGACGAAAACCGAGCGCTCATTTTTCACGTACAGCTTCCGGATTTCAGCCAGCATTTTTTCCTCGTCCACGTCGATGCGCACTTTCAGAAAATCCTCCCGCTCCCCGCGGTTGACGGCCAGAATGCGGTGCGGGACGATCAGCCTCACCGGCTCCCTGAATTCGTAATAGAGCTCATACTCGGACTGCTTTTCGGCATCCCTGGCCTCGCTGAGCAGATTTCCCTCCCGGCGGGTCAGTTCGCGGATTACTTTGCGCACCTCGGCGTCATCGGAGATGGTTTCCGCCACGATGTCCCTGGCCCCGGCCAGCGCCTCCTCCGCCGTCTCCACCCCTTTTTCGGCATCCACAAATTCCGCCGCGGCCTCCAGCGGGGAAGCGCTTTCCAGTTCCTGGGCCAGCATCATCTCCGCCAGCGGCTCCAGGCCCTTTTCCCTGGCGATGGTAGCCCGGGTGCGCTTTTTGGGTTTATAGGGCAGGTAAAGGTCTTCCACTTCCTGCAGTTTCATGGATGCCCGGATTTTGGATTCCAGTTCCGGGGTCAGCTTGCCCTGCTCCTCAATGGATTTCAGGATGGCCGCCTTGCGCTCTTCCAGCATGCGGAGATACTTGATGCGCTCTTCCACGGCGCGGATCTGATCTTCGTCCAGTTTGCCGGTGGCTTCCTTGCGGTAACGGGCGATGAACGGGACCGTGTTGCCGCCGTCCAACAGTTCCACCGTGCTGGCCACCTGAAATGCCTTCAGGTTCAGTTCCTGGGATATAATCTGGTAAAAATCTTTTTCTGTCATGATGCCAAACCTCGTTCTGATTGATTAAGGGCACAAAGATAAAAATATTTGCCGCAACAGGTCAATTTTAAATTTTAATTTTCAGGGC
>JARRQT010000346.1:0-2937 GCA_037381445.1 Calditrichia bacterium
ACGAACACATCTTCGCCCTCTTCACGACTGATAAAACCAAAACCTTTGGAACTGTTGAACCACTTGACGATTCCTTTTTCCATGACATTACATCCTTACAATAAAATTAAACTTCGTATCAAAATTTTAAGTGGGTTTTTACTGAAAATTGTCTACCGTGGTGGGGTAACTGATTTCAGGCGGACCTGCACTCATTTTGCTACAACTTATTTGCGGCACAACTTAATCTAAAATAATCACAAAACCAAACGATATTATTTAAAATTAAGGTTTCTCCGGATTTATTGTGCAGGCTTGCCGCATCTGCAATATAGGAAGGGCTTCCTTCGGAATCGATTTTTATTGTGACTAATTTTGGCGACCGGGCCCTATTTCTATCAAAAATATTTCGACATGCAGTGGGAGTGAATGGTAAAGCATAATATTTTTGACAGGATTAACTGAATGAACAGGATTAAGCGGAAAACTTGTTGTCCATCGGCTCAAAAAAGTTGGTACCGGATGCCGGCGATGCGGACTGGCGCTTCATTAATGGTCCTGGGCAAAGGAACGCTGATATTGATAGAAAGACGGGATAATTGTGTCGCAATGGTGGCGCTCAGCCCGGACTGCTTGGAGCTATTTGTAAAAATTTTGGGTAAAGGCGGCAAACTCATCTTTTTTTAGGATGATCCGCTTCCAGAAAGCGCTGATGAATCCTGAGCCATAGCCTGTCAATTGTATGAAACTGGCTGCCACCGCCAGCAATCCAACGCCCAGGCTTTTGTTCCTGAGTGCGGCGTCAAAAAACGCCATCAGGGCGAAGAATCCGATGGGCAGCAGGAAGTAGGGGGAGAATAATACGGACAACAGGATGAGCAGCGCGACACCCAGCGTGAAAAAGGACGGCAGGGTGTGCACGGGTTTCAGGGCGCCGGGGTGCCGCTTGTTAAGATTGATACGGGCAATCCCCGAATTGTAGACCTGCTTGAAAAACTGCTTCAGGCTGGTGCGCCTTTTGTGGTAGACGAAGGCCTCTTTGATGAGTCGGGTTTGGAAACCGGCTTCCAGGATGCGGATGCTCATGTCGATATCTTCGCCGAAGCGCATTTGGGAAAAGCCGCCGGTGGCCTCAAAAACCTGCCGGGAATAGCCCATGTTGAAACTGCGGGGATAGAACTTGTCCAATTTTTCCCCGCCGCCCCGGATCCCGCCGGTGGTAAGGAAGGAAGTCATGGCATAATTGATGGCCTTCTGCAGCGTTGTGAAACTTTGCCCTGCGCGGTCGGGACCCCCGAAAGCGTCTGTCCAGGCGTTGGTCAGCGCCTCCCGTACCACCCCCACATAACCGGGCGGCAGCACACAGTCCGAATCCAGGAACACGGCATAATTACCGCCTGCCTTTTGGAAGCCGTAATTGCGGCTGGGACCGGGACCGGAATTCTCCTTGTAAAAATATTTGATGTCCATCGAGGCTTTATATCGTTCGGCCTGTCCCGCGCATCTGTCAACGGAGCCGTCTTCCACGATCACCACCTCGAAATCTCTGCTGGTCTGGGCGGTCAGGCTTTCCAATAGTTCTTCTACTTCCCGGGGACGGTTGTAGACCGGAATGATAAGTGACAGATCCAATCTAAATTTTTTCGTATTTTCCATAATTGCAAAAATATAACATGAATTGCCGGAAATCGCTACTGCAAGTTTTTTGGAGAGTTATTGTCGTGCAGCAATCAGCGCTTAGCCTTGTCGCAGCAGCGGCTGCTTCTATGGCACTGTGCTTTGCCGCAAGGTGATCAATCCCGTAATGTCTTCTGATCCGGATGCCGTGCGTTCCCAGTTTCGCCTCTGCCTTAGCCTCCCGTACAGCATTCTACTTTAACGGCCGGCGATAATCATTTTTTCATTGCATTTTATTAACTCGGCAAATAACTTGACATTGTATTCATTGACAAATGCTTTTTTTATATAAAGGGATTTAAAAAATAACGGCTGTCAGCATTTAATCTGTCGAATCAGGCGAGACCACTTATCCGGGCAATGATAGTAGCCTTTGCTGGTTTCCGCACTCCATTGCCTGACAAGTGCTATGGGACGGAAATTTTTTATATGAGAGAAGATATATGTAGCTGTGCAGAACCTCCGTTTTCCGCAACCGGACACGAAAAGATGGAGTCATTATGAAAGTCAAATTGATGTTGGTATCTTTATTCATGTTCGCCCTGCTGTTCAGCGAAAATCTCAGTGCCGGCTCATTCTTGTCGGTCCGCGGTTTTAGCGGATACAGCATGCCGACCGGCAGGATACGGAGTTTTTATATCGATGAAAGGCCGGTCCTGGGAGGGGGTGCTGATTATCTGATCTCTCCTCAAATTGGCTTCACCTTCGGCTTTTATTTCACACACTGGATCGGAACCGGAAACACTAATCCATATCCTGCGCATTCCTCCTCTGCATTTCCTGATCAAAAGATAAAGCCGTTTACGGCAGGTCTGCTTATCAATCCCTTTGTCGGAAGCCAATCCCATGGCCATCCGATCGATTTTTACCTTGTTCTTGGCGGGGGATTGTATTTAGTGGAGAAAGGAGCAACGGACCGGTCTAAATCACAGGTGTATGTGCTCGGAGAAACCCAAAAAAGAGGCGGCTTTGCCGGCGGCGGACGGTTTATGGTCAATATAAATTCCCGGGCCGGTGTCTATCTTGAGGCGAAATACAACTATATCACAGGGCCATCCCGTTTCGGGTATGTTGATGAGCTCATCGGATTCGCCTTTTTCATTGGCAGGAATTAAGGGAAAGGCAAATAGTTTTAGTAAACCGAACCTGATTGTCAGATGTTGCAGGAGGCAAGATTTGTCACTTTTTCATTGCATTTAAATAATACTGCAAATAAGTTAGTTGTGTATTCATTGATATATGCTTCTCAAAAATGCAAATGCTTTCTTAATATAAATGTAT
>JARRQT010000347.1:0-2935 GCA_037381445.1 Calditrichia bacterium
TCGCTTTCCTCCGGTGCCACCAGCACCACGTTGGGAGTACCATCTCCCTTTATGATATTGATAAAGGGCTTTGTCTGCAGAAACAGCAGGAACATAAAAGGCAATATTCCGGCCGTTATGGTAAAGCTTTTCTTTTGCATTATTTCTCCATTTTCCTGATTATTTGCTGTCCCTCAGAAACCATCTGATTTCGCTAATTCAGGACGACCACATCATAGATATCCAGTTGCGGAAGCACAAATTCCACAGTATTCCCTTTCACAGACACCTCCTGCAGTTTCAGGGGAACGGCATCGGGTGAAAACAGCGCTATTTTTCCCTTGCGAATTTTCACCGGGTATCCCTCCATATTGACCCGCACCCGGACATTATGCAGCGGTTTGTCATAGTTCACGATATGGAGAATATAGCGATCCGATCCATTCTTATGAACAATATTGGCTGCCACATATCTGGCATTGGAAAGCGATAGCAGCGGATTTCCTTCCAGATTCACCAGTTTAGTACGCAGCTCCTGTCTTGCACCGTCATCCTTCAGTCCGGCAAATATATCTGCCGGTGAAGTATCGTCCGCCAGTTGCTGTAACTCCGGCGTGCTGCCGATTGTATAGATTTTGCCGCCCTTTTCCTTGTAGGCTTTTATGGCCTTCAATTGCTTTTCTTCCATCCAGGGAATGTTGGGAATGATAATGGCTTTATAGGGAGCCAGCATTTCCGGTGTCAGGCGGTGAAGCAGCAGAACATCATACATGATGTTCATTTCCGCCAGCGCATTATAAAGGGATTCCCGGGTCAGTGAGACCTCGAAACTGGGGATATGAGGCGGCGCCACAATGCCGATCTTGCTCACGCAGGACACATCGGTGTAGAGGTCACGATTCTGATCGAGGAACGTATAGTATTTACAGATTCCATTCCAGACTTCCATCGCCAGAGGATTGTCTTTATTCACCCAACCGCTTAGCAGTTTCTGACCGATTTCAGCAATAGCGAAATGGGATTGGAAGGCGGCAGCTTCTGCGATGGGTTTCATCCAGCCGACTTTCATGCCGTCCCGTACATCATAAGCCCCCGGATTGGGGACACCGGGATCAGCGCCTTCATATTTGCTGCGGTATGGTTTCACCCCACTGCCGGAAGCATAGTAAAATCGGGCCTGGGCAATATTATGCACCCATTTACCATCCCATATACCGGCTTCGGTGGTGCCTTCGCTCTTCGTGAGATCACAGGCTTCGTCGGCAATTATGTTGCCTTTGCAGTTTCCGTAAATGGTTACATTGCGGCCTTTCTGTTTGGCCAACTCCCGCACTTCGTTGAAGAAGGTAAGAACATCACCGGTTCCGCCAATTGCCCAGTCGTAATACAACTCATCCACCCCGGCGTCGATTTCCGCTTCGGCCCGCTTCAGCAGATCGTTCTTGCGGTAATCTTCATTCTGCAGGTCCGCGGCATAGCTGCTTCCCTGTTCTCCCCGCCATCGCAGGGTGCCGTATTCATCCCGGCTGATCCACTTTTCCAGCTCGGGATGCATCAGGTAGTCGCGAAAGCTGACATTCCCCAATGAATTGAAGGCGGTTACATGGATGCCAGCCTTATGGCAGCGATCGATAAAGGCCTTTGCCTGCGCATATTCTTCGCTGTTTTCATCAACCGGCACATGGGTCGCCACCAGGTTGATATGTGCCTCCTTAAACATTTCGAACATGCGGTCCAGATGCTCCCAATCAATACCGGCACGATAGAAGTTAACCTTTCCCCTGCGGGCCCAATCCGGGATATCCTTTTCCAGCCGCATTCCTTCAGAAGTGTGGTTGAAAACAAAATCAAAGTCGCGGATGGAAGAAGGCTTCCCCCTGGCCAATAGATGATATGTCTGTCCCACCAGGGTGGGTGCCGTTACTTCGACACTCTGGATACGGGTGTCTATAATCTCGAATCCATCACCGCCCGGATTCATGAAAAAGGTGACTTCATTCAGGCCATCCCGCAGATTTTCCGGCTTCAGCGGGATAATCATCTCCCCAATGATGTCGTCACCGCTGCTGTAGGAATACCACCCTTCCTTGCCGGGGACATTCTTCCCGCTCTTGTCAATAGAAGTGGTCAGGCTGCCTGCCAGACCCGGGACATCATATTTCTCCCCATTTACGACGGCATAGCCTTCTCCATTGCTCACGCCGCTGGCCAGAATCACCAGTCCGGGTGCGGCAAGGCTTTTTACGTTATCAATTTTAACCAGATAACCTTTCACCCTGTCGGTCCTCCCGGACAGATGATAGGCATAGGTCGGGGCAATGGTAATACCCTGGTAAATGGTTTCACTCCCCTGCTGGGCGAATAGTGTTGAACATGGAGTTGCACATAGAATTAACAGCATAACGGCTAAAAAAAGGTAACACTTTTTCATATTCACCTCACTGTTATGATATGTTGTGGGCAGGAACAAAGGCGGAGGAATTCTTAACCATCAGACCACTTGTCAAAGCCGCTGCTTTGAAGGTCTTTATAAGATTTCTCCGGATCGTCACAGTATTGTCCCGCTCAGTTTATTTTTCTTCATATGAAAATCCATTGGCCGCATCCCTATCTGCTACTCAACAGACACCCGGCTGACCAGGTATCGTCCCTGACTGTCCCGGTGAGTATTGGCAAACCAGACGCCGGGCTCACCAGTCTGGGGATCGTTTATGGATAATTTGATATCATAAGAACCCGAAGTCATATTATCCGGGAGCGGTATGTTTGCCTCAACAGTGCTTTCACCGGGAAGCCATTTGCGGACATCCACTCCCAAATCCTGCTGCACAGCCACAGAGCTGTCGGCACCGACCAGGTAGCCCACCAATGGCCATTCATAATAGAACGGCGCCACCCCTTTGTTTTCCACCTTTATGCTGAGATGCAGGTTTTCCCCTTTGGCGATGCTCTGATC
>JARRQT010000348.1:0-5037 GCA_037381445.1 Calditrichia bacterium
ATATTCAATTGCAAATCTTTGTTTGAACATTGACACATTAGCGTAATGTAACATCAGGTCATATAATTTAAATAATATCCACGGACTTTATTCGCAGAAAAGAGAGAGTGTCTGATATACTTGAGAGTATAAAATTTGCGAAAAAAATTATCTCCTCTTCCTTTTTAAATTTCGTCTCTTATATTAAGTAAAATTATACCAGGAGCATCTATGAAAGTCCCTTTTGTTGATCTGAAAGCACAATATCAATCCATCAAAGAAGAAATTCTGCCGGAGCTTGAGGCGGTTTGCGAGAACACCAGTTTTGTTCTGGGACCTTTTGTAAAGAAATTTGAGGATAACTTCGCTGGTTTCATCGGGACCAAACATGCCCTGGCATTAAATTCCGGGACATCCGCCGATCAACTGGCAATTCAGTCACTGGTTAAACCCGGTGATGAAGTCATCACCACTTCCAATACCTTTATCGCCACTTCCGAAGCGATTACCGCCGCGGGCGGCAAACCTGTTTTTGTGGATATCGAGGAAGATTCATATAATATGGATCCCCAAAGGCTGGAGGCCGCCATTACCTCCCGGACAAAGGCCGTTGTGCCGGTGCATCTCTACGGACAGGCAGCGGACATGGACCCCATTCTTGAAATTGCCCGGAAGCACAACCTTTTTGTTATTGAGGACGCCGCCCAGGCCCACGGCGCGGAATATAAAGGCAAAAGGGCCGGTTCCTTGGGCGATGCGGCCGCATTTTCGTTTTATCCGGGGAAAAACCTGGGCGCCTATGGGGAGGCCGGCGCCATTACCACCAATTCCGATGAGGTGGCCCGGTTTGTCAAATTATACCGGGACCATGGCTCGGAGGAGAAATATGTGCACAAGTTGGAAGGTCATAACATGCGCATGGAAGGTTTTCAGGGAGCCGTGCTGAATGTAAAACTTAAACATCTGCCCCAATGGACGGAGGCACGCCGCCGGAACGCAGCCATCTACAACAACCTGTTTGAGGGAGTGGACGACGTCATCACTCCCCGGGAGATGCCCTATGCCAAACATGTCTATCACCTCTATGTCATCCGCGTGAAAGACCGTCAGAAGCTGCAGGATTTCCTGAACGAAAAAGGAGTTGCTTCAAGCTACCATTATAAATTCCCGCTGCACCTGCAAAGGGCATACGCGCGCCTGGGGTACAAAGAAGGCGATTTCCCGGTGACGGAAAGGGTAATGAAGGAAATCATTTCTCTGCCCATGTATCCTGAACTGACCCCCGGGCAGATCGAATTTGTGGTGGATGCGGTTAAAGAATTCCTGTCTAAATCCTGACCGTTTTCAAACCTGCTGTTTTGGGAATATTTGAATTTCATACAGGACATGCTGTCTAGTAAAAATTAAGAATTGAAAAAAATTGGGAGAATTTGCAATGATCAATGTCGGTGTTATCGGTGTCGGTTACTGGGGCCCAAATATTATCAGAAATATGATTGCCAATAAGCGCTTGAATGTCAGGGTATGCTCCGATCTGAAGCAGGCCCGCCTGGACCACATCTCCTCATTTTATCCTTCGCTGAAGACAACCACGGATTATAAAGATATTGTTAATGACACATCCATCGATGCGGTGGCGATCTGCACACCGGTCTTTTCCCATCATGAGATTGCCAAAGCCGCCCTTCAGGCCGGCAAGCATATCCTCATCGAAAAACCGATGACCTCCACCTCCGCCCAGGCGGAAGAGCTTCTCAATCTGGCGGAAAAGAAAAAGGTCAACATTCTGGTGGACCATACCTTTTTGTTCACCGGCGCGGTGCGCAAGATAAAGGAAATCATCAACGACGGAGAGCTCGGCGATCTCTATTATTTTGATTCGGTCCGCGTGAATCTGGGCTTGTTCCAGCATGATATTAACGTGGTCTGGGACCTCGCTCCGCATGACATCTCCATAATGGATCATGTCATCGGCCGGAAGGCGGAGAGCATCGTCGCCACCGGTTCCGATCATCTGGGGAACGGCCTGGAAGATGTGGCCTATGTGACTGTCTATTATCCCGATAATATCATCGCTCATATCCATGTAAACTGGCTGTCGCCAGTGAAAGTCCGTCAGACTCTTATTGGCGGCACCAAAAAGATGATTGTCTGGGATGACAATTCCCCCAGCGAAAAAATAAAGGTGTATGACAAGGGAATCGAAGTGGTACAGACAACTGACCAGATCTACGATACTTTGATCCAGTACCGCACCGGCGACATGTATTGCCCCAAGATTCCCCAGACGGAAGCGCTGGCGCTGGAAATGGACCATTTTGCGGATTGTATCGAAAAGGGAGCCAAACCAATTTCCGACGGGCAGGCCGGGCTGAGAGTAGTGCAGATTCTGGAATCATCGGAAAAATCCATCAAGAATAGGGGAATGGAAATAAGGTTGTAAAACACAAATAACAAAATGCAAATAACAAAATGCAAATAACAAAATGCAAATAACAAAATGCAAATAACAAAGTACAAATAACAAAATACAAATAACAAAATACAAATAACAAATAATTATGGTTATTCGATGGGAGAAGAAATCCATGTCGGAGCCTGTTTATGATCTTGAGGAAAGGACTTTTGAGTTTGCAAAAAAAGTTAGATTTTTTATAAGATCTTTGCCGAAGACGATTTCCAACACCGAAGATATTAGACAATTAGTCAGATCTTCCGGCTCGGTTGGGGCAAATTATATTGAAGCCAATGAGTCGTTGGGTCATAAGGATCTCCTGATGAGGCTGAGGATAAGCCGGAAAGAGGCAAAAGAAAGCATATATTGGCTTCGATTAATCTGTGAAACAAATAATCTGAATAGCTGTCAGGATGCGAAGATATTATTGGCGGAAGCAGTGGAACTGAAGAAAATATTTTCCGCAATCATTGAAAAATGCAGTAAGCTGATATGAGCCTTCGGATCATGAAATAAATGGATCTTATTTGGAATTTGATATTTGGAATTTGACATTTGGATTTTGTTACCTGGGATTTATCATATGAGATTTGTATTTTGAAATTCAGCGAAAATCAGTCACCATTTAGCGGGAGTTATTTATGAAATATGTCAGCATAAGCGATGATGTTAAACTGGGAAAAGATGTAAAAATATATAATTTTGTGAACCTGTATGGTTGTGAGGTTGATGACAATACAAAGATCGGAACCTTCGTGGAAATACAAAAGGGCGCTACGGTGGGAAAGAACTGCAAAATTTCCAGCCATACTTTTATCTGCGAAGGCGTGCACATTGAAGACAACTGTTTCATCGGCCATAATGTGACTTTTATAAATGACAAATATCCCCGCGCTACCAATCCTGACGGCAGTATGCAGAATGAAGCGGACTGGGTATGCGTGCCCACTTACATCCGGAAAGGGGCCAGCGTGGGCAGCAGCGCCACCATCCTCTGCGGTGTTACCATAGGGGAGGGGGCGATTATCGGCGCAGGCGCGGTTGTCACCAGGGACGTGGCGCCCAATGCCGTGGTGGCCGGGGTTCCCGCCCGGGTTATCCAAAAGGGATAGCCATCATATTTGTGCTAATTGGAATGCGGCATTCGCAATGGATGATGTCCCTTTTTTCATGAAATTGGAACATCATTCCATGGATTGATTATCGGAATCCAATGGACAAAGACCTTAATCGGCAGCACCCGACATTTTACACTTCTCATTCAATTTATTCCCGCAAAAAATATCCCTTCAAAATTATATTTATCTTTGAAAAGCAGGCGATTTAACATTATTTTAAATCTGTTATTTATATCGCTCTTGAACACAAAGCTTTTAATTTGAATGATAATTCTAATCATCACCTTTTTGTCAGTTTTATTTTCGCTGATTTCAGTCTGGCTGATCAGAAAAGTTGCCGCCCGGCATCATATCGGCTCCCTTCCTTCTCCCCGCAAAATGCATAAAAAATTTGTCCCGCTTCTGGGGGGAGGGGGAGTTACTGCCGGAATGATTGCCGCATTAATTATCTCTCAATTTGCGGGAATATTGCCGTTCTCCATCTGGGCGGATTATATTTTCTTTTGGCTGGGATTACTGGTGATTCTTTGCGTTGGTGTTTGGGACGATATAAAAGGGATCCAGTCCAGAATAAAGTTTATGGGGCAGGGAATCGCCGCGCTGCTGTTGATCCTCGGCGGCTGCAAAATCCAGTCGTTTGGTGGACCCATGGGGGAAGGTTTCTCGCTGGGAGCATTTGCCGTCCCATTTACATTTTTATGGATTATCTTCATCATAAATGCCGTCAATCTGATGGATGGTCTTGACGGTCTGGCGGGCGGAATCGGTCTGATCGTCATCACCGGATTTGTCATTATTTCGGGCGGGTTTGAGAACAGGTTTCTGTACAATCTTGGATTGGGCCTGGCGGGAGGTTTAGTGGGATTTCTGAGATATAAGGACCATCCGGCTTCCATTTTTATGGGGGATACGGGAAGCCTCCAGCTTGGATACATTTTTGCCTTCTTTTCCATCGAATCCCTTAAAATCGCATCCAGTCACCAGGTCTATTTTCTGACATCCTTAACACTTCTCGCCTTGCCCATCACTGATACGCTGGTGGCCTTTCTGAGACGCCTGAGCCTGGGTCAAAGCCCCTTTCTGGCGGATAAACAGCATATCCATCACCGGCTTATGAAACTTGGTTTGTCCCATCTCCAGACGGTCTGGGTTCTGTATCTCCTCGCTGCATTCTATGTGACGCTGGGCGTTTTCATGGTCTATTTCCAGGGAATCGTAGGAATCATTCTCTTTGCCATCGGATTTGTTTTCGCCATCTTCTGGGTATGGCGGTTGGGATACGTCGAAACCCGCTTTTCCTACCAGAACACGGAGTACCAGTTCCGGAACCTGATCGCCGTGCAGCGCAGGGCGCCCATTCATTTTCACCAGGTTTGGCACAAACTGATTCTGCTGCTGTCCGATTTCATAACAGTCAACCTCGCCCTGTATCTTACCTACTGGATCAAATTCCAGTCGGGAATTCTGGGACCGACTGTTTATCGT
>JARRQT010000349.1:0-2902 GCA_037381445.1 Calditrichia bacterium
TGCGGAATAAATTCGACGGAGACTGGGCCTATTCCATCGTTATCTGGGCCGCCATCGGGGGAATCGTAGGCGCCAGGCTTTACTTCATTTTTGAACATACCGGCGAATTCCTTCAAAATCCGCTGGGAATGATTTTCAGCGGCAGCGGCCTTACCTGGTACGGCGGATTCATCGGAGGATTTATTGCCGTGGTATGGAAGATGCACAAACTGCCCGCACCCAGCCTGGTGCTGGCGGACCTCGCCGCCCCCCTGCTGCTGCTGGGGTACGGCATTGGTCGCATCGGTTGTTTCCTGGCCGGCGACGGCGACTACGGCCCCCCTTCACATCTGCCCTGGGCCATGAGTTTCCCCAACGGCCTGGTGCCCACGGACGTGCCCGTGCATCCCACGCCGCTATACGAGCTGCTCATGTCCCTGATTCTTTTTGCCATTCTGTGGAAACTGCGCAAACGGGCCCGTGTGCCGGGTCTGATGGTCAGCGGAATGATGATATTTTACGGAATTGAGCGTTTTCTTGCAGAATTCTGGCGTCTCACTCCCAAAGTCCTCTTTGGCTGGATGACAATGGCTCAGATTTTCAGTATTGCGTTTATTATGCTGGGAAGTGTCTGGGGATGGTATCTCCTCAAAAAGAAGCAGAGACAATCGCAGACCCTGCGGGCGTGAGATTCCCGCCACTGATCTTTTTGAAATTTTAGATTGACCTTCCGCCTCTCCTGTATCAGATGGGAGGGGTATTTTCATTGACGGATTCTTTCAGAGGTCTGTTAAATTGCCATTTGACTTGCTTTCCGCTGCCAGCGAATTTTGTTTGTGGACAGAGGATTTGGAATTTTGAAGAAAATTTAATTCCGTTTATGGGGATCGGTTTTCTTTTTAATATTGTCTATGAACGTAAATGAATCGTCTTTGGTACTGAACGGTCTTTCAGCACAGTCACAAATTCCCGGATTCTGGATTTTCGGCATCCTTATAGAAGACGAATTTCCTGCAGATTCTAATTCGGAGAAAGCGTGTGTAAAGTCTCAAGGAAATATATTGAATAACCGGGCAGGAACAAATTTCGGCTCATATCATAAATTTTGGATATATTGACAGATGATTGAGGAGATTATAATGTCCAAGAGAAAAGCGTATATCGAAAAGATGGAAGCCCAGCTTCGTGAATGGGACGCCAGGATTGACGAATTAAAAGCGCAGTACGACGAGAAAAGTGCGGATGCAAAGATTCAGTACCAGGATACCATCAGGAAATTGCAGGGCAAACGGGATGCGACCCAGAAACGATTGACCGACCTTCGAAACAGCAGCGATGAGGCCTGGAAGGAATTAAAGGGCGGATTTGAAGCCTCATGGAAAGAATTGAGAAATTCGGTGGAAAGGGCCGTTTCAAAAATGAAATAACCGGCAGCGGAAATTCATTTTCCGACCCGGCTGTCGGGCGCAGTAAAATGCAAGTTGCTGAGACGCCAGCGATGAACTACAGTAAATTAGAATGTCCTTTTTTTAATTGTATTGAAAATCTCCAAACTGATCAATATTTTATGTACTGAATTTTAAATTATTTATGTTGTTAGGTTTAAAAAGGAAGGATTTGGTTTTATCATGAAGAAAGGAAGGCTATTCGGAGTTATCGCTGCGCTGGTTGTGTTATCATTTTTCGCACTTCTGACAGTAAACGGATGCAGCGGAAATAAAGCACAATCCGGGAAAACCCTGGTCGTCATGTCAACAAACATGGGAGATATGACCATCGAACTCTACCCGGACAAGGCGCCCGTTACGGTGAAAAATTTTCTGAATTACGTGGATAGCGGATTTTACAACGGCACCATTTTTCACCGGGTCATCCCCGGATTTGTCATTCAGGGAGGCGGTTTCACGCAGGATATGCAAAAGAAACCCACCAATCCCCCCATCAAGAATGAAGCGGAAAACGGACTGAAGAAAGAGAAGTATACGCATTCCATGGCTCGCACGCAGGCGGTGAACAGCGCCACCTCCCAGTTCTTTATCAATCTGGCCGATAATGCGCAGTTGGATAACGGCGCCATGGGATTCGGATATGCGGTTTTCGGAAAGGTGATTAAAGGGATGGATGTGGTGGATAAAATCGCCAACGTTCCGACCGGCAACGCAGGGCCGTATCAGGATGTTCCCCGCGAACCGGTCATCATTAAATCCGCGAAAAGCGAGTAAAAAAGAGAACCAGGGTTCGGAAAAAGGACTCCGAACCTGCAATCATCGAACATTTTTATCTTGTAGAAAACCCCGGAGCTGCCCGGGATTTTGTTTTTCCCCGAAAAAGATTTTCATCGCCTCACTTCACCCCCGCTCTGTTTGATTCGATAATTATAAAAACAGTTTGGCGGGCAAGGATTTGTTTGTTAAATTTAATTCGATAGACATTGAATTAATTAGGGCGTAAAATGATGGAAATCTCAGATAGTATACAAATTATGAAAGCGCTGGCGGACGGTTCCCGGCTGATGATCCTGAATTCGCTGATGGAGAAATCCCAGTACGTGGAAGAGCTTTCTGAGCGGCTGCACCTGGCTGCTTCAACGGTATCATTTCATCTAAAAAAGCTGGAAAATGCAAAACTGGTCCGGAAGACGAAGGAGCAGTACTATGTGGTTTATCATATTAACAATCATCTGCTGGGACTTTCTCTGCGGGATTTGACCGCCTTCCGGAATATCGAAAAGTTCATTCAGCAGGAGCGGCTGGATAATTACCGCAAAAAGGTAATCGACACTTTTTTCAGAGACAGAAAACTCCTCCGGATTCCGTCCCAGAAAAAGAAGCGCATGATCATTCTGGAGGAGTTTGCGCGAATGTTTGACCGCGGGCGCCGATATTCCGAATCCGAGGTCAATGATCTCATCACGGAATCCTAT
>JARRQT010000350.1:0-476 GCA_037381445.1 Calditrichia bacterium
GTAGACCGGCAGGAAGTCGATATACCGGATTACAGTTCCGGCACGCTGCTGATGTCCGATGTCCTGCTTGCCAGTAAAATCGGACCTGCACGGAAGAACGATAAATTCGCGCGCAATGGTCTCTCCCTTTCGCCCAATATTCGCCAGGAGTATCAGAAAGACGATACGCTGTTTTTGTATTTTGAGGTTTATAATCTGAAGTCCGGCAAACAGGATTCGCGTCATTACACCGTGGAAAATTCCATCATCCAGAAACGGGACGGCGGTTTTCTCAGATCGATTCTGGGAAAGAGCCAGCAGAAGACCACGCTGGTGAATGAATATGCCGCAAAGGCAGATTCCGATTTCGTTGTGCAGTCAATAAATTTGAGCAATCTCCAGCCGGGGGATTATCTTCTGGAGATATCGATCAGCGATGATGTCGCGTCACGAAAGGTGAGTCGCAGAACCCAATTTACCATTATAGATTCCCTTAC
>JARRQT010000350.1:555-4606 GCA_037381445.1 Calditrichia bacterium
TTTTTTCTTGCAATAGGGATTATCAGCCATTAAATTTTACAAAAATAATGATTTATTAACGCGAGGTTTAATAAGGGGTTTGGTATGAAAACTGTGACCAAAAAAGAAGTGGCAAAACGGGTCGCTAAAAAACTGGGTCAAAAGATCTACATTACCGAAGATTTTGTGAACGCGGTTTTTGAATCCCTTCGAGAAATCCTGAGCGAGGCTGATCCTGAAATCCGGATTGAAATCCGCGATTTTGGCGTATTCGAAGTCAAAGAAACCAAACCGAAACCCAAGGCACGCAATCCCCGGACCGGAGAAATTATCTATGTACCGGCGCGGCGCAAGACGCATTTCAAACCGGGAAAATTGCTGAAAGACATTCTGAAAGAGCCCCTTGAGGATGAATCAAAATAAGGTGGGTAAAAAATTAACCGATTGACATAATTTGTTTATTTTCGCTAAATTACCGCTCTTTCTTGAATTGAGCGGTTTTTTTATAAATATTGAGGAAAAATGTCTCGCTACCTGGGAATCGATTACGGAGAAAAGAGAATTGGCATCGCGATAAGCGATCCCACGCTCACCATCGCCCAATCACTGAAAACCCTGATTTTTCAGTCTGAAAAGAAATTGATGCAGGAATTGGAAGATATCATCACCGAATATGCTGTGGACAAAATAGTTCTGGGACTTCCCATTACCATGAAGGGAACGGATTCCGAGAAAACCCGGGAAGTCCGCGAATTTGCTGAAGAATTGAAGAAAAGGTTTCAGCAGCCCGTAATTTTATTTGATGAAAGGATGACCACTATTCAGGCGCATTCTACACTTCATCAGATGGGCAAAAAACCCGGCAAGCATAAAGAAAAAGTTGACAGTATGGCGGCGCAGTTTATTTTGCAGACATTTTTGGATCGGGAGAAGATCCGGGGGAGATCATGAGCGAGCAAAAAATGAAAGGTGTACCAATACCCGTTGGCATTGTGGGATGCGGAGGTATTGCGCAAGTGATTCACCTGCCTATACTGCACCGGCATCCCGATGTGCAGGTTCAGGCGGTGTGTGATGCGGATACCTCCAAGGCTGCATTTGTCGCTGAGAAATTTAATGTGCCCCGTATGTATCAGGACATTGAGGATATGTTCCGGCAAGAAGAGCTGGAACTGGTTTATATCCTGACCCCCAATAACCTGCATTTACCCATGAGCCTGTTTGCACTGGAACACGGCGTCCATCTTTTCGTGGAGAAACCGGCCGCCCGCAGCGCAGCGGAAGCTGAGAGGCTTCGCAAAAAAGCGCTGGAGGCGGACCGGACCGTCATGGTCGGCATGCAGAACCGTTTCCGGGTCGATGTCCAGGCCATAAAGAAATTCGTGAGCGGCAGTGAACTGGGGAACCTGTTTTTTATCAAAGCCGGATGGCTGCAGGCCAAACACCAGGCCATGAAACAGCCCTGGATATTTCAGAAGGGCATTTCCGGCGGCGGTGTGGTCCTTGACCTTGGCGTTCAGCTTCTTGACCTGGTCTGGTGGCTGCTGGATAAACCAGAGCCGTTAAGCATCAAGGCCGTTTCTTTCAAATCGAAGAACGACATAGAGGTGGAGGATTTCTGCATCATCTGCGTGATGTTCGATAACGGTGTTGCCTTCTCGCTGGAAGTGAGCTGGGATTTCCCGATTCCCGAAGACCGCATGTACCTGGAAATCGCCGGTGAGACGGGCACCTGCACTTTGTCCCCTTTGAGAATTCAGAAGACGCTGTACGGCCAGATCGTCAATATTACGCCCGAAATTAAAGAAAGCAGGGCTGCCCACTTCAGGAAAAGCTACGAAAATGAGGTGAACCATAACCTGAGTTTCCTTACCGGCCGGGTGAGCGAAGCCGAATCCACTATCAATGATTCGGTGCAGGTATTGAAAATGGTCGATGCTATTTATGAATCCATTGAAACAGGACGGGAAGTTGTCTTTACGTAACTACATCCTCTTAATACCTGGAATAATTTTTACCTCCGGAACCAGAAGTTTTTTGAATCATAAAATCGCCCGATGAATAAACAGGAATTAAAATACATATTTTTTGTCTCGCTTTTGTTATCCATCAGTTTTCCGCCTTTTCCCCTTGGATTTCTGGTACCCTTCGCATTAGCCATTTTCATTGGTTTTATCATTGATAAATCCCCGCGGGACAGTTTCCGCCTGGGCTACTGGCTGGGGCTTTTCTGGGGGGCCATGACGCTGTTCTGGATTTCGGCCAGCACCCTGGTGGGGGCGGTTTTTGCTATTACCATTAATGCGCTGCATTATGCCGTTCTCTGGTGGATTTTTGCCCATTTCCGCAAAAAGAGCAAAACCTTTGCCCTGGTGAGTCTGCCGTTTCTCTGGACGGGATTTGAATTCCTGCGCCTGTTTACGGATATCCGCTTTAACTGGATGACCCTGGCATACACCCAAACCTACTACCGTCCCTTTATTCAGATTGTTGAAGTTACCGGATATCTGGGATTATCTTTTGTCCTCGCGCTCTTCGCAGTGCTGATTTACCTGGCTTTCCAGCTGAAAAACAGATGGAGCCTGGCGCCGTTAACGGGAATCGTGTTGATAACCATTTCCATGCTTTTTTATGGACATACCCGGATCCGCCATTTTGAAAACCGGGAATATCCGCTGATCCGCGCCGGATTAGTGCAGCCCAATGTGGACCCGTTTGAGAAATGGGATCCGGAGTTCCAGAAAGACGCCTTTGATATGCTGATGAAGGCGAGCAGCGACATGCTGCCTCTGAAACCGCAGTTGATTGTCTGGCCGGAGACAGCCACCCCGTTCTATCTGAGGGGGCGTGTGGAACAACAGGGGGAAATTCACAATTTTGTCGATTCAACCCGAACCTGATTTTTTTCCCGGCCATAAATTTTCAGTTTTCAAATTCCAGATTCCAACCCGGATGGGTCAATATGCTGATAATAATTACCAGACCGACAGTCTCGATTCTGTGAGCAAGAGTGATGTGAATTTGTCCGCCATTATCTGCTATGAATCCGTTTTTCCGAATATCGTGCGGAATTTCATCGCCAGGGGAGCCAATCTGCTCACCATCATCACCAACGACGGCTGGTTCGGCTTAACCAGCGGACCGTATCAGCATTCCCAATATGCCGTTTTGCGGGCCGTGGAGAACCGCGTCAGCATTATTCGCTGTGCCAATACCGGCATTTCCTCATTCATCGATCCCACCGGCCGGGTATTGCTGAAAGCCCGCCTGGAAACCCGCAAGGACCTGGTGGATTATCTTCCCTTAAATACAGAACATACCTTCTATACCCGTCACGGAGAATGGTTTGGAAAAATAATCCTTTTAGTGTGTTCTCTTTTAATTTTGTTTAACTTATTCGGCTGGAAACTCATTCGTCGACAAAAAGGGTGATTGAAGCGAATGATAGAAAAGAAGTGGATAGCAGTCATCGGGTATCCGGCCTTGCTGCTTTTGTTTTTGCTGGGTATCGCAGAAGCACAGGTGCCCTCCAATCTGCAGGTATTTTGTTTTTGCTGGGTATCGCAGAAGCACAGGTGCCCTCCAATCTGCAGGTAATGGACAGTGCCTTGGTTCAGCCGGTAATTGCCAGACTGGATTCTCTGCCCGAAAAAGTGGAAAATGTGCAATTGGTTTTAAAAAACCATAGCGGTTTGGGCGAGTGGGCTGTTCAAAAAATACAGGAGAAGCTGTTAAGCAGAAGAATAGCGGTTTATGATTCTTTCCCGGATGAGCTGCAGAATAAATACACGGTGGTCATCAATCAGATGCAGGCTACCATTCAATACCGGGTAAAAAAACGGAACCTGCTGTTCAGGGCCAGCAAATATAAAAGAACGATTTCTTTTATTTTATCATTCTATATAAAAAATAAGAATGAATCTATATTATATTCCAACAGTAAGAATTTTGACTATCAGGATGTTATTTCGAAATCTGAAATGAAGAAACTGGAAAATGATGGATACCCTTTTACTGAGGGATCGAAAGCAGAATCAAAATTAATGAAACGGATATTTGAACCTGTCCTGGT
>JARRQT010000351.1:0-2873 GCA_037381445.1 Calditrichia bacterium
AGAAGTGTGGAGCTGATCAGTCCGCCAATCACCGCCTGTCCCATGGGCGCCCGGAATTCACTGCCCTGTCCCAGCGCAAAGACTATTGGCAGCATGCCGAAGATGATGGCAAAGGTTGTCATCAGAATGGGGCGCAAACGGACAGGACCCGCCTCCATGATGGCGTCTCTACGCTCCAGCCCGCGGCCCCGGTTGGTATTAATATAATCAACCAGCAGAATCCCGTTTTTGGTCGCCAGACCCATCAGCATAATGATGCCGATCATGGACATCACCGAAAAGGCGCTGTTAGATATCAACAGCGCGAGGATGGCCCCCACTACGGCCATTGGCAGCGCCAGCATGATGGAGAGCGGATAAACAAAGCTCTCAAACTGCGCCGCCAGCACGATGTATACAAAAATCATGGCCAGTGCCAGCGCCAGAAAAATATCGCCAAAAGATTGGGCCTGGGTCTCTCCCTGCCCGATAACCTTCATATTATAACCCGGGGGAACTTTGATTTTATTCATCCCGCTTTGAATATTCCCGATGACATTCCCCAGCAGAGCGCCTCCCAGCAGATTGGCGCTCACGGTAATGGAACGCTGCCGGTTATAGCGGTCAATTTCCGATGGGCCGGTGCCGGGCGTTATCGCGGCCACGGTACTGAGCGGAACAATCAATTTTTGTCCGTCCGGCGTCACATGACTGCTCTTAATAAAGAAATTGGAGACATCCAGAATGTTGGAGCGGTCCTTTTTCATCAGATTCACCCGCACATCATATTGTTCATTTTCCCCCTGGAACTGAGTCGCAACCGTTCCGTCCACCATGGACCTGACGGTGGAAGCGACCAGCAGCGGATTAATGCCCAGATCCGAGGCTTTATTGCGGTCCACGTGAATACGCACCTCAGGCTGGGACAGTTGCAGGCTGTTTTCCACATCCACCGCCCCGGATGTGGTCTGAACAATTTTTTCAATCTTATCGGCCAGGACCTGAAGGGTATCCAGGTTTTCGCCGCGCACCGTAATCTGAACCGGCTTCTGCTGCCCGCCGGGTCCTCCCGGAAGATTGAAACTCAGATTGGCGCCGGACACGAAACGCAGCTCTCTTCGCATCTCATCCATTATATGAAAAACGCTTTTCTGCCGCTTCGATTTGTTGACCAGTTTGATATAAACGGTGCCCTCGGTTACCGGATTGTTTCCTTGACCCACAGTAGTCAGAACCAGTTGAACCGCGGGACGCCTTTGGTCAGCAGCATGCTCCACAATTTTGCAGATATCAGCGGTCTGTTCCAGGGAACTGCCGGGAGCGGCCTTAACTGCAACGGAAAGCTGTCCCTGATCTTCTTCCGGGAAAAATGTTGATCCCACATATTTCCCAAGATAGAGGCTGAAAATGAAGATGCCGACCGAGCCGAACAGTACCGTTTTGCGATGGGACAGCGACCAGCCCAGCGCACCGCGATACCTGTCGTTTAATTTTTCGAACATCCTTCTGAAATAATAGAGAATTTTCTGAACAATATTGCCGCCCTTGTGCAGTTCCTCATCCTCTTTTCCCAGCCAACGTGAAGAAAGCATGGGGGTGAAACTGAAGGCCACGAACAGAGAAACCAGCACCGCGGCGGTGACCGTAATTCCGAATTGAAAGAAAAAACGCCCGATGATTCCCGGCATAAAAGCCACCGGCACAAAGACCGCCACAATGGTAAAGGTAGTCGCCATTACCGCCAGCCCGATTTCATCTGTCGCATTGTGGGCCGCCTGGCGGGGAGACTCGCCAAGCTGCATATGGCGGTAGATATTTTCGATAACTACTATGGCATCGTCTATCAGAAAACCGACCGCCAGCGAGAGCGCCATCAATGACATCACATTCAGGGTAAAATTGAAAATGTACATGAAAAAAATGCTGGCAATAATTGACGTGGGCAGCGAAATGGCGCTGATGATGGTGCTGCGGATATAGGCCAGAAAAAAGAAAATAATGAGAATGGCCAGAAAGCCGCCGTAAATGATATCGAACAACACATCATTTACCGATTCTCTGATGAAAATGCTGTAATCAATGGCGACCGCAATGTGATATCCCGGGGGCATCTGACTGTTGAGCCGGGCGACCTCCTGTTTTACGGCGTTTGCTACGCGCACCGTATTGGTCCCGGATTCCTTTAAAATTTGCATTCCTACCGCCGTCCGTCCGTTGAGGCGGGTCAGGCTGGTTTGCTGCTTCACGCCGTCAATCACTTCCGCGATGTCTGAAAGATAAACCAACTGGTTCCGGGGAGCGGCCACCACAACCTTGTTAAAATCATCCACGGTTTTGAATTTTCCCATAGTGCGCAGCAGAAGCTGTCGATCACCCTTTATTAGATTTCCGGCGGGAATTTCCACGTTGGAGGCGCTGACCGCATTGATCACGTCCTGAATGGAAAGGTTGTAAGCCTGCATTTTATTCGGATCCACCTCCACCCGGATTTCCCGTTCCGCGCCGCCTACTAAATCCACACTGCCCACATTTTCCACATTTTCGATACGGGGTTTAATGGTATATTTCGTGTAATTTGTGACCTCCTTTTCGGTCCCGGGCCCGGAAACCGCCAGAATCAGAATCGGCTGGCTGGCCGGATCATAGCGCTGGACAACCGGCGTTTTGGTCCCGTCGGGGAATTGGGCTTCAATATTGGCAACCTTATCCCGGACCTCCTGTGCCGCTGTCACACCATTTACGTTCAAGTGAAACTGAACGATAACAATAGAAACTCCCTCCTGCGAGGTTGATTGAATATTGTCAATTCCGCCAATGGTATTGATGGCGTCCTCGATAGGTTTGGTGATCTCGGTCTCGATCTGGTCCGGTCCCGCGCCGGGCAAAACCGTTGT
>JARRQT010000352.1:0-2865 GCA_037381445.1 Calditrichia bacterium
TTTTTGAAATCTGAAGGGTGGGGGATGTCACTGAAAAAAGAGGTCCGCCGGATATATTAACCGAAACCTTGGCGTATTTGTCCACAGCGGTTACCAGAGCCGGTGAACCCTCCAAAACAGCATATTCGCCGAGAAGAATCAGCTTTCCCGGCGCTTTGGAAAGGAAGTTCAAACCATTTCCTCCGTTAGCGTAGCGGCCGGGCCCAATGAAGTTTTTATAATGCGCAGCACGCCTGGTATTTTTTGCAGGGCGTCATGAACTTCTTCGGAATAGGGCGCCGGGCAGAGGGCTTTTATCTGGGGGCCGGCGTCAATAGTAAAGTAAACCGGGATTTCCCGGTTCCGCAATTTGCGGATGGTGTGAATTGCCTCAACCGTGGTGCTGTTCCAGTAGATGAGTCCGGGATTGGCGCTCATGGCGACGGCGTGCATTTTCAGACAACTCAGTTCGGTAATCTGTCCCAGCTCGGTAAAATTACGCAAGAATATGGCCCGGCGCATATTTTCGAGATCGGCCTGCGAAGAGAAAACCCATTGGCCGTAATAGGGAGAGGTCCGGGCGGTATGGTTCATGCCGGTGGTGGAACCGATTTCTTTTTCTTCTTCGGAAGTGATAGCGATAAGAATTTTGAGGTCCCAGTGATTCTCATCTGCCAGCGGTACCGCCACCGCGTCCGAGCCGTCTGCACGCTCACCCACTTTCATTTCCACAAATCCGCCAAAAATGGAGCGCGCTGCCGAACCGGAGCCGAGGCGGGCCAGTTCGGAGAGGGCAGAGGTCGGAATCTGCAATCCTGCTGCCTGACTTCCCGCTAGAGCCAGGCTCGCGAAAGCGGAAGCGGAGGAGGCCAGGCCCGCTCCGGTGGGGAAGTTGTTTTTGCTTCTCACTTCCGCCTTTGCGGAAAGGGCTGCCCGGGGCCGGATCAGGTCCAGGAAGCGGCTTACCCTCTGCGTTTGATCGGGTTTCGCCTCTTCTCCATTTAATATCAAAATGTCATTCTGCAGGCCTTCCCGGAAATGAACGCTGGAGATGGTGTGCAGCTCATTCAAAGTGACAGATATGGAACCCACCGCAGGGAGGTTCAATTTCTGATCCCTTTTTCCCCAATATTTAACCAGGGCGATATTGGGATGAGCTTTGGCGGTTGCTTTCATGAATAAATGCGAAGTATGTTTCGTGCCTTCCAATTCTGTTCTTCCAAAATCAAATATGAGAAAATAATAAAACATTTGCAACACTGAATTTCAGGAATAGTGATCCGGGAAAATTAGGATAATATTGTTTCCCGGAAAGGCGGGATTAATCGAGCAGGCCCATCCGGCGCAAAGAGAGAATGACGGTATCATGAAGGAGCGGACGAATCTCCCTGATCCGGTTGTTATTGGGATCGGGGCGGGTGCGGTTGCAGAGGAACACGACGATCAGGTCCTTGGCCGGATCGATCCACATAGAGGGGCCGGTAAAGGCGAGATGGCCATAACTCTGCGGCGAAAAATATTTCCCGGCACTGCTCTCAGCATCCGGCATGTCCCAGCCCAGGGCACGGCGGGATATGTCAGGTTTGAACGGCTGAACGGCCTGTCGGGCGGTCGAGAAATTCAGAAAACGCCGCCGATTATATATGCCCCGGTTCAGAAACATTTGCCCCATGGCGGCTGCATCCAATGCATTGCCAAACAGTCCGGCATGACCGGCCATGCCGCCCATGGCGAAGCAGTTGGCATCGTTCACCTCGCCCTGAATCAATCTGTTTCTGAATTTTTCGAATCCGGTGGGCGGACAGGATGTCTTTTGTTTGATAATTCCGGTTTCATCTGCCTTTGCCGGGATATAGTGCAGGCTGTGCAGCCCCAGCGGCTGGAACACCGAATTCCGGCAGTAAATATCAAGTGGCTCGCCGGTGACGCGCGTGATGATATCTCCCAGCAGGATAAACCCCAGGTCACTGTAGACAGCGAGTATTCCGGGATCATATTCCGGCTGTGTTTTCAGCACTGATTGGATCACCGCTTCCGTGCCGCTGACATTTTCATAAAATGGTTTCCAAGCAGGGAAGCCTGACTGATGGGCCAGCAGATCAGCAATGCTCACGGACCCGGGCCAATCATGTCCAAGCGCTGGATAAAAATCGCTGAGCCGGTCTGTCAGTTTTATCTGACCCAGATCATTTAATCTGAGAATCGCGGGTGTCGTTGCCAGCACTTTGGTGAGGGATGCCAGATCGTAATTTGTTTCGGGAAATACCCGCTGTGCCTGCAGGCCATCCGGCTTATCATAATCATACTTGCCGTATCCTTTCCAGTGAACGACCTCTCCCTTATGGGCGATCAGCAGAACGCCGCCGGGAAAGATTCTCTGCACTATTGCTTTTGCGATGGCCTCTTCGGCTTCTGGTAGCTCGCGGTTCACGTTCGTATCGAAATTAAGGGTGTACGATTTTTCCGGAAGGGAGGAGGCCGATATTCGGGACCTTCCCGCATTTATTTTAACTGGCAATTGCCCATTTACAGGTTTGAAAGAGGCTATGGCATCGAAGACAGCCAACTGGGACGACTCTACATAGGAATAAAGCAGGAAGAGTGCATCAGACCGTTTCCAATTGTTGAGCTTGCTGATAAAGAAGGGATTCCCAAAAATCAACGCGACGATGGGAAGGCCGCTCTCCGTAAGCCGGCTGAAGATTTTGTTAATTCGCGCCCATTGGAATTGGGAGCGGTGGCCGCCAAATGTCCTGCTGTAAAGCGAGAAGAGAATTAAATCTGCATTATCCCCCGATATATTTCCGATGTCCGCCACTCTCGGATTCTGCAGTGTCTTTACACTGGTAAAAAAAGCAACAAGCTCTTTTTGGAAATTTTGCAGGG
>JARRQT010000352.1:2923-6723 GCA_037381445.1 Calditrichia bacterium
TCAGGGGAAATCGTTCGCTATGATGAAGGCAGGTCACGGATTTTTCAGCGATATGCCGGGAGACACTGATATGACCGGGATGCTCCAAAAATTTATACAGCCTTCCGGGATGTGGTTTCTGAGGAGTTTGCCGATGCAGCCATTTCTTTTGCCGAAAAATTCGGTCAACGCTTTTTTCGAGTATTTGTCTGACAGCCGGATCATTTTCAGCAGATTTCTGAATCAGACTGTGAAAGAGGGGCAAATTCCGCGGCATGAGAAAGATATCCAGACCAGCGCGGATGCCGTCAGTGATTTGTTCCATGGCGGAGTAATTGTTGACAATCGCTCCCATCTCCAGCGAATCGCTGTAAATGAGGCCCTGGAAATCTAATTCCTTTCTTAAGTACCCGGTCAGCAGATCATCGCGGAAAGTCGCCGGGCGCGGATCATCGGCCAGCTTCAGATGTCCGGTCATGACACCCCTGATGCTATGCTCAGCCGCTTTGCGGAAGGGGAGCAGATCGGAGTCCAGCAGTTCTGCGAATGAATTGCCGATCTGCGGCAGATTCAGATGTGAATCGGAGTGTGTCCGCCCGTGACCCGGAAAGTGTTTCGCCACGCAGGCGATCCCTTCCTTTTCCATCACCCTTACAAAACATGCGCCGATTTCAGACACTTTTTCCGGATCGGAATGAAAGCCGCGAATGTTAATAATCGGGTTCTCAGGCTGATTAGCCAAATCCAAAACCGGAGAAAAAATCGTATTGATTCCCATAACTTTTGCTTCATTGGCAATGACACGGGCTGCGTCTTCAACCAGCGCTAAATCACCGGCAGCTCCCCAGGCGAGTGCATGGGGGAAAATGGTGCCCCCGGAAAATATTCCTCCGGCACCTCTTTCCAGGTCGGCAGCAACAAGTAATGGATATCTGGCTGTCTGCTGAAGCTGGTTGACCCAATGCTGAACATCGGCGGGGTGATCGCCGAACAGGATGATTCCTCCCACATGGTATTGCCGGACCATTTTCAGCAGATTCTTTGCGGCCCTGCTGTTTCGATTCAAACTACTGATATAAACGGCTGGCATTAATACCTGTCCGGCCAGCTCTTCAGCCGGCAAATGATGGGCACGCGGTAATTTCATGATATAAATTGTGTTTCCTTATCGGATTCGAATTAATCAGTCCTCCACGCACGAAAAACAAAGTCAATTTAATCATTTATAATTATTTGCCCTGCAGGCCGGATTCGGATCAAGTCTTCTAATCCAGGCTGCCCGGCAACTTCGCTGGATTGGAAAAAGGATCATGCTGTTCCCGAATCAGTATAAAAATTCCCCGCAGCTTCTGATGAAACAAGTTAATTCCCCAGTCAAAAAATCTCCGGAACGAGTCCTTTTAAAGATAATCTGCGCAGGGATTTAATAAAAAAATATTTTGATAGCTTATATTCATTCATTAAATTGTGCGACTTGTTAATCCCGTATAGGGAAATCTTTTGAAAAGGAGGAATAATTTAAATGACTGAAGATGTTAAAAAACAAACCCCGGAAGAAGTGGAAACCAAACAAACTGTTTCCAATCCGGCTGAAGCAGTTGAGGAGCGATTCAAACCCGGTCAGGTTTTCAAACTGGGTGAAGTTCCCGAAGAACTGGATGAAAATCCGGCTGAGACAAATCCCGAGTTGATGAGTCTGTATGAGCAGAGCTTTGAGAAAGTCAAGGAAGGGGATATTATCAAGGGAACCGTTGTCGCACTCAATGACAAGGATGTTATCATTGATGTAGGATTTAAATCTGAAGGAATGATTCCCAAAGAGGAGTTCATCGATCTGGACACCATTAAAGTGGGTGACAAGGTTGAGGTTTTCCTGGAGAGTTCCGAAGATGTTGAAGGTCAGGTGAATTTGTCCCGTCGGAAGGTATATTTTATCCGCACCTGGGAAAATCTGATCAGCAAACATGAGAATGATGAAATAATTCAGGGCCGCATTGTGCGCCGCATTAAAGGCGGTTTTGTGGTTGATTTGGGCGGCGTGGATGCGTTCCTGCCCGGATCACAAGTGGATGTGAAACCCATTCGCGACTTTGATGCCTTTGTGGGTCAGACGCTTGATCTGAAGATTGTAAAAGTGAATGAGCAAAGAAAGAATATTGTTGTCTCCCGCCGGGTGATTATAGAAAAGAAACTGGAAAGCAAGCGGGACGAAATCATCAAAACGCTTGAAAAGGGCCAGGTCCGCCGTGGAATGGTCAAGAACATCACCGACTTTGGTGTGTTTATCGATCTGGGCGGAGTGGATGGTCTGCTGCACATCACCGACCTGTCCTGGGGACGGGTGAATCATCCTTCGGAGGTAGTGAAGCTGGATGAAGAAATCGATGTCATGATTCTGGATTTTGATGAAAATAAAAACAGAATTTCTCTCGGCCTGAAGCAGTTGCAGCCGCATCCGTGGGAAAATGTGGAAGAACGCTTCCCAGTCGGCAGCACCATCAAAGGCAAGGTGGTCAGTATCACTGATTACGGCGCATTCGTAGAGCTGGAAAAGGGAATCGAAGGGCTGATTCATGTTTCTGAAATGAGCTGGTCGCAGCACATTAAGAATCCTGCCCAGGTCCTGAAAGAAGGCGAAGAGGTGGAAGCCGTGGTTCTGAACATTGAACCGGAAGAGAGAAAGATTTCCCTGGGATTGAAACAGTTAACACCGGATCCATGGGAAAATATTGAAGAGAAATATCCCGTGGGCTCCAAACATAACGGCGTGGTTCGTAATCTGACTCCGTTCGGCGCCTTTGTGGAACTGGAAGAAGGCGTGGACGGTCTGGTTCACATTTCAGACCTGAGCTGGACGAAGAAAGTCCGGCATCCCAGCGAAGTGGTCAAAAAGGGGCAGGACATCGAGGTTGTAGTTCTTGATATCAATAAGGACGAACGCCGCATCGCCCTCGGTCACAAGCAGGTGGAAGCGAATCCGTGGGATGCATTTGAGGACGCCTACGGGAACGGAATTGAAACTACCGGTACCATCTCACGGCTCATTGATAAAGGCGTTATTGTAACCCTGCCGCTGGGTGTGGATGCCTTTGTGCCGCTGAATCATCTTGGCAAACCGAACATCAAGCGGGCCGCCGATCATTTCAAGGTGGGCGATGAACTGCCTCTGAAGGTCATCGAGTTTGACAAGGAAAATAAGCGGATTGTTCTTTCGGTAAGCGAATACCTGAAAGGCAAGGAAGCGGAAGAAGTGGACCGCTATCTGTCAGAGCATAACTTTACCACCACGACCATGGAAGAATTGGTAAAGGACGTCCCTGAGGTGCTGGAAGGCGTTCCGGAAGAAGGACGGAAACGTCCGGCCCGCAAACCGAAAGCGAAGAAAGAAGCGGAAAAGAAAGAGGCTGAAGAGAAACCGGAAGAGAAGGCCGAGGAGAAATCCGGAGAAAAGGCCGAAGAAACTCCTGCCGAGGAGGTCAAAGAGGAATCCAAAGAGGAAACCCCGGAAGCGGAGCCGGCGGCTGAAGCCGAGGCCGAAGCTCCGGGAAAGCCTGAGGCAGAAGCGCAGGAGAATTCCGAAGAAGATAAAAAGGAATAATTCTATTTTTAAATCGTTTCACTAAAAAGCCGGGGTTACGCTCCGGCTTTTTTTATATGCTAATGAAAGCCAGCCAAAATATCACTTTGTTTTGTCCCTTGATTTTAGGAGGGGAAACTGTTTATTTTTAAAATAAAAATGCAAAAGAATAGTCCTTTCAACGAAATCTTTACGCAGCTTAAATCCGACATGCCGGAGCTGCAGGATTCGGCATATCTGCTGG
>JARRQT010000353.1:0-2858 GCA_037381445.1 Calditrichia bacterium
TAGACTTTGTTGATAATAATGCCGCCGGATTGGGGCACTTTCCAGTAGGCCTGCAGCTCCCGGGAAAGACCCTGCATTCTTATCCCCAGCCAGGCTTTCTGTCCGGTTTGATCATTTTCCGACTCTGGCGGATTCTGAATAAATTCAGTGAACCATTCAGATGGAGCGATTTCCAGATAGTCTTTACGAAGTTCCTCGAATTCGGTTGGCGGATGGAAGATGAAATCGATGTCCTGGCCCAACGTCATGCCGATCGCCCGGCCCTGCGAATCGAGGACCAGCCCACCAGCGCTCAGACCCGTGGTATAATTATTTATCAGGAATTTGCGCCGCGGGGATTCAATAACCGCATTTATAAGGTGCGGTGTGAATAAAGGCTGGAAATCATAATACTGCGGCAGCAATTCCAGGCAGTAAACACTGTCTGCGACTCCATATTTTTCCGTCGAAACGAATGAGACATAGGCAAATTTTTTGTCCTGTGGCAAATCTTTCAGACGAATTAAAGCGGTCTGTGCCTGATCGTCTTTTCCCAGAAATTCAGCAGGATATTCCGTGCCATCCGATAATTTAATTTTGAAATCGCTGGGCTTTCCGGAAAGCATGGAATTCGCTCCGGAAACCATATCCAGGGAAACGGGATAGATATCGCTGCTGGCCATGACCAGTCCGTCAGCGCTTACCAGTATGCCGATCCGGTGGCGTTTTATTTTGTTGAACGAACCAATCCGTGAATCACTGGCGATGTTTTGATAATAGGTTATGAGGCAGATCGTTTCCCTGTATTGTTTATAAATATCTTTGGGCGAAACGCCCGCCAGGGCTGTCACAGCAGCCGCCAGGAGGATTAAGAGAATCAGGACTTTTTTCATATGACTCCGAATGCGAATTCTGTTTCATGAACTTGTGTTGTCTTCACTAATCCGAATATTAAAACATTTCTCAATTATGTCCAACAAATTTTCCACAAAATGATTCAGGCCTTCAAATAAATTTTGTATAAATCCGGAAAATTGCCTAATTTTTAATCCGTGAAATAAACATCAAAGATGACAGAACAAAAGTTGAGGAAAATACAGATGCAAATTTTCAAACGAATTCATGTTTTTATGATGATGGCGTTCATCGCCGGACTAATTTTATCCTGCGCCACTAATCCCGTTACCGGCAAAAAACAGCTTATGCTTTTGAGCAATCAGGAAGAGATCAAGCTGGGTGAGCAGAGCGATGGCGAAATTGTCAATATGTACGGGAAATATAATGATCCTGAACTTTCGCGGTACATTGCCGATCTGGGCATGAGAATGGCCAGAATTTCTCACCGGCCGGATTTGCCCTATGAATTCAGGCTGCTGGATTCTCCCGTCATTAATGCCTTCGCGGTTCCCGGCGGGTTTGTCTACATCACCCGCGGGATACTGGCATATCTCAACAATGAGGCAGAACTTGCCGGTGTGATGGGACACGAAATAGGACATATCACCGCCAGACACTCCGCTCAGCAGTACACAAAGGCCCAGATTGCACAATTGGGGCTTGGTGTGGGGATGGTGTTGTCCGAAAACTTCAGGAAATATGCTGGCGTGGCCCAGTTCGGGGTAGGCATGCTGTTTCTGAAGTTCAGCAGGGACAATGAACGGCAGTCCGATGAACTGGGCGTTCAATATTCCACCACTGTGGGATATGATGCTATGCAGATGGCTAATTTTTTCGAGACACTGGAAAGAATGCAGCCTAAAGAGGGAGGCACATTGCCGGACTGGTTTTCAACACATCCAAATCCTGCCGACCGGGTGGTTGCCGTGCGAAAATTGGCCACAGAGTGGGAGCAGAAACTGGGGAAGAAAGACTATATTGTGGCCCGGGATGAATATCTGCGGAAAATAGATGGTTTGATTTATGGGGATGATCCCCGTCAGGGATTTACGGAGAACAACGTTTTTTATCACCCGGATTTAAAATTCAGGTTTAATGTGCCGTCAGAATGGAAGGTCACCAATACCCCCAGCCAGGTCCAGATTGTCAATCCCCAGCAGGATGCAGTGGTCATGCTCACCATGGAAACGGGCCTTTCGCCGGCGGAGGCGGCGGGCAAATTCACCGAAAAAAGCGCTGCGGTGGTGCTGCTTTCCGAACCGGTCAATGTAAACGGATTTCAGGCGCAGAAAACCCTGGCCGATATAAATTCGGATCAGGGATCCATTCGGGTGATGTCATATTTTATTGAAAAAGATCGCACCATTTATGTGTTACATGGTTTTGCCCTGCAGACCGCTTTCCAAAATTATCAATCCGCATTTGAGAACAGCATGAAGAGTTTCGCGAAGTTGACAGACCAGAAAATTTTAAATGTTCAGCCTGACCGGATTTGGGTAAAGAAGACCACCCGGCCGGGAAATTTCAGGGATGCGGTCGTGTCCGCGGGCGGAGACCCGCAGAAGATCGAAGAGCTTTCACTTATCAACGGCATAAAGCCGGATGCAACCGTTCTGACCGGCACGACGCTGAAAATTGTGGTGAAAGGAAAATGAGGGAAAGTGCGGAGCTGTAAAATACAGCTCCGCATTACTGAAAATCATGTACCTGCTAACTTGTCCGGGGGAACGCCTGCCGGACTCACTTCCTTATTATCTTGAATTGCGATACCGGAGAACCCGCTTCAATCACGCTGAATCCGATTCTTCCCAGAATCTGGTGGTTCTCCGTCTTGACTTCAACCCGCCATTTCCCGGGAGTGACATTTCTTTTGAAAGTAAAGCCCCGGTAGCCTTCTTTCCTGCCGCCGGTAACCGCGTATCCCAGGCGGTCGGTGGTTTCCCACTTCTGCTTCCGGGAATCATAATGCTGCCAGAAATGAA
>JARRQT010000354.1:0-3425 GCA_037381445.1 Calditrichia bacterium
TCTTCTCTCCTGTCTCGATTCAAGACGAAAATTTAGCAAATTACTTGCTAAAAATCCAAGTTACTGTTTACTTTTTCTCAATATTATCGAGGATTTATTTTCTATGATACCAAAACTGATTGTACACGGCGGGGCCTGGAACATACCGGAAAATCTGCATCAGGCGCATATTGAAGGGTGCCGCCAGGCAGTGGAAGAAGTATATCCCGGGCTCCGGGATGGCCTTTCGGCGTTGGATGCCGTGGAGCAGGCTGTTCATATACTTGAAGATGATCCCACCTTTGATGCCGGGCGGGGCGCATTCCTGAATGCTGCAGGCGAAATTGAGCTGGATGCCATTATTTGCGACGGCCGCACGCTGGATTTCGGAGCGGTTGCTGCAGTGCAAAACATTCTGCATCCTGTTTCCGCCGCCCGGCTGGTAATGGAAATGAGCGAGCACTGCCTGCTGGTGGGTCACGGCGCGCAGGAATTTCTCAGACAGCATCAGTTTCCCGAAGTGGCCGTGGAGGAGCTTCTGACCGACAGAGAGCTGGAGTATTACAAAAAAATAAGATCCGATCCCGGTTTCACCACCCGCAAACCGTTCGAACCTCATCCCAAAGGCACGGTAGGGGCGGTTGCCATGGACAGTCAGGGGAATCTGGCGGCGGCCACTTCCACCGGCGGGACGCCCCGGAAACTGCCCGGGCGGGTGGGCGATTCTCCCATCATCGGCGCAGGCGCTTATGCCGATGGAAAACTGGGTGCGGCATCGGCCACCGGCTTCGGCGAATCGATTATGAAAATTCTGCTTTCCCGAACCGTCTGCGACGCATTCGATGAGAATACGGCCATGCAGGCGGCGCGGGAGGGAATCCGCCTGCTGGCAGAGCGGGTAAACGGGCTGGGCGGAATTATCGGAATAAAAAGAGATGGCGAATACGGATATCATCATAATACCGAACGCATGGCCATGGCTTTTTATGATCCCCAAAAAGGAATTGTGTCCGGCATTGACATTTTTTCACTGAAGTAAAATGAAATGGAAATTACCTACGACACATACATGTCCGTCAACTATTTGTTGTCCGATGCGTCCCATTTGCGCAGCGCTTTGAGCAAGGCCCTGAAATCCCTGACGGGCTCGGCCTCCAATTCAACCATTTTCCCTGTTACAGGATGTTGAAACCGGATTTTCCAGGCGTGAAGGGTCAATCTGGAAATCAGCGAGGACTCTTCCTCATCATATTTCCCGAAATTGGCGGTACGCTTGAGCGCCGCGATGCCAAGCTGCTTTGCATGTCCATAGACGGGATCAACCGCCAGCGGGTGCCCAATTGCCTGCAGATGCACCCGGATCTGATGGGTGCGCCCGGTTTTTGGATGAACCTCGAGCAAAGAAAATCTCCTGAATCGTTCCAGTATTCGATAATTGGTCAGGGAAGGCCTCCCGCTGTCATCAATCCTGACTTTCCCCTTAACCGGCGCCGAAATAGGCAGATCGATATCGCCATCTTCCGGGGAAGGACTTCCTTCCACAATCGCAAGATATGTTTTCTCGATCATGTTTGCCTCAAAAGCCTGGTTCAGCGCCCGGTGAGTTTCCTCGGTCCTGCCGAACAGTACAACGCCGCTTGTATCCGCGTCGATGCGGTGCACAACCCACACATGCTCTGAATCCTCCTCCATGCCCCTGTGGAGCTGCGAATCCAGCATATTCTTCAAATTGGGCAAATCAGCCACCCAGCGATCCGGAATTACCCGCAGTTCCGCCGGTTTATTGACCGCCAGCAAATATTCATCCTGATAGATAATCTGCACGGTATGCTTTCGCCCATCCGCCGTCCGAAAATTATAATCTGCTATTCTTTTCATCCCAAATACCTTATCAAGTCTATTTCCTTGTCCTTGCCCATCACAACCAGCAGGTCACCGATGTGCAGCATTTCGTCAGCCGAGGGGACAATCTGCTTATATTCGTTGTTCTCTTTTTTCCGTTTGATCATCAGAACATGAATACCGAACCTGGCGCCGATGTTCACCTGTTTGATGCTTTTTCCCACAAATGAGGGCGGCACGGGTACTTCCGTCATGATATAATCATCAATGAAATCGACCTTCTGCATCCTTTCCAGAAGTTTCACAGAAGTGGAAATCTCCTGGCTCAGGTTGCGTTTGACCAGTTCATGATTATAAGCATCGATAACATCTTTCCGGTTTACAATTCCGATTATCTGGCCGGTTTCCCGGGAATTGACAACCGGTAGTTGCTCCATATCATACCCTCCGAAGAGCTTCATCACTGAGTCGAGGTTATCCTGGGGAAGCAGCAGGGGGATATCCGGATTCACCAGGTCCAGTGCAATCAGCAAATCCGTCAGGTAGTCCTGGTCCAGCAGGGCCTGCCGAACTTCCTGCAGTGAAACCGCTCCCACAAAACGGTTATCATGGTCAACCACGAAAAACTGGGAGTGGGGACTGTTCACCACCAGTTCCAGAAGCGCTTTGAAGCTGAATTCCGGAGGAATGATGACCGGATTTTCTATCATCACTTCCGAAACCTTCAGCGAACGCAGAATATTGATCTCCCTTCCCAGAAAAAGATCCACACCGCGGCGGATCAGCTTCAGCGTATAGATGGACTCCTTCTTCAGTTTGGTGGTCAGCAGTGTGGCGATGATGGACGATATCATCAGGGGAAGGATGATTTTATAATCATTGGTCAGTTCGAAGATGATCAGAATTGCGGTAATCGGCGCATGGGTAGCTCCAGCCACAACCGCCCCCATCCCGACCAGCGCATAGGCTGATCAGAATTGCGGTAATCGGCGCATGGGTAGCTCCAGCCACAACCGCCCCCATCCCGACCAGCGCATAGGCCCCCGGCGTGGCGGAATACTGGGGGAACAGATGATTCACGATGGCCCCGAAAAATCCGCCGGTCATGGTCCCCAGAAACAGGGAGGGTGCGAAAATGCCGCCGGATCCCCCGGAACCCAGGCTGATGCTGGTAGCAAACAACTTCATAAAAACCAGAAACAGCATGGTCATCCATGGCAGATTCCCAAGAAGCGCCTGGTTCATGCTGTTGTAACCCACCCCGTATATGTCGGGGACGAATATCCCCATGAGGCCGATAATTAGTCCGCCCAGCATGGGTTTCATGATCCCGTTTATTTTCAGGCGGTCAAAAAAATCTTCAAATCCGTAAAGCACTTTTATGAAAAGCAGGGCCACCAATCCGGACAGCAATCCCAGGATTAAATAAGGGATCAATTCAAAGGGGCTCACCAGCACATAGCGGGGCACCTGGAAAGCCGGAAAATCGCCCAGAAAATGCCTGGAAACCACAGTCGCCATCACTGAGGCGATAACAATGGGGCTGAACTGGGCCACACCAAAATCACCGAGGATAATTTCAACGCTGAATAGAGCCCCGGCCA
>JARRQT010000355.1:0-2785 GCA_037381445.1 Calditrichia bacterium
GTTGTCCAACCAGGATAAATCGAAGCAGAACCTTCGCTCCAAAGCTCATTCCTCCCTCTTAAGTCAAAATCCGGGAGTAATTTTCTGACAAACGAACGCAGGAAGATGCTTTCCGCAGGCCTGCTTTTCCTGCTATCTGGCCATCCAGCCGCCGTCCACCAGCAGGACGTGGCCGTTAACATAGTCGGATGCGGCGGATGCCAGAAAGATTGCCGCCCCTTTCAGATCGGCGGGCAAGCCCCATCGCCCAGCAGGAATTCGGGAGGATATCTCCAGATAGCGGGAAGGATCCTCACGCAGTTTCTGGGTATTATCGGTGGCGAAATATCCCGGCGCAATTGCATTCACCTGAATGTTGTACTTCGCCCACTCATTGGCCAGCGCCTTGGTGAGCTGGGCAACCCCGCCCTTGCTGGCGGCGTAGGCGGGAACAGTGATGCCGCCCGAAAAGCTCAGCAGGGATGCCACGTTAATAATTTTTCCGTGTCCCTGTTTCAGCATGATTTTCCCCACGTCCCGGCTGAACTGAAAAACGGCTTTCAAATTGGTATTCAGGACAACGTCCCAATCTTCATCAGAAAATTGCTCGGCAAGCGAGCGCCGGATAGTGCCGGCATTGTTCACCAGAATATCGATTTTCCCGAAGGTGTCCATCGCTGTTCGAATGGCGCTGGTAATCTGAGCATAGTCGGTTACATCGCAGGCCACCGGAACCGCCGTTCTGCCCATCCCGGAGATGATTTTCTCCGTATCCTTCAGATTTTCCAGTTTTGTTCCTGCCGCGATAATATCCGCACCTGCTTCTGCCAGGCCCGCCGCCATGCCCTGTCCAAGCCCGCGGCTGGCGCCGGTTACAATGGCGACTTTTCCTTCCAGGCCAAACAGATTCTTCAACTGAGGTTCGAAAGACATTGCGCATCCTCTTTTAAGTCTATAATTTACAAATTATTAATGCCAATTAATACAAAAATCTGAATTCATCCGATTTCACATAGGTTATGAATAAGGGAGAAAAATCAGAATTATATCAAGGTACATTCTTAGGTTTAGGACATAAGCAGTCTGATATGTTTTCCGAGATGCTGATGCAGCACTTCGCGGTAGAGGTCCGAATTCTTTTGGAGATTTTCCATGATTTGCCCTTTGAAGGGCTTTCCGTCCGAGGCCTTCCCCCCAACCAGGACTGAGCCAAAGGTGACATGGAGAATCTCACGTCCCGACTCGTTTTCCAGATACCAGCCTTCAAGCTCCCGGTCTTCGGCTTCGGCCGGAACATCCTCCAGTTTGGCCGAAACGTGATAGGTGGCCTTGTCCGTGTTGTAGCGTGAACGGCAGAAACCAACGATTTCCCGAAACAGCTTTTTATCCGTCCTCACAATCACCCGCAGGGCCTCCAGGTAGCTGGTCCCGGCAGTCTTCACATGCAGCAGCTCCCCGCTCAGACGGCCGATGATGGGATAGATGCTGAATTTATCCGAACCGCTGTGAATACTGATCTTATAGGGCCCGCAATATTTGGCGATGGCAAGATGCTTTTTGTAGCTCTCTTCAAAGATTTTCAGATCGCCTTTGTAGTCGATTCCCTTCTCAAATTCTCCGACGAAACGGGGCGCCAGACTGACAAGCTCAATGTTATTTCTTTTCAGCTCCATCCCGATAAAGAAATGTTCCGGCGGCGAGGTGGGCGTATCCGTCTCATCCACCGACATTTCGATCTCATAGGGCCTGGAAGCGCAAGCCTCCCGAATCCAGCCGGCCATTTTCCGGGTATAGCCGATGGCGGCGCCATATTTTACAACCGCCCTCAGCAGCAGAACCTCATCATCAAAATGAATTGAAATCCCATCACTCAAATCAAAGTTTTTATGGAGGTACAGATCAAATATCTCGCCATCTTCAAACAAACCATTTTTTATCAGGTCATGGTATCCTCGTTCCAGCTCCTCTTCCTTCATCTTATCGGCTTCATTATTCACATATTGGGATGGATCGATGGTAAAGAGCGTGTATCCATGACCGGCCATTAGAAAGACATCGTCGCGGGACTGTAAATGATCGGCGTCCGCTCCCCAGATACCCTCCCATCCTTCACTCTTTACCGCCGCCGCGGCTACGTTCATCACCTCATCCGGGCTGCGCCTGGTGCGCTGCAATTCTCTGATCGACTGCTGGGCAAATACCGGCACGAACGGCGTGCCTTTAACCGCGTCCATGTGACCGGGGGTCGCTAATCCCAGCCGATCGCCAAATCCGAATGAGCGTTTTAATCCGATAACCGAGGGTTTCAAATTATGCATAAAATAACTCTCCTTATTACCAAAAGTAATTTTCGAAACTAACAACAAATCCGCAAAGATCGTTTACATCACAGGACAACATGAGCTGCCGATTTTCAGGAGATCCGTATTTTGCTGATGAATTTTGAAGCAAGCTGCGTCAATTCGTCCCACCTGTTTTCAGCGATGAATTGCTTGTTCAGCAGGGCCGTACCCACTCCCAGACAAAAGGCGCCGGCCTTCATGAAATCTGCCGCATTGTCCAGATTTACTCCGCCGGTCGGTGTAAGCTTCACCTGCGGTAGCGGACCCAGAATATCGCGGAAATATTTGGGCCCTCCCACGGTCGCCGGAAATACCTTTACCACATCCGCACCGCTTTCCCAGGCACTCAATATTTCGGTTGGCGTGAAAGCACCGGGAATGACCACCCGGTCATATCGATGCGCCGCTTCGATAATTTCCTCTTTGAATACCGGGCTGACCACAAATTGGGCGCCGGCATGGAT
>JARRQT010000356.1:0-2759 GCA_037381445.1 Calditrichia bacterium
TTGTTCTGGGCTACATTCATGAAAACAGGGAGCGGCTTAATGAAGCGCTGCGGCTGCCCCCCTATAATTATCAGGTTAAACCGAATATTACCCCCAAAGCTTTGCTAAAGGAGATAAATGGGGATGTCCTGCGAAATCTATTATTCATTTTCTGGATTCAGGATTTCAAGGCGGCCGGTAAATTTGAACGGATTGATCATCGTGACTGGCACTGTCAGAACCTGTTGAGCGCTTTTTTTGCCAGGGAACTGGCTCTGCGCTTCATGAACCAGGATGCCGAGAATATTTTTCTGCAATCCTATCTGCAGGATATCTCCCTCTTTGTTTTGTCACGGACGATTCCGGAGATGTACGACACATTGATGGACATAGATGAGAAAAAGAAATTCAATCCCGAACAGGAAGAAAAGGCCATCCGGACAAATCACCCTGAGCTGAGCACATGGATATTGCGGCAGTGGGGATTTCCCGGTGAATTCATTCAGCCGGTCTCACTGCACCACTCCCTGAATCATCTGGCAGGTGAAGATATTGCCGTGAGCCGGACGGCTAAAATTATTAATTTTTCCAAAATCATTGCTAGTGTCATTTTGCACCCCAATAATGGCGTGGGTTATACCACTGTTAAAAAACAGTTTGATGACTACTTCCACCAGGACGAGGATATATTGCCCACCTTATTAACTGATTTTATCCGCCTCATGCCGGCATTGGCAAGCATATCAGGTTTTCAGGAAATTGCCGATATATCGGTGATCAGCCTTCTGAAGGAAAATAAAGAATTTCTAAAAAGCCGTATGCTTTCCTATGAAGAATTATTTGCTGAGATTCTTAAGATGGAGAAAAAAACGGCTGCGCTGGAAGATGAAATCCGAAGTTTGAGCGGCCGTTCGACTAACCTTCAGCTGCGGGATGGATTGACGGCTTTATACACCCACAC
Source organism: Calditrichia bacterium (assembly GCA_037381445.1). Taxonomy (GTDB): domain Bacteria; phylum Calditrichota; class Calditrichia; order RBG-13-44-9; family RBG-13-44-9; genus JARRQT01. Next base: position 941 of record JARRQT010000356.1, read on the forward strand.
TTATTTGCATGAAGCCTTGGCGCAGGAGATAAGGGAATCCTCTCGTTATGAATATCCTGTTTCTTTCATTATTCTCAACATCGATGATTTTTCCCTTTTTAATAAAACCTACGGGTATAGGACCGGTGACTCCATTTTAAGGAAAATGGCAGACCTGATCACTAAAAACATTCGCGAATCGGACATCGTAGGCAGGTTCGGCGGCGATGAATTCGCCATTGTTCTGCCCCACACCGGTTTGCCACAGGGACGTTTTGTGGCGGAAAAAATATGCCGCCTGATTGTCGGTCACAGCTTTCAGGACGCCCGCTCCAATCGCGCTCATAAGTTGTCAGTGAGCGCTGGTTTCACCAGTCTGCTGCCCACTGTATCCATCATGCAGACCGAGCGGATCATTCAAATGACCCGGGCCGCGCTGAACAAATCAAAATCGCTGGGCGGAAACACGGTGACGCATGCTCCTTTCTGACAAATCAGAAATTCACTCCCCGCTGGTTTATCTCAAAAAATATTCTGCTTTCTTCATTTGGCTGCATTGAGCTGGTAAATTTTTCATAGTCAATCCTCTCAAAAAAGAAATCAATTTTTTGTTTTCAACTATTTTTTTCGGAACTTGCGAAAGTTTTTATTTGAAAGGCTGTCTAATAATTCTTTGATTGCCCATGGGTTGGCGGTGTGCACAGGGGAATATTATTGAAAAAGAATGATTACGACTTTACGGAAATTTATGAGGCCCATGCCGGGCGGATTCTGAATCTGTGCTACCGCATGGTCGGAAATGAGCATGCCGCCCGCGACTTGTCCCAGGAAATCTGGGTGAAGGTATATAAGAATCTGGCCGGTTTTGAAGGGAAGTCCGAGATTGGTACCTGGCTTTACCGCATCTCGCTGAATCACATCTATAACTATTTCAAAAAGGAAAAAAGGAGAAGGTGGCGGGAAGTTCTGAATCTGGATGTGCGCAGCGGGTTCAGGGAAGAAGGGGACATCCTGCCCGATTCGCAAAGTAAATCGCCGCTGGAAAACCTGCAGCAGAGAGAACTGGAAGCGTTTGTGTGGCAGCTTATACAGAAATTGCCGGAAAAGCAGCGTATCCCCCTGATATTATTCCGTTACGAGGACCTGAGCTACCAGGAGATTGCCAGCGTTCTGCAGGTATCTGTTAACGCTGTCGAATCGCGGCTCCATCGTGCCAAGTTGAAAATGCAGGAGCTGCTGGAACCATATATCGACAAAATTTAGCGAAAGTTTTTGAGAATCACATTGTCTAATCATACAGTTTTAGGGTGAGATGATGAAAATACACTACAAAAAATATTTAATTGACTGGCTGGAGCACCGGCTGGATCCCAAAAAGAAGGCGCAGCTCGAAAACCACCTCGACCATTGCGGGGACTGCAGGGAATATTTTATGAAAATGGAAAAATTGTTTGCCGGTCATGCGTGGGATCCTTTACCGAATCTGGAGCCGGCACCCTTCGAGCTGACAAAAATCAAAAATCTGGCGCGGGAAGATCGCAGGGAATCGCTCCTGCCCCCGCCAAGATACCGGGCAGTCAATTTCCTTTATGCGGCCGTGCTGGTGCTTGCCATCGTAGCCGGTTTCTGGATGGGCAAAGGCATGGCAGAACCGGCCCCCGGTGAGCTTTACACCACAGCGATTCAGAGCCGTGAAATACTACAGGCTTCTGGATCGGGATTCGCAAACATTTGGGAGACTATTTCGGGGGAAGCCAATCATGAAGATTAAAATTCTGGTGACGTTTTTGATATTCCTCATCGTATTGAATTTTGCGACATTGGGCAGCTATGTTTATTA
>JARRQT010000357.1:0-2744 GCA_037381445.1 Calditrichia bacterium
GTTGAAGTCAAAAAAGATAAATATGCCCCCAGGGATACGCTCCTGCAGGTCTGGCCTGACAGCCTTTTATCAATTTCCCTTCAACTCCTCGATTCCACAAGCGGCATAGGATCCGCCGGACCGCAATATGCAAACGCCTTTGCCCTGGAACAAAACTACCCCAATCCCTTTAATGCTCAGACAATCATCAAATATTATCTGCCGGTATCCGATTTCGTGGAAGTGGCCATTTATGATATAACAGGAAGAAAAATGGAAACGCTGGAATCCGGCTATATCCGCTCGGGGGAACATCGTGTTGCCTGGAACGCTGCTGACTATGCCTCAGGTATTTATGTTTACAAGCTGATAACATCGGAGGGAACGGTAAGCAGAAAATGTATGTTGATAAAATGATGATCCCGGGGAAATCGATGCGGGAGAAACGGCCGCGTATAATTTTCCAGCTTTCGCGCTGTCCCACGTGTTTGTCTGCCAAATCGGCCCCGGCCAACCTGTCAGGCTCCCGCACCTGCTGCCACCTCAGTAAAATATGCCGCATTCTTGGTCTGTATTTTATTAACACTTAAAAATACCTTAATAACCTATTATCCTGAAATTGATTTCACGGCGGCAAAGAGATTTTTCCAGATATAACCGAAAGCAGAAAAAATAACACTCGAAAAGCAATTTTTGCCTTTCCGGGGAAAATTGCTTTATTTTGGTGCCGGCAGCCATAAAGCAGATTGGAGGATGGGAAAATGAACCTGGAAATCCGGGATGTGGGGCATGAAGACCGGGAGTGGGTCCGTGAACTGCTTGCTGATCGCTGGGGCTCGGCGGGAGTGGTAACGCGGGGAATCCTGCATCAGGCCGACACACTCCCCGGGTTCCTGGCGCTGGCAGATGGCAAGCCAGAGGGCCTGCTGACCTACCGCATCTCGGGCGGGGACTGTGAGATCGTCACCCTCGACTCTCTGCTGGAACGCTGCGGGATCGGCAGCGCACTTATCAATGCGGTCAGGACGCTGGCTCAGTCCGGGGGATGCCGCCGGCTGTGGCTCATCACCACCAATGACAACATTCCTGCTCAGGAGTTCTACCAGAAACGGGGGTTCAGAATCAGGGCGATCCACCGGGGTACCATTGATCAATCACGGAAGCTGAAGCTGGAAATCCCGGAAAAGGGAATCGGCGGTGTCCTCATACGGGACGAGATTGAGATGGAAATAAAGTTAAGGTGAGAGACCAGCCCTTGCTTATGGGAATGCCCGGAAAGCTCGTAGATTTTTAATTTTTGTAAAAACGGAACATCTCCACACCTTTGTTCATCCCCGCAGAGGATACACAAGAAATTGGCACTATGAACCCACCAAGAGGATTAGTTTTTTTATTGGGCGGGTCATATAAGCTGATTCTGATATGTTAATTTTAGCTCCTCCTATTTCGTCCTGTAAAACTCAATCCTCCGGTTGCGGGCCCGCCCCTCCGTGGTCTCGTTGGGCGCAATGGGATTCTGCGGCCCGAATCCGAAGGCTTGCAGCCTCGCCGCATCGATGCCGTGCTTCACCAGGTACTGCTTCACGGTCTGCGCCCGCTCCCTGGATAACTGCATGTTGCGCTGCAGGGTGCCGGTGCTGTCCGTGTAGCCCCGGATCTCTACCTCGATCTGGGGATTATCCCGCAGGGTGCTCACCACCTGGTCCAGAATGTCCTCGGAATTGGGATCCAGCTCCGCCCTGCCCAGCCGGAAATAAACGCCCTTCAGAATCACTGCCTTCTCGGTCTCCATCTTCACCTCCGGCACCTGGTCGGGACAGCCGTCCTCGTCTTCCCAGCCGTTGAAGGTTTCCGGCTGGTCGGGGCATTTGTCCTCCGTGTCCGGGATGCCGTCGCCGTCGTTATCCGGGTCGGGACAACCGTCATCATCCTGGTAGCCGTCCATATCCTCCTGCGTGTCCGTCCCGTTCTGCACCGTTTCATCGGTGCCGGGACAATTGTCTCTCACATCCGGAATGCCATCCCCGTCATTGTCCGGATCCGGGCAGCCGTCATCATCCATGAACTTGTCCACGTCCTCCGCCCGGTTGGGGCACTGGTCCAGGCTGTCGGGAATCTCATCCTCATCATTATCATAATCGGGACAACCATCCTCATCCTGGTAGCCGTCGAAGTCCTCCGCCCTGTCCGGGCAGACCTCGATCTTGTCCGGGAAGCCGTCCCCGTCCGTGTCCTTGTCGCTCTCCCTTCCCCCGAAATAAAAGGTCAGTTTCAGCCCGGTGGTAATGTAGCCGTCATTCTTCCCCACATTGATGTCATCCAGGTAATCGGTGAATACGAAATGGTATAGTCCCTGGAAATCGAGGGAGAGGCTGTTGTTGAGGAAGAAGGCAACCCCCGTGCCCACCGGGGCCCCGATCTGAAAACGGTCGTAGCGGTTGGCGATGTTATTGGGCAGCCGCACATCATTGCGGTTTTTGGGGTCGAACTTGAAACCCTCCGCCCCCGCCATCAGGTAGGGATTCACGTTTCCGAAGCGCAGCAGTTTGAATTTCAGGTCCGCGCCCAGGTAGAACATCTCGGTCTTGAAAAATGCGTTTTGTGTCTCTGCTCCCAAATCGGTGAAACCCGCCTCCACCCCCATGCTGTAATAGTCGGTCAGCCAATAGTCTACCGAGAAACCGTAATGAGGCTTCAACTGGCGGTCGTTGAGATCCCCGAAATAGGTACCGAATCCTCCCTTGATGCCGACGCCCAGCAATCCC
>JARRQT010000358.1:0-4247 GCA_037381445.1 Calditrichia bacterium
CGAGGGAAAAAGATAGGCGGCATAATCGCGGGGCCCATTGTCCGCCGCGGAATTGTCCCCCGAATAATAAAGAACAGGTCTTGCATTTTTAATGGTTTCGGTTTCTGCGGAGAGTAAAGTCCATGACACATTTCCTTCCGGCACCACCAGCGAAGAGGAGAAAACAGGTATCAGCGGCTGACCCTCCGCATAATTTAGTGGCAGTCCCGGAATATCTACGGAAACGAGGGAGGGATTTGACTGACTTTCCACCACTTCAGGTTTGGGGAAATCAAAATCAATAACAATGGATTCACTGTTTTGCTGCTCGATATGATAAAAGGCTGATTGAGAGGCAATGGAACTGGAGAAGAGGAAAAGCACCCCTGCAACAAACGACTTAAAATTCATAGAACCTGACATCTTTAGTATATGGAACGGGCTAAAATATAACGAACAATGTGCCCGAATTACAACTGAAAAGTGAACAAATAAAGGGGATAAATTGAGTGTTTATCCCCTTTATCCTATTAAGACAAAGAACTGTTATTTCATGTAGATTATTTTCTTGACACTTCTGAACTGGAATTCTTTTGCTGTTAAAACCATATAATAAATTCCATTTGCTACTGAATTTCCGTTATCATCACGGGCATTCCAGGAGTAATTATTATAAACGCCTGGTTCCAGTCGCTGGTTATTTATAAGGGTACGGACTTTCTGACCCAGCATATTGTAGATGTCCAGATTCACCGTGCTTTCATTCGCGACAGCAAAACTGATTTGCGTGGACGGATTGAAAGGATTCGGGTAGTTCTGGTTCAGGCTGAACACCTTGGGTAGCGGAAGCACCTTTCCGGACGCAATGCCGGGATAGTCATGCCTGGCGCCGTTAAAATCCTGCGATGACAATTTGTAATAGTAAGTTGCATCTTCAACCACGTTATCATCAACGAATTCATACTTGTGGGTTTCATTGCTGTTTCCGGAACCCTGGATGATCCGGGGATTGATAGCAGTGAATGGCCCGTTCCCGTTATCGGCCCGGGAAAGATAAAATCCCTCATTGTCCACTTCACTGGCAGTTTCCCAGCTCAGCGATATCTTGCCATAATCCGACTTGGCTGAGAAAACAGAAACGGATACCGGGAGGGAATGATCAGTAGAAGTTCCGACATTTGAGAAGGGCTGAACACTAATGGCGGTTGATGGACCATTAAGAACGTTATCAGCCAACACAATACTTCCTTGGCTGGTAAGTCGCAACCCAAGAGTATTTAAGGGATTCGCCGTCTCGAGTACATCCGCAGTAACAAGAATGTATGTACTCGTACCTGCAACAGGCAGATTAAATCCGGAAAAGAGGACCGAGACAAAACCAGAATATGAAGCATCCGCCAACAGAACGTCTCCGCCGTCCAGAATTCCAAGCGGCGCATTATCACTATAAAGATGGAATCCTGATATATCCGTGGTTGTCGCAGAACCCGACTTTTCAAAAACAAGAAGATTTGTTATTATGGTTGCTTCCGCGGGATCCGAACTGAATTTTATTGAGACAACCTCCTGGTTGCTGGTACCCGGTGTGAAACCGCCGCCCGAGACATCTCCATTATTTATGCCGCCTTCAGGTGGGATTTATGACAAGACGCCTCGGAGTATCTCTATTGGGAGTTCCAACAATATTGGTAGCATTGGGATTTGTACTCATATTCTCTATCCACCAGAATAAATACCTGCTGCCGCTTGCCTGTCTCAGAGCTTCAGCAGGTATGGTCGCGCTTAGGGTCCCGCCTGAAACTGCCAAATCACCAGTTGCCTCAGTAAGATCATAAGTCCCGGGTACTCCGGTATTATTTACTGCCAAATTGATCTGAAAATCATCCCCAAGTCCGGGATCCTCTTCTCCACTGATGCTTGCGGAAAGGAAGAGATCTGTATTAGAGCTTGATGCATCTATGGTAGCATCGGCATCTGTATTCGGGGCACTCACAGTGACTAATCTTGTGCTTATGTTGATGGTTCCTGTAGATCCGGTTGCGCCACCTGCTGTCTGGGCTGTAAAAACATAATCGCCAGTCTGACTAACGTCGATATTCAAACCATCTTCAGTCAGGTCAGCGACCCCATTAATAAAGTCACCGGCTTGATTTAATATATTCCCACCGCTTAAGCCTGATAGAGTGGCAAAACCCCCTCCACCACTCTGGACTCCTGAAATTGTGACATTATCAGCACTTGCATTAAAATCAGTTTTGATATTGTTATAATTATCGCGGGCAGTAACTCTGTTTGTCCCGGTCACCGGAAAACCGTCTGTTTGCGGTGAAGACATCACAAAAAGGAAATTACCAAGCGCTCCCGGGTCGACTGATATGCTCGATGACTGAACACCTGTCAACCCACCTCCATTCGCTGTGAATGTGATACCCGATTCCGCATTGTATAGAGCAACAGGGATATTATCACTTACACCATCCGTGAAATGAATGTAAATGCCAGTCCAGTTGTCAGAATTTTGATCGTTTATATTTGGACTTGTACCATCCGGCGCAGGAGAAGCATTGGATACAAAATCTATTTGGCGATCACTGGTTTCAAGAGCAAGATTATTGCCATCGTCTACAATGTATAAATTCATATTAAAAGAGGCACCGGCAATCTGCGATGTTGGAGAACCAGTAATTCCAACTCCATTTTGAAACGCCTGGCCCGGCAGGGCGGCTAACAGTCGCGTGGCACCACTGGCGGTCACACTGATTGTTTCTCCATTAGCATTGACAGTAATTGCATTTAAATTTCCCGCTGGCTCAGTAAGTGCCAAAGTATTTGGTCCACCGGAGGCGGTATTGGAATACCACACACTTGCAGAAGTGGTTGTAGAAGATACATTGACTTCAATGTAATCAGGTTGTGCGCTTCCGCCAGTGGGAGCGTCCCACCAGGATTCGGTAGATGTGCTCGATTCGGAGAATCTTAAAATATTGCTTACACCGGTGGTATTTGTCAGATTTCCATAGTTATCCTGAACCGCCAGCGTGATCTCAGATCTTTCATCTCCGGTGCCTGCCTGAATAGTTGCAGGGTTTACCGAGGAAATGACAAACCGGTAAGTATCTTTGAAATTTTTATTTAAACCGGAAATTACATTACCATCGGCCGCTTCGCCTATCGTATTTGATGTTGTAGAATTATCTATCCCCGGTTCAAAAAGATCGTTCATTCCAAGAACTCCATTCGGTCCACCATCAAAAGCAATTGCCCGAATCATCTTAAATTGCCGGGTAGTCAGAGATGCGTCCCAGGTGATTGAGTATTTTGCGCTGTCACCTCCCAGACCCCAAATCTCTTCATCTGTAGCTATGCCAATATTGGTCCAGGAACTTCCATTGTCTGAGCCCTGGAAAAGTACACCATCCAACGCGGAATCGCTGCTTGCAATTCCATCATCTACGTGGGCAATCAAAGCTATTGGCAAAGCGCCTATAAAATCATCAACAGAGAAGGGATTATTATCATCTCCCAAGAATAAAGCTATATTTCCGGGGGGAATTCCATCCGCCGCCTGAAGATTGTTCACTGTTGCAGCAGGATTTCCCTGTAAATCCTGGTAATCTGTTTGCTGCGCAAAATTCAACAGAGGTCTTTGACTCCGATTCAGCGCGGGAGTGATGGTCAAGGTAAATGTCGTAGTGGTTGCTCCAAGATTGGAAATCGCGGTCACCGAATAATCCGTGCCCCCCTGCGATGTTAAAGACCAGTTATCAATGGCATCGCCGTTATTTCCGGGAACAGTCAGTTGTTCATCAAAAGTGACCTCGATATGCGTCGGATCCAATGTCCTTGCTGAAATCAGCTCTGGTGGAATGTTATCCAAAGTGGAAAGATAATTGGTTGAAAAAGAATTACGAGGAAAAGTAAAGGTACCGGTTCTTATAACAAGCCTTATGGTCTGAGTTGCAGGTTGATAGGGAGTGTTATTATTATAAATAAATCCCGCAAGAGTATCTGCTTCAAGACGAAGGTTGTCATAATTCAATCCCACGACAGTGGTAAAGTCAGTTTCCGGGTTGGAGGTGCCGCCAACAGCATCATCATATTCAAGCCTGAAGCAACCCTGCAATATCCCTGAAAAACCAGTCCCCGAACTGTCAATCGTGAACATCTCATTGAGCTGGGCGACTTCATCTCCGGAAGCTTCTGAAAAAACAAATTGCCCATCTGGCAAATTCGACATAACAAGATTTGCCGGGGCTAAGTCTCCCAGC
>JARRQT010000359.1:0-2725 GCA_037381445.1 Calditrichia bacterium
GCAAAATCGATATCGTCGCATTTGGCAAATTCCCGCAGAACCGCTTCCCACATGGTCTGTTCACTGCCGCGGCGTTTGCGGGGTTCGGTGAGAAACCGGATGGTGAGCAGTATGCCGCTGTCCTTCACGGTGGTGTATACGGTGGGAGTCAGCGTTCCGTAAAAAATCATAAACCGGCGGCTGGCTTCCTTGATTCTTTGCTCAGCAGTCTTGGTCAGATGTTCGGCATGTTCATGGGCGATCTTCATCAAAATTTCCTTGGCCTTCTCCCAGTTGCTCTCATAGGTCACCAATACCGGAATTTCGCTCCAGATAAACTGGAATCCCCGGCTGTAATTCGCCAGCACTTCAGTCAGTACGAAGCTGTTGGGGATATGAATAATCCTGCCGGTGCTCTGTTCGGCATCGATCCAGTTGCCGACTTCCATTAAGGTGAATTTGAATACGCGAACATCGATGACATCGCCCTGATGCTGGCCAATCTGGATACGGTCCCCCAGCATGAAAGGGCGGCGGGAAAGAATAAACAGCCATCCGGCGATGCTCGCCACCAGATCTTTCAGGGCAATTGCCAGTCCGGCGGTGATTAATCCCAGGTAGGTGGCCAGTGATTCGATGCCGGCGAACCAGACTCGCACCACGCCGAATACGCCCAGAATAACCGCTGCATAGGTGATACTCTTCTGCCAGCGGTAGCGCAACTGCACATCTTCGGTGCGCTTCCATACCACCCGCAGTAAAATCCTTCTCAGAAGTCCCAGTATAAGAATGATGATAATGGAGGTAAGCAATTTGGTCTGCAGGGTGGGATGCAAACCGGTCAAATCCTGTATCCAGCCCGTAACATCTTTCATATAAGATATTTCCGATTATTTTATTGTTTTTTAACAAATATAATGATTCGCTGTCCGGTATAAAAGAGGTAATCCCTTCCCGGCTTTGGGAAGTCATTTTCCTTTTCTGTCTTCGATAAATCGGGGAAGAAATGTTTTCTGATGGGACATAACGGGAAAGGTGCCCGCTTCGGCCAGCCGGACGTCTTCTACCGAGAAAAAAGCGCGGGGATTATATTTTTGTATCATATCCACTACCTGTGACAGATTTTTTCTGCGGATCAGGGTGAAAATAATCTTCACCGGGCCATTGGCACCCTGCCCATCCAACACGGTCATTCCATAACCCTTCGACCATAAATCCTCGATTAGTTCGGTGGCATCCCGGCTGGTGATAATCCGGACGACCTGAGTGCCGATTGCCAGCTTATTTTCGATCCAGATACCTACAAAATTCCCGGTGGCGAAACCGCCCGCATAGGCGAGGTAGCAGGCAAAATTGTTCAGATTCTGAAAAATCTGACCGATTGCCATCAGCCACACCATGATTTCAAAAAAACCGAGAAGCGGCGCGATAAACTTTTTGCCCCGCGACAGGTATATGATCCGCATGGTTCCGAATGACACATCCACCACCCTCGCGCAAAAAATAAGTAAGGGTAAAATGACCCACGTAAAAAGCCCCGAACCAGCTAACGCAAAATCAGGCATCTGTTCCGCTCTCCCAGCATTTGAAAGGCAAATTTACGGTTATTTGCAGTTTGAAAGAGAATGTTTTCTTTAATTTTGTTCATAACACCAAAAAGACGGGACGAATTTTCGGTTTCCCTGATTTTCGAAAGACTCGACCAGCATTTCTGGCAGGAGGACTTGGCCGGCAGGAAATATATCTCCGGGCCAATCTGCCGCCATTCATTCTTCCTCCCCAAAAACAAATGTGAGAATTTAAAACCACTTGCGCTTACGGAAATAATACAGCATGGCGACCGCGATGATGAACATGACACCCCACACCGCCGGGTACCCCCAATGCCAGCCCAGTTCCGGCATCCAGTGGAAATTCATTCCATAAACGCCGACGATAAACGTCAGGGGGATAAAAATGGTGGCAATAATGGTCAGTACCTTCATGATTTCATTCATCCGGTAGCTGACATTGGAAAGGTAAACATCGAGAATTCCCGAGGTCATGTCCCGGTAAGTCTCCACCGTATCCATCACCTGGACAGTATGGTCATAGACATCGCGAAGGTAGGGATCGGTGGCATCCTGTATCAGCTGGCTTTCCTCACGAATCAGACCGCCGAGAACTTCCCGCAGCGGCCAGACCGATTTTCGCAGGTAGATGAGTGATCTTTTCATTCCCTGGATTTCACTGACCACTCCGGGGCCGGGATTCAGCAGCACCCTTTCTTCCAGGCCTTCGACAATATCTCCCATTTTTTCAAGAACCAGAAAATAATGGTCGGTGATAACATCCAGCAAAGCATAGGTCAGATAATCAGGCCCGCTTCTTCTGATACGCCCCTTACCGCTTTGGATTCGTTCCCGCACGGAATCAAAAATATCTCCTTCCCGCTCCTGGAAGGTAATCACATAATTTTTTCCCACCAGAAAGCTGATTTGTTCAATCTCCAGCTCACCTTCCCCCCCATTATAACTGACCATCTTTGCCACAATAAAAATATAGTTGTCAAATATCTCCACTTTGGGGCGCTGGTCCGTGTTTAGAATATCTTCCATTATCAGGGGATGGATTTCATAGTGCGTTCCGATTTGCTCCAATATGGATACTTCATGAAGTCCGTCAATATTCAGCCAGGTAACCGTTGGGGTTTCTTTAAAAGGAAAAGCCGCTTCCACAGAATCCAATTTATGGTAGGTAAAATTGT
>JARRQT010000360.1:0-4425 GCA_037381445.1 Calditrichia bacterium
GATAGCGACTCATTCAATGTCCTTTTGGTACATCTGTTTATTCATTTGCAGAATTGATTCGCCTTCGGAAAATCCGTAATCAGTCTTCGGCCTGATATTTGATTTTTGACATGGTGTAAAAAAGCTCATAAGCGCCCCGGGTAACGACCCATTCTCCGCTCTGCAGGCCGCTTTTCACTTCCACCTGCCCCTGCTGTCTTACCCCGATTTCGATCTGCCGCGCAGCAGGGGAGTGATCCGTCAGCACCATCACCCAGTATTGGTGATTCTCCATCAATAAGGCGTCAGACGGGATCGCCGGGGAAGTGCGGGACGGATCGCTTGCCCGGTATCTAATCCATTGTCCGGGCAGGAAATTTGCGGGAAGCCGGGGCAGCTCAAACCAGACCTCCCGTCCGCCGGTCTGCGGGTCAATTGCCGATTCCAGATAGAGAACTGCCGCGGAGATTCGCGCGGTATCATTCAGGAACAGTGACAGATTTCTCCCGCTCTGTAAAAAAGAGCCGGATTCATACAATAGGCCCACTATTTTAATTCTGTCAGGATTCTGAAATCTGCCGATGAAACGGTTTGCTTCCAGGTATGCGCCCTGCTGAAGCTGAACATCCGTAAGATATCCGGGGAAAGGTGCCCTGAAATTTGTTTGGTTCAAAAAATAGGAGATCGCACTGTCGGCTTTCTGCTCCCGGATTTGCGCCACGCGGACGTTCTTTTCCAGTTCCGCCCATTGTTCGGGCGATACAAAATGTTTGCTGTACAGTTCCTTCTTCCGGTTAAGTATGCTCTCAGCATATTCTCTCTCCGTTTTTGCTGTATTCACCGCCTCTTCATAAATTGTCTTCTGATAATCCACTGCATCGCCGGTCAGCCGGTAAATCAATTCCCCGGCTTTGTAAAATTTCCTGGAAGGATGCATCAGTTCGAAATTGCCTTCAAAAAGCGCGATTAATCCGGTCTCCTGAACGGGCTGCAACTGCCCCAGACCGGAATATTCTTCGCTGAACTCCCGGGTCTGCACCTGGGCAGAATCAATTGGCAGCGGGTTGCCCGCCTGTTTTTCCTGCCCCTTTTTTGAAGAACAGGCAAATCCGGAAAGGATCAATAAAAAGATCAGCGATATTCTTATTCCAGGCATATGGTTCATTCTTCTTTAAATTATAGTGCCGGTGTCGCTGTCTGTTTTTTTGACAGCAGTTGGACGGGAATCTTGCATCACTGCTAAAATCCTTCCGCCGATACGAATTCTGCATTACCACTGCTCCAACACTCCATTACTCCATTTATTCCTATCAAATAAAAAGCACAATATTCTCTATTATTTCACCCTGACCTTCATGCTGTCCTGCAGCTCGTAATTGCCCTGGTAGACAACCGGCTGCCCTTTACGAAGGCCGTTTAGTATTTGTACCAGTGAATCGTTCCCGATACCGGTTCTGACCTGGATCTTATAGGCAGTGCTGTCCCGGATTACAAAAACATAAGGACCCTGTTGATCAGTCAGAACCGCGGAACGGGGAACGGTCAATGCCGTAGAATCCTGTTTTACAATGATCCTTGCTTCGGCAAACATCCCCGGCTGCAGAAATTCGTCGGGATTATTCAAGGTTACCCAAACATTGATCAGCTGGGTGGCGGAATTGATCTCCCGGTTGAGTTTGCTGACAGTTCCTTTGAATAGCGGGCTTTCCGGCAGATTGGGAATTGTTATGTTAACATCCTGCCCGACCTTTATGCTGGAGATGTCTTCGATCTCGATGCCTATTATGGCGATCATGTGGCGCAGATCTTCGATCTCGATGCCTATTATGGCGATCATGTGGCGCAGATTGACGATGCGCAGAATCGGCTGGGAGGGATCGGCGATCTGGCCCACCGCTCCGTTCACAGCGGTGACAATTCCGTCGATGGGCGAACGAAGTTCGCTGTTCTGAATGGCGTAATTGAGCTGCTGCTTCTGCAGTTTATAATCCGCCCGGGCTACTTCATAATCCGTTCTTGCATTTTCCAGTTTTACGCCCGGAATAACGCCGCTGTCGTAAAGGGTGACGGCCCGCTGGTAATCAATGCTGTCTTTCTGCATGGTTATTCTGGCTTTGCTCACCGCAACATCAATGGAATGGTCCCGCTCCAGCCTGACCACCAGTTGTCCTTTTTTTACCTTATCGCCCGGTTTTACCAGAATCTCCAGAATCCGCATCGGGGAATTGGCCGAAACGGGAATATTATCTTCCGGCAGCGGTTCAATGGTGCCGTATCCCTGCACCGATTCGGCGATGGGACGTTCCCGGGCCGGTTCAATTTTCACCGGGGCCACAATCTGCGCGAAGACAATTCCGGAAAGAAGCGCCGGCAGCAGGTATCCGCAAATGACGGTCAGTTTTCGATCCATTCAAAATTCTCCTTTAATTTCCCCATGATCTGATAAAGTCGGGCTTTGGCGATGTAAAAGTCGTACAGGGCGTTGCTGTAATTGATATTGGTTTCAGTGAGTAGTTTTTGGGTATTCACCAGATCCAGGTTGGTGATAGTCCCTTCCCGGTAGCCGATGCGCGCCATATCCAGCGCCTGCTGCGCTTGATCCCTGCTCTGTTCCATGGCTTTGCGCTGCTGCTGCTGAATTCTGCACTCCCGGTAGGTTGCTATTACCTGCCGGACAATCTGTTTCCGGAGCTGTCCGGTAAGGGTCACCGACTGCCGGTAACGAAGATCGGCGATCTGGCGGTCGGTGAACAGTGATCCCCAGTGCCACAAAGGCAGGCTCACATTGACAATCGCCTGCCAGCCGCGATTTTCCCACCCGATGCGGTCGGCCGTGTCCCAGCCGTAATAAAAACTGGCATTGGCCGAAGGAAGATGTTGCAGCAGGCTTCCGGTTTTCCGTGCGCTGTAAATTGCCTGTTCCGTCTGCTGAACCTGCAGGTCGGGATTGTCCTGCAGCGCCATCTCAATGTAGCGGTCGGAGCTGTCCAAATGAATCACCTGCAGTGGGAATTCCGTTATCTCCAGCTCCTCGCTGACGGGCATATTCACCAGTACCTTGAGCTGGTCGAGCGCAGTCTGATGGTCCCTCCGGGCCATGAGCAGTGAGTTCTTTTGCAGCAGCAGCTCCGCCAGGGATTTTTTCACGTCGATTTCCGCCACAACCCCATTCTGATATAAGATTTGGCTCTGCCGGTAAATAAGCTGGAAAGCCTTCAGATTTTCCTGGTAGGCGGTGATCTGACCTTTCGCTTTCAGGGTGTTGAAGTAACTTTGAATCACATCGAACAATACCTGCTGCCGGGTCCCGGAGAACACATATTTCTGCCGGCGTTTGCTGATGGTGCCTTCCCGCAGGGCCAGCCAGGCGGGCACATCAAATATCATCTGCTGCACGCCCAGCACCCCGTATTTTTCAATGGCGGCGTTGGCCGCCACAAAGGAAGGCGCGCCATTAAGCGTCGAAGTCCTCATATAGCTGGCATCGGCCCCGAGCCGCGGCAGCCAGCGGGTAACAGCCTGCCATTTCTGTTTGCCGGCGATGCTGGTTTCAGCCGCCTGCACCCGGATATCCGCGTTTCTCCGAACGACCATCTCCAGCAGTGCCTTCAGATCATAGCTTTCGGCCTGTGAAAATGCCGTAAGAGGATAAGCGATGATAAAAGCGAGCAACCCAATTGCAGATAGTTTTATCATTTCGATTTGCGCTCCCTGTTCAAAAAAATGGTTCAAAACTCCTGCTGTTCTGACGGAAGGCCCTCAATGAGTGCGGCTGAATCCGACATTACTTTTGTATACTGCATGCATTTTATAGACCTCCGGTTTCTTTTACGCCCAACAAAATTGCTTCATTAAAAGAACACCAGAATAGAACGGATCAGAAAATAAATGGATACCATCACCAGAATAATGCCGAGAAAAAAGTAGATGCGTTTCATTAATTTCTCGGACATGAACTTCTTTACCCGGTGTTAGACATAAGCCAGAAGAGTAAGATAGCTGGCAAGCCCCATGCCTCCAAAAAGAATGAAGAAAGCCGAATAAAAAGAAGGATGGTGTTCCAAAAGGTTCAAACTCCGGACCAGTTGAAAAAGAAACAGCCACCAGAAAATCATCATGGGATTGGTAACGGCAAGGGAAAATCCGGTAATATATGATAATTTCCGGTTTTTCAGGGCCCGGGAATGGAAATTGATTTTATGGATTTTCCTGACCTGCCGGAATGTAAAAAAAGCCAGAAGCCACAGGATGATGGTCCCGGCCAGCCAAAAATAAACCATCACATTTTTATTGCGCAAAAAGGGTGCAATTCCGTACAAGGAGATGAAACCATACATCATATCCGAGGAAACCGATCCGGCCACTACCATGAAAGCGGAGAAAAGGCGGTCATTAAAGGAACGTTTTGCTATTTCAACCTGAGTTGCACCGACGGGGATTGCAGTC
>JARRQT010000361.1:0-2600 GCA_037381445.1 Calditrichia bacterium
TTTTTGCGGATGGCCGGTGCCGAATCGGGTAGAAATTTATGTTCAAGAATTTTCAGATCTTCAAGTCCTTTCAATTGATCGTCCAGACGGCTCAGCAGACTATCCGAAATCCCATGAAACGGTCTGGCAACAAAAACGGAATCAGGCACAGAAATATTAATATCCCGCACAACCTGCCGGTCCTTTTCAAGATCTTTTAGCATATCCAGGTAATAGGAATCCGTTGCAACATTGATTGAGGTTGAAAGTCTGTCTATTTCTTTGAGCAAATCCTGCTGAGCACGGTTGGTAAAATAAAATTGCAGAGCCAGAACAACAGCCATTAAAATGGAAAGCAATACGAAAATCTTTGTTTTGATGCTGATGTACAGAGGACACCTCCATAAAAAATTATTCCGGACATAAATTTATTAAACTTATGCCCGGATTTCATTTCTTTTTCACTAAATAATATACATATCAATGTTTATTTTAAGGTCCTTCAATTTATCGCCAAGGTCCCTTATTTTATCCATTTGGATCTTAATTTTCCTGTTTAGATCCTTCCCTCCCTTAAAAATAAAATCATGATCGCCGCCGTGCCACATGAAGTTCTCTTTTTTACCAAGTGTCACCTCGGCTTTGCTGACCTTTCCCTTTCGGGAATATTCTATCCGGACCTTGTCGCCGGGATTGTAATAGTCGATAAAGCGAACCAGATCGGAATAATCCTCAACTATCCGGTCGCCGACTTTCAATATGATATCACCCGCTTCAAGGCCCGCTTTTTCCGCCGGGGATTCTTTGGTCACTTTCTTTATCAGCACCCCCTGGCTGACATCAAAATACTTTTTTAGCTGATCGTTTAAATTTTCCACGGAAACGCCCAGATAACCCCCTTTGTCACTGAAACCGCAGCCAATCCTGTTGGTGATAATTTCCGGGAGGTCTTTCAGCCCCTCCAGATCAATGTCCACATCCACATCCGGAACGGATTTGAGGTCCAGGTCAAGATCTTTGCCGTCCACATCTACCCGGATATCCCGGGGTTCAATGGGCTTAAGTTGCGCTTCAAAAGCCTTGCGTGTGCCGTCCCGCATTACCACTAGGCTCACCTTTTTCTCCTTTTTCAGATCGGCCACCATATTGCGCAATTGCCTCGCATCCGTGACTTTTGTGCCGTCAAACTCCACAATTATATCATCTTCTTTCAATCCGATTTTATCGGCTTCACTGCCGTCAATAACCCCGACAATTTCTGCCCCGCCTTTTAGATCATACTTTTTCAGAATTTCAGGTTTCACATTTTCAATAGCAACACCCAGCGCGGCTTCATCATCGGATCGGAAAACCACTTTCTTCCCGCCATAAGTGCTGGTTGCCGATAAACCCAGCGTAAATAAAAACAGCATAATTAAAATGGAATACACAGAACGCAACTTCATAGGACTCTCCTTTTTTAAGTTTTTTTCTTCTCTGTTATTAATTTACAGAAATGATGCCAGATGCGTAAGTCCAATAATAACAGCACAGCTAAGGAGTGCCGCTAAATGGAAATACCCCAAATAAGGTTTTCTCATACCTTATTTGGGGTATGGGTATCAAACCAAAAGCGAAAACATACTGAGGTCAAATTAGCAGGAAGAACTGCGCTCTAAAACAGGTGAGTACGGAAAATATCAACGGCCAGATCCGGTTTGTCCACTTCCAGCACCAGGATCCCTTTCTTTGCTTTGGGCTCCATGGCGCCATAAAGATAATTGATATTAATCTCGGCATTCCCCAGCTTCGTGGTCAATTCCATCAAAATTCCTTTGCGGTTGGGAACCACGATTTCCAGCACCTGGCGGCGATCCACCGCATATCCGTGCTCGGTCAGAATTTTCGAAGCATTCTCCGGATCAGAGACATACAGTCGGGCGGTATCTTCAAAAATACCTACCGCGTAAATGGAGATATTTTTCTTTTTCAAAATCCGGAACAACTCACCGGCTGCTTTGGGCCGGTTCTCCAGAACTACATATAATTCGGTAATTTTCTGCATTTTTCCCCCCTTAAAAATTTCTGCTGTAAATCAGAACAGCATTAAATACAGCCGGACCGGACTTGATGGCGTCCGCTTCTGCTGCCGAGGTTTCAACGAGTGGTTTCCGGCTCGGATTTTCCCTTGCCCGATATTCTTCCCCAGGCCGACTTTGCCACGGAGCGGGAAAGCTTTGCGGGGCTTTTTACCGCCGCATTGATGATGGATCTGGAGATGCTTCCAGCGGAGCTCATCACGATAATGCTCAGCATTTTGGCCGCCTGGGCGGTGGCGGACCGCCGGACCAGTTTGCGTTCCCTTTTGACCAGTGAACCGCAGTACTGCTGGGATATTATTCCCACCCGCAGCGTCAGGAAGGCATTGGCGGAACCGGTCAGCAGAGAATTTGTGATAATGCTCGCCACGTTGTTCACTCCCGGTATGGCGCCGCTGAGAGTTCCCCCCAATACGCTGGTAATGATCGGTTCCACCTGTTCCGAAATATCCAGATCGTTCAATTCTCCGGCGATAAAAGCGGTTGCCGCCACGTTGCTGTATAATTGCATCACTTCCCGCAGGGAAGGCCGCTGATAATACA
>JARRQT010000361.1:2674-5091 GCA_037381445.1 Calditrichia bacterium
ATTCTCATCCAGTATTTTAAGGGCTGCTTCAATTTCCCTGCGATTGCTGATCGGCCGACCTCTCAGCAGCGGGTGCCGCCTGAGACGCCGGGAGAGAAGTTTTAGGTGTTCCTCAAAATCTTCGTCGTCTTCACTGGCCGGCGGGGTAAGCGCCCGGGGCAACCGCAGAAAATAAAAAAGCGGTACTACGATTAATATCCCGTAAACCGCCAGCAAAAACCAGAAGGTGACTTCTCCCATTAACGGATGGACATGACCCGCTAAATTCACGACCTGCGCCGTCTGATTGATGACAAATATGATAAAAATGACCAGAATAAGCAGACTGATAATAATTCCAAATCCGCGCAGATAATTTCGCAAGAAAGGCTCCTTAAATTTTTCTCATGCTCAATTTAGGAATGGTTTGCCCAAAGACAAATACAATTCATGAAAAAACAGCTATGGTGAATTTCGTCATAAAATTCTATTTTCACTTTTATCTGAGAAAGAATAAAAGTATTTTCGATTTGAAAAAGAAGTCTTTGACAAATACCAGAACCTAACATATATTAACTGCAAAAGATCGATAAAATCGGAGAGCGCCATGAAATATAATACTGGCCTCATTTTAATATTTGTTATCGCCATATGTTTCTTTTCCGCCGGATGTTCGAAAAAAGAGGAAGTAAAATCTTCAAATTCCAAATTAACGCTGGGAAATAAAGCCCAAATTTCCGTATCGGTGAGCAATTTGAAGATAAGCCTGCCCTACTACAGAAAGCTGGGATTCCGAAAAATAGAGGCCCGTGATACGGGCAAAAATCCCTGGGCGTTAATTTCGGACGGCACTATTTTTATCATGCTCAGTCAGAATAAATTCCCTTCGCCGGCTCTCACCTATTTTGCGGCTGACATGGAAGGCCGGGTAGACAGGATGAAACAACTGGGAATCACTTTTTCCGATATCGCGACCAAAAAGGGCAAATTTGTCAGCGCTGTTTTGAGGGATCCCAACGGTCTGGGAATTACGCTGATCCGGTTTGATGCAAATGACCTTCCCAACAGCCAGGATACTTCCTATACAAAATTAGGGAAATTCGGGGAATTCAGCATTCCCACCAATAATCTGGAGAACTCCCTGTTGTTCTGGAAAACGGTCGGATTTTCGATCGAACACCGCAGCCAGCAACCCTATCCCTGGGCGGTCCTGACAGACGGGCAAATGACGCTTGGAATTCATGAAACCGATGAATACGATGCGCCAGTTATCACATATTATTCACAGGACTCAGCAAGACGGATTGCCCAACTGAAGAGCGATGGCATTGTTTTTCAAAAAGAATTCGCCGATGAAAACGGGCAAATCAATAACGCGATTCTTCATGCGCCGGATAATCAGTTATTCTTTATTTTCAAGGGTGAAATCTGACACGTTTTAAACCTTATCCCGGCGCATCAACCCGTTAATTGTCTGACCAGCATTTTTATCTCTTTGGCCCGCTGATGAATCATTTCTTCAGCCAGCAGTTTCAATACCCGCAGATTTGTGGGGCCCGCATCATCCATGTCATCATTGCCTTCACTCAAACGGACCTGAAAACGATAATAGCGGGGCTGGTTCCTTTTCGGGGCAAGAAGCTGCTTCAACTGGTAATCCACCGTGTCGCTTACTCCGTCAAACACCACGCTGAGCAAAGGCTGCGCCCATCCGACCAGTCCCCAGTTCTTCGCTTCCTCATAGAGAAGCGGACGCGTCAGTTCCCCTGTTCCCAGGGAAACCAGCAGAAAATCCTTCTTTTCCGGATAGATATCTCGTCCTTCCACATAGGCGCACATTGCGGGATTGTTCGCAAAAACGCCGCCGTCCACCAGTGCATAATATCCCACAGTTTCGGAAGTCTCCAGTTTAAGCGGTTCAAAATAGGTGGGCGCAGCCGAGGTAGCACGGGCCACTTTTTTCATGGGGAAATCATAGGCGGCATTTTCCTTTGCCCTGGCACTGCGGAAGAAAAACGGGAAACGCTGCTCTATTTCATAACTGCTGATGATGAGCGGCGTCAGGGCATCGCGCAGGGGCGTATTCTCAAAATACTTGTTCAGCAACTCCTCCAGGCCATCAGCGGGATAGCGTTCATCTCCCAGATTTCCCATGGCACGCACCCTGTGCCAGAAGGAGCGGGAGAAGATCCTTTTCCCTTCCTTTTCGTATAGTTCGATAAAATCCTCCGCCGAGAATTGCGCTTTGCCGGAGCCGTTGGGCCGGGTCAGTCCCAATGCCAATATGCCGCCGGTGGACGTCCCGGCAATCAAATCGAACAGCTCCGAAATGGGTTTGCCGGCCTGTTTTTCAATTTCATTCAATACCATGGCGGGAATGATGCCGCGTATCCCGCCCCCGTCAATGGATAATATCCTGATAATATCGGCCATACTTC
>JARRQT010000362.1:0-2593 GCA_037381445.1 Calditrichia bacterium
GTTGGTTTTTTATTAATGCACTGTTACATTAATTAGTTATCAAACATAGGAGAAAGTAATTCGCGTTTTATTAAGCCTGAATGAACCTAATGTTAAATTTCCGTTAAGATTTGTTTATGGGAAGATAAATGTAGAAAGTGCTGCCTTTCCCCCGCATGCTCGTTACATCAACCCGTCCGTTGTGTGCCCGGGCAATGTGTTTTACGATGGCCAGTCCCAAACCGGTTCCCCCCAGCTTACGGGTGCGCGCCTTGTCTACCCGGTAGAACCGCTCAAATACCCGGGGGAGGTGTTCCTCGTCGATGCCGCGGCCTTCATCCCGGACAGCAATGACCATTTCATCCTTTTCCGAATGGACCTTAACCGACACCTGCTGCCCGGCATCGCTGTATTTGATGGCGTTATCCAGCAAATTCACAATCGCCTCCTCCAGAAGTGTCCGGTTAATATCAACCATGCAGGGTGCTTGGCAATCAAGACTGATGGAGATATTCTTTTCGCCGGCTTTTTCCCTGCAAACATCAATGGCCGCCTCAAGCACCGGCTTAATATTCTGTTTTTCGAGGGGAAGCTGCCCGTGCTCCATTTCCTGCTCAATCCGTGACAGGGTGAGCAGATTATTGATGATGTCGGTGAGCCTGTCCACATGATTATGAATTATCTGGAGGAATTGACCGGCTCTTTCCGGCTCGTCAATAGCGCCATCCTGCAGGGTTTCTACGAATCCCTTGATTGAGGTAATCGGAGTTTTTAACTCGTGGGAGACGTTTGCGACAAAGTCTCGGCGCATATTTTCCAGCTTTTTCATGGAAGTGATATCATGAAAAACGAGCAGAATTTCGCTGGATCTGCCGCTAAAGTCCTTCAGAACAGAACCCCGCAGTGCCAGGAAAATGTCTTCATCGTTATGATGGTGAATAATGTCCGCTGTCAAGGACGTTGTGCGCTGTTTGACCTGCTGAATAAAATGGTGAATATCCGCGTTGCGAATGATTTCCAATAAATCGCGGTGAACGGCCTGTTCCTGTCTGATGCCGAAAATGCGCTCCGCTTCGCGGTTCATACGGATGGTCTTTTCCTGGTAGTCGAGGACGATAACGCCCTCCACCATATTGGCCAGCACCGATTCCAGTTCATTCCGCTGACGGGTAATCAGTTGAATCCGTTCATTTAGTTGAAAGGCCATTTTATTGAGCGCATCCGCCAGCCCGCTTTCCGCTTCCCGCGTGGAAACGGTGACCCGGTAGGAGAGATCACCTGCCGCGAAATGTTCGGCGGCGTGCTCCAGTTCTTTCACCGGACGGTTGATGCGCCAGCCGGCCCAGGCGCCAATGAGGAGAATAATCACCAGAACCAGCAGCGCAGTGCCCAGGATTTTCATAAAGTGGGTGCGGTAAAGCAGCGTGACCTCTGCGGTCGGGATGGCCAGACGCACCATTCCCACATATTTCTCACCGGATTTTAGCGGATATGCCAGGTAATAGATGTCCGTTTCCTGATCAAAACTGTGGCGGGAGCCAAAACCGCCATTTCCCCTCAGGGCCTGTTCCACCTCCCGGCGGTCCATGTAATTCCCCAGCTTTTTGGGATTGAACCTGGAGTCGCCGATGACCTGGCCGCTGCTGATGACCACGGTATACCGGATGGCATTGGTTTTTCCCATTTCCTTCACCAAAGAATCGACCCGGGCATAATCGCCGTTCAGAATATCCGGGGTGATCATCAACTGTAGCAGGCGGGCCTGGTCGGTGAAGGAGGTCTGCAGCCTTTGCACGGTGTTTTCCCGCCAGATTTCCGAGATATAGCCGGCGCCCATGAGAATGGAAACGGCGGCAACCACCGCAAAGACCAGAAAATATTGCATCAACTGTTTGGGAATTTTCGCCATGTTTATTCCTTGAAGCGGTAACCGACACCGCGGACGGTATCAATATATTTTCCTGCAGCGCCCAGTTTTTTACGAAGTCCGGTGATGTGCACATCCACCGAGCGGTCCGTGACGGCATAATCATTACCACGCACGCTGTCGATAATCTGATCGCGGGTGAGCACCCAGCCGGGACGTCTGACGAGCAGAAGCAGTATGTCAAATTCCGTAGTGGTCAGCGAAACGGCATTTTCCCGCACAGTGACTTCCCGACGCGATACATCAATCGCAATTTCATGGCGGCGGATGGTTTCGCCCTCCTCCTCTTTCTCGTATTTTCCGCGCCGCAGTACGCTTTTGACGCGCGCCAAAAGTTCCCGCGGACTAAACGGTTTGGTGATATAATCATCGGCGCCCAGTTCCAGCCCGATGATGATATCCGATTCCGAGCCTTTGGCGGTGAGCATGATAATGGGAATTGGGGCGGTTTCTTTCTGGCTCTTGAGAATCTTGCACACCTCCAGGCCGTCCAGCCCGGGAAGCATCAGATCCAGTACGATGAGGTCCGGGTGCCGCTGGTTAATTTCATCCAGTGCCTCTTCCCCGGACGCCACAGTCCTTACCGGATAACCTTCCTTCTGCAGATTATACTGGAGCAATTTCAGGATGTCTTCTTCGTCATCAACAACCAGAATGTCTGATTTTTTCATTAGCCCCCTTCTCGAG
>JARRQT010000363.1:0-2585 GCA_037381445.1 Calditrichia bacterium
AAGGAGAATCATGACGGCCAAGATCATGTCCTGGTTGTTGGTTGCTGCGACAATTTTGCTCATACCTTCCTCAACGGGATTCGGGAAGGCGCGCGAGCTTGCAAAATTGACGGTAACAGAAACAGCCGGAATTGCCAGACAGCAGGAATATATACAAGTATATTTGCAGAACGGCCTGGAACCATCCCCAATAATTGCCCTCAATCAGGAAACCGGTGATTCTGTGTTTTGCCAGGTTAACCGAAGTTCAATACCCGGCGATAGCAGCAGAGTAATGCTGAATATCATATTTCCGGTGTCCCTGAAGGCCGGGGAAAGAAAGCATTTTACCCTGATGGCCTCTTCACACAGAGAACCACCGGTAACTGACCTGGCCGTCAGCGGTAAGGGGCTTGAGCTTAAGATTGAAAATAAATATTACCAGGCAGACCTTACCCGCAGCGATCAAAGCGAGGCTAAGTCTCATGCGTCAGGACAATTACGGGAGCTGCTGATCAAAATGGGATTCGACCGTTTACTCTTCCGCACTGAGAACAGAATGCACTGGGGACCGAATTTCCAGAAGCCCGGACTGGAATATTATACCACCATCGCCGAATGGGACAATCCTGCCTTCTATCGTGTAGAAAAAGGCCCCTACCGGGTGCGAATAGAACGCCAGGATAAGGCGCCTTCCCACCCGGAGATTCTATTGACGGCAACCTATGATTTCTATGCAGGAAAGCCCTATTTCATTTTCTTTTCCGAGATGGAAATGACAGATGATGTCTGGCTGGAGCTATTGCGGAATGATGAAATGACGATGGACAGTTTATTTACCAATATCGCCTTTCAACGGCCGGATGGGGAGATCGAAGATTTGCCTTTTGACAAGCGATATGATGTTCTAAAGAAAAAACCGCTGGAAAATGATGCGCCGTGGGTCTGTTTCTATCATGCATCCAAGGGTTATGCTTTTGGCAGTATCCGGCTGAAATATGATAATACAAACCGTTTCGGCGATGCTTCCCCAACATGGATGCCCCATACAAAAATCAGTGATGGTGCCGGTGGAGGGAAATACTGGAACAGAAGACTGATCCATGAACACCTGACATTTGTCCCGGGGGGCAGTCGCTATGTGGAGAGAAATGCATATCTGGTATTCCGGGCGACCGGAACCGATAAATTTGCATCTATCCGGGAGACGGCCAAAAAGCTGCGCCATCCTTTAAGGGTAGATGTTATCAACGAATAGAAGAAATCTAACATAAAATAAAGGGGGAGTTATGAGCAGGAAAATTAGCCGTCGAAAATTTATCAGTACCAGCACCGCGGCCGCCGCCGGACTGACCCTGGGTATGTCTACCCTCAGTCTGGGTGCCCAAAAGAAATCATCAGCCGATGCTCTGAATCTTGGAATCATCGGAACGGGAGATCGGGGCGAATGGCTCGTATATATCCTGAAGACAGTTCCGGATATCCGGGTAACAGCCTGCTGCGACATATTGCCGGATCACCTGGCAGCCGGGCTGAAGCAGGCGGAACCGGGTGCAGCTTCATACACCGATTACCGAAAACTATTGGAAAATAAGGACCTGGATGGTGTCATTATTGCCACGCCCCTTCATTTACATTTCCAGATGGCAAAAGATGCCCTGGATGCCGGAAAACACGTTTTTTTAGAAAAGACTATGACCTATAGTATTGAGCAGGCTCTTGATCTGGAGAATATCGCCAAATCCTCCGGTAAGATATTTCAGGTAGGCTACCAAACCCGTTCAAACCCGCTCTTTGTTGAAATCCATGAGATGATCCAAAGCGGTTATCTGGGCCAACTCACCCATATTCGATGCAACTATCACCGTAATGGCGACTGGCGGCGACCGGTTCCCGATCCCAGTCTGGAGCGTATCATCAACTGGCGGATGTACCGAGAATATTCCGGAGGCCTGATGGCTGAACTTTGCTCTCATCATATTGATATTGCAAACTGGATGCTGGATGCCCATCCCCTAAAAGTTGTCGGCATTGGTGGACTTGATTACTGGAAGGACGGCAGAGATATTTTCGACAATGTGAGTACGGTCTATGAGTATCCCGGTGGAGTAAAGGCGATTTTTTCTTCCATTACCACAAATGCCCACTATGGTGTTTCCCTGCAATATATGGGGACCCGGGGCGTCATTGAAATCAACTCCGAAGAGGGACAGAAAGCGCGTTTTTATCCCGAACAGAAGTTGATTCAAAGCGAAGCCAAACCGGATTCAAGTGGTGGCGCCTATGCAGTAACCGCCGCCACATATCAGGCCTGGAAGAAAGGAGAGGGATCCGAAATTACCGTGGAAAACCAACCGAAAGGTGATGAAGAGACCACCCCCATGGCATTTATACATTTTGCCGATTGTATCCGCAACAATAAAACACCAATTTCAAATGCGGAAACCGGTAGACGGGCAGCCGTGGCAGTCCATATGGGAATCCATGCCATGCGTAACGGGACTATTGAGAATTGGAAAGAGGAATACCGGAGTTGAATTTCCTGAGCTCAATTTTGATATAAAGTAGCTTGGAGTTACCGCTGTTGATAGAGGAGAAAATATGAG
>JARRQT010000364.1:0-2579 GCA_037381445.1 Calditrichia bacterium
GTCGCGGTAGGACATAATCCACTTTTTATACATGCTCCAGATAATTGTCTCCGAAGTGGGACGCACGTATAACGGCTCCTCAAGCTTCTGACCGCCGCCGTGAGTCACCACTGCGCATTCCGGAGCAAAGCCTTCTACGTGCTCGGCTTCTTTCTGCATGAAGCTTTCCGGGATGAACATGGGAAAGTAGGCATTCACATGCCCTGTATCTTTAAACATCTTATCAAGTTTTTGCTGTATCTGTTCCCAGATTGCATAACCGTTCGGCCGAATGACCATACATCCTTTTACGGGAGAATAATCTGCTAATTTACCCTGTATAATCACATCCGTATACCAGCGACTGTAATCTTCATTCATCGGTGTAATGCGTTCTGCCATAGAAAGTGCTCCTTATCGAACCTCAAATTTCGTTTTCTTTAATAATAATAAACAGATTAGGTGTCAAGAAAAATGTTTTTTTCCGGAAAAAATCACCATAAAGCGAAAATCATTCATAAATTATTTAAAAACAAATATTTCTGCATACTACCTGTTTCGGAGTTTTGAATATACATTTGAGGAGGTGCAAAATCAATTAAAAAGTTACTCCATAAATGTATTTTTGTTGATAAAAACAGGCTTCAACCGGAAGCTGTATCTTCAGGGATCAATTATTAATTTTTTTAACTTCCACAACAGGAATACACCAAGGGCTGCAAGATAAAGATACCGGATAGTATGAATATAGCTCTGATAATATTGAAGGGCAAGGGTCCTGAACAAAAAGAATATCAGAAACCAGATTGATATCCAGATCAGACCCCCGATTAAATTCAGCAGCAGGTATCTTAAAGAAGGATATTTTTGCGTTCCCAGCCAGAGAGCGGTCAGATTGCGGATGCCGTAGAGAAACCGCATGGAAAGAACGACGAGCCACCGAAATCGCACAAATCTTCCTCTGGTCAAAAATTTTTCGAGCTTATGAAGCTGCAGTCTTTTCAATATCACCGGGCTGATTCTGCCCATAATATAATAAAATTCAAAGGAAATGAATGATAGAGCGGCAGAAATAAGCATGATAAAAATCCAGAAACGGGATTGATTCGAAAATTGAAGAAACCAGAGAATGATGCTGCTTTCTCCCTGGAGCGTCAATCCCAGAATAAACGGCCATGAGGCATGTAAAAATTGAATCACTTTCTGTATCGGTTTTTTGTTGTAATGGCTGGCCTAAAATCAGATGCTGATTTGTAATTTAAGACTGAAACCGCTGATTGTCATTCTGGATAATTCCTCCGCCCACGATTCGTTCTCCTTCATAGAATACGGCGGACTGGCCGGGCGTTACGGCGCGCTGGGGAGAAATAAAATCAACCTGGGCTTCACCTTCATTCTTCTGATAAACCATGCCGGGGCTTCCCGGATCATTATAGCGGATTTTTACCATCAATTCCATTGCTTTTTCTATGGTTTTATACCGTATCAGATTTATCTTCCCAGCTGTCAAGCTTTTGGACAGGAGCTCCTGTTTTTCACCGATAATCACCCGGTTCTTCTCCGGTATGAGACCTACCACATACATGGGTTTTCCAAGTCCGACGCCGATTCCGCGTCTTTGTCCGATGGTAAAAAACGGGTAACCACGGTGCCTGCCTACGATCTGACCATCGGTGGTAACCAGTTCTCCTTCCCCGACCTGAACCTTGTTTTCCCTGAGAAAACGATGGTAATTATTATCGGGGATAAAACAGATCTCCTGGCTCTCCGATTTCTCCGCCGTTTTCAGATTGAGCCGGGATGCGATTTCGCGTACCGCTTCCTTGGTTAATTCGCCAAGCGGGAATAAAGTCCGGGAGAGTGATTCTTGGGTTAAGCCCCAGAGTGCATAACTCTGGTCTTTTGCCAGATTGGTGCTTCTCAAAAGCTGATAGCGGTTCAGTGACTTGTCAAATTCAACACGGGCATAATGGCCGGTTGCGATGTAATCCGCGCCCAGTGACTCCAGCCGCTCCAGCAGCAGCTCCCATTTTATTCTGGTATTGCAGAGCACGCAGGGATTGGGGGTCCTCCCGCCGACATATTCATTAATAAAATCATTAATGACGATCTCGCGGAATTCCGGACTCAGATCCATAACATAGTGGGGAATGCCCAGCTCATGGCAAACCAGCCGGGCATCATTGATTGAACTCAGCGAACAGCAGCTGCTCTCCAGATTGACATTTCCGCCCACGGAATCATAATTCCATAATTTCATCGTAACGCCGGCCACTTCATAGCCCTGTTCTGCAAGAAGGGCCGCGGCCACGGAGGAATCGACCCCGCCGCTCATGGCAACGAAAACTTTCTTTCTATTTTGACTTTTCATTCCTGATTAATATTCTCTTTGGCTCCTGCAATTATTATCTGATGCGGCCCAAGGCACTTCTATATGGAATAGCCGGCGGAACGCAACAGATTGATCAATCTTTTGACATTCTCAAAATCACTCAGTTTAAATCCCAGCCGTGGATCGAGTGAAATCGGCTCGCCTGCTCTCATTTGCTCAATGGAAACCCAAACCGCATCGGTATGTTCCGAGGAAAGTTTTAATTCTC
>JARRQT010000365.1:0-4428 GCA_037381445.1 Calditrichia bacterium
TATTTACGCGGACAATTTGTCGCGGATTCGTCGGCTGCCGCTAATTTCTCTCGCAGAGACACAGATGGATCGGTAGACAACGCACTTTACGTGCGTTGATTCTTTCCTAGAAATCCTCTTTTGAGCGTTCATCGACGAACAATCACGGAGTGATGCTTTCGGCAATGGCCGTCGTCTACCGTTTATTTGTCATCCCGGCGGAGCCTGCCCCGCACTTGTTGCGGGGGATTGCCGCCACGGAGTGGTCCGTCCAGGAGAATCCAGACGACAGGGATGGGTTTATGGATTCCCGCCTACACGGGAATGACTGTTTGATTGCAAAAGCATATGTATTGTTAAATTATTTGCATTCCCTGAGAACGCTTTGGCAAGAATTTATCGACGGACAATCACGGAGTGATGCCTTCGGCAATGCCCGTCGTCCGCCATTCCATTACTCCATCACTCCAACACTCCAGTGTCCCTATTCATTGATAATTGATAATTGCTCGATGATCATTGGTCATTTTCTTCCCCCCGAAAAGGCATTGAATTTTAAAATTTTATATACTAAATTAAACTCGCTGATAAATTGATCTTTAACCGTCGGGTAAGAAGCCCGCATTTTTTAATCCATGCGCAATTATGATATTCCTCTTTGCTCAGCCGTGTAAATCTTTTCAAAAACTTTGTTACAACAGCTTCAGGAGCCGCATCCATGAGTCCAAAAAAATCCGCTCAGTCAGGCAATAAGAATAAGAAATCCGTTTCCCCAAAGGCCCCAAAACGCCCTTCCGGGGAAAATGCCCCCAACTGTCCCGTCGTAGCCGTCGGCGCCTCTTCCGGGGGACTGAATCCCTTGATGGACATTCTGGCCAGCCTGCCACAGGACACCGGCATGGCCTATGTGCTGATCCAGCACCTGGATCCCGCCCATGAAAGCAGGCTGGCGGAAATCCTCTCCGCCAAGAGCAAAATGCCGGTCAGCGAAATCCAGGACCATACCCCGGTACAGCCCGACAGGGTTTACGTGATTCCGCCCGACAAAGACCTTTATTTCGAGAAGAGCCGCCTGATACTGAAGCCGCGCGACCGGCAGGACGCCGCCCGCAAGCCCATCGACATCTTTTTCAAGTCGCTGGCGGAAAACAACGAGAACCTTTCCATCGGGGTCATCCTGTCCGGCGTGGGCACCGACGGCACGGAAGGGCTGAAGGCCATCAAGGAGAAAAACGGCTTCAGCTTCGCCCAGGATGAAGCGTCCGCCAAATTCAGCGGCATGCCCCACAGCGCCATCGCCGAGAACTGCGTGGATTTTGTGCTGTCGCCGCAGGAGATCGCCCGGGAGCTGGTGCGCATCAGCCGCGATTCCCATAACCTGCAGGAATTTCTCGACGAACAGACTCTCAAAGAACCGGACAACATGAATATTCAGAAACGGATACTCTACAGGATATACAAAACCACCGGGGTGGACTTCAACAACTACAAGAGTTCCATGATCAGCCGCCGTTTCCGCCGCCGCATGATCCTGAATAAAGTGTCAGCCTTGGATGAATACGAGAAATTCATCGCCGAACACCCGGAGGAGGTGTATAATCTTTACCGCGACTTTCTCATCCAGGTCACCAACTTTTTCCGCGACCCCTCCGTCTTTGAGGTCCTGAAAAAGGAGATTTTTCCTGAGATGGTGAAGAACAAACCCCGCGGAAATCCGATCCGCGTCTGGGTACCGGGCTGCTCCACCGGCGAGGAGGCCTACAGCCTTGCCATCGCCCTGCTGGAATTTATGGAGGAAAATCAGAAAAATTTTCCGCTGCAGATATTCGGCACCGACATTCTGGAAGAGTCCATCGAGAAGGCCCGCTCCGGCAGATTTCTTCATTCCATTGGCGAATATGTGTCCCGCGGGCGCCTGCTGCGATTCTTTCAGGAAGATAAAACCGGCTACCAGATTAAAAAGCAGGTGCGGGAGGTGTGCATCTTCGCCCGGCAGGACCTGCTCAAGCGCCCGGCAGGACCTGCTCAAGGACCCCCCCTTTTCCAACCTGGACCTGATAAGCTGCCGCAATGTGCTCATCTACCTGGACATCTCCCTGCAGGACCGGGTGATGAAGCTGTTCCATTACGGCCTGAATCCCGGGGGCTTCCTGCTGCTGGGCGCCTCCGAGAATATCAAAAAGAGTTCTGATACTTTCAAGCCCTATGACGGCAGGCAGCGCATATATATCAAGAAACAGAACGCCAAGCAAATGCTGCCGGTTTTTCCCGGCTTCGGCGGAAAACAGAAAACAGACAGAACGGCCGGCGGGCAGAAAGCGCCTGAATTCAACCTGGAAGAGCAGGTAAACAGCATCATTCTGAACGAATATTCTCCGCCGGGCATCGTCGTCAATGATGATTATGAGATCCTGCAGTTTATCGGGCAGCCGCTTCCCTTCCTGCACCCCTCCCCCGGCAGGGCCAGCCTTAACCTGACCCGCATGGCCCGCAAGGAACTGCTCGTGGAACTGCGCACCGCCATCTACCAGGCCAAAAAAGAGCTTCAGCCGGTTAAAAGGGAAGATGTTTACCTGGAAGACGACCAGATCAAAACCAAGATCAGGTTCGAGGTGGTTCCCTTTCAAAACCAGGACCAGAGCGAGAATTACTACCTGATCCTTTTCCGGCAGGTTTCCGCCCCGGATGTTCCTGCTCTGCCAAAAGGCAGATCCCGGACTAAAGAGCCCCCCCAAAGCGAGACTGACAAAGACCGGGAAATCCGGCAGTTAAAAAAGCAGCTCGACGTGGAACGGGAGCACCTGCAGAAGACCATCGAGCAGCAGGAGCTGATGTACGAGGAACTGCGTTCCACCAACGAGGAGATCCTCTCCAGCAATGAGGAACTGCAGAGCACCAATGAGGAACTGGATACCGCCCAGGAAGAGCTGAAGGCCACCAATGAAGAGCTGAATATCATCAACGCCGAACTGCAGGACAAGAACGAGGCGCTGGCGCAGTCCGTCAACGACCTGAACAACCTGCTGAAAAGCGTGCAGATTCCCCTGGTGATCCTGGGCAACGATCTGCGCATCCGGCATTTTACGCCGGCCTGCGGGGAAGCGCTGAACATCCGGCCGGAGGACCGGGGCCGGCTCATCACCTCCATCAAATTGAATTTCGACCTGCCGGAGCTGGAAAAGATGGTCCTGCAGGTCATTGAAAGCCTGCAGGTAATGGAGAAAGAAATCCGCGACGGTCAGGGGAGCTGGTATAGCCTGCAGATCCGCCCTTACCTGACGGAGGAGAAAAAAATAGACGGCACCATCCTTTCCTTTGTGGATATTGATGTGCTGAAACGAAGCGAGTTGGCGGAACGGCAGCAGAAAGAGGACCTTTTTCATCTGCTGGAAAGATACGGCAACGACATGGTATACCGTTACAAGCTGGCACCAAAACCGGGATACGATTATGTGAGTCCCACCGCCCAAAAGATTACCGGATATTCGGACCAGGAATTTTATCAACAGCCTGACCTGATGCTCAAGATCGTCCAAAAGGAAGACCAGGAATTGGCAAAGGGCCTTTTCAAGCCAAATACAGAATCCGGGGAGCCGGTGCGAATCAGGATCGTCCATAAGGACGGTACAACATCCTGGACAGAGCACCGCACCCTTCCCATTACCGATGAGGAGGGAAAGATCGTGGCCATCCAGGGCATGGTGCGCGATGTGCAGGCGGAGGAAGAGCTGAAGGAGACCTCAGGGAGATTGCGGAAACTGAGCGCTCATATGTCCGACATTAAGGAGGAGGAAGGCAAGCGCATGTCCCGCAAGATCCATGATGAGATCGGGCAGAACCTGGTGGGCCTGAAGATGAACCTCTCCTCGCTGTTTGCCAAAAACGCGGAGCAACCGGACTATCCCCGGGAAGAGGCCGAAAATACCATGGCTTTCATCGACGGTGTATTGAAATCGGTGCAGCATATTACCTCCGAACTGCGCCCGGGCATTCTGGATGAACTGGGTATATTCGAAGCCATCGAGTGGTATGGGCATGATTTTCAGAAAAACACCGGCATTACCTGTAGCGTTCGGATCGAAAAAAATACGCCCAAACCTCAGGACAATTACGGCATTGGCATTTTCCGGATTCTGCAGGAAATTCTGTCCAATGTCCGGCGGCACGCCGGCGCCCGGGCGGTTTCGATCAGGATCTTCCGCAAAAACAGCCAATTTGTGATGCAGGTGCAAGATAACGGAAAGGGCATCAAAGATGAGCAAATTAACAGCCCTGTCTCTTTCGGCATCCTGGGCATGAAAGAGCGGGCCCATAATATGGGGGGCGAGATAATTTTTGAGGGCAAGGAGGGGAAAGGGACAGCGGTCACCGTTAAACTTCCGGTTAAAAACCTGGGGAATTAAATGCTGAATATTCTGGTGGTCGACGACTATGCCATTGTGCGGCAGG
>JARRQT010000366.1:0-2540 GCA_037381445.1 Calditrichia bacterium
GTATGTCAGACGTAAGTGATTTATTTGTGGTCGCCACGATCAGCCATTTCTCTGAATGCGGTGATATCAGCTGATTATCGGGCTGTTTTGACTGGAATTGCCAATGGTCTCCACAGGAGCCAATAAGCGCCTTTCTTCCATAAGACAGATGGTTGGAACAGCAATCTATTTTAAATCTCTAAAGCTAAAATCGAATTTTGAGGCAGAAGGAGGCAAGCTTATTTCCTGTTCCGACGGCAAATAGTTTTTATATCGTATAAAATCTATTTCTTTAGGGGCAAAAAATCAATACCCAAAATCAGTATTTTCCCAAATGGGCATGGTTGGATGAGATCGCCGGCCCGTGGTTCGGCATGCTCATTGACAGAGGGGCTCGCTCGAAATATGTTACCAGGGCCGGAGTCAGTATGCGGAAGGCCGGAGAGCAAAATAGATTCCCTTTATCTCTTCGTTTTTGAAATCCTCAGGGTTATTATGAGCAAAACAAAACATCTGCTTTCAGGATTATGTTGGTTTTGAGAGGTGATGTGTATGTTCTAAAATCGAATCATTTTTTATCCGGTGGAGCCAATCGTTCTTTATAATGGCAACAAGCATTCAAAATCGCTCCCCGGTTATTTTTTTATTTTTAAAAAAATAAAAAAGAGCTTTGAACTATCAAACAAATTATTAAATTAGTCGAAAATTTTGGAATGATAGTCAGAATGGACAAGATAGACGAAAAACTGGAAATCCGCAAAGAGCAAATCCTGGCTTCTGCCATGCGCTGCTTTGCCCGCTTTGGATACCACAAAACAACACTGGATGATATCGCCACCGCGATCGGCATGAGCAAGCCGTCGCTCTATTACTATTACAAGAACAAGGAAACAATCTTCCGGGAAGCGATAGAAGCTGAAGCGACCAGGATCAGAGGCCATTTAGCAGAGAAATTTGCCAGCGAAACTACTGCCAGCGGCAAGCTCTCCTGCATGCTGAAAACGAAGTTGCAGTTATTCCGGGAACGGGTGGATATGCTCGATCTTTCGGTGCAGGTCATCATCGAGACCAAACCGGTGGTTGAAAAGTTTTTCAGGGAATTCCGCCAGCGGGAAGTGGATTTACTCACCTCAATTTTGCGTGAAGGAATGGAATCCGGGGAGTTCCGGCAAAACGATCCCCAACGGGTGGCAGACAGCATTCGTGCCATAATGGATGCCCTGCGGTTCCGGGAATTGCAGTCCGCAAATGCGAAATCTGCCTCGGATATCGACTATGCCAAGCTTGAAAATGAGACCGAATTTATGCTCGACCTTTTGCTGAATGGATTGCGCAAATGAGAAAGCATATTCTACCGGCCGCTTACGGCAAATATATGAATTGTTTATTTTAGAGACCCGAAATAATTATTTTCTTCAAACCGGATTTACTTGATATAATCGCAATAAATTTCAAATCGATATGGAAATGATTATGATAAGAACATTCGCAGCCCTGGGAAATCACATCCAGGTTTATTTTAGAAAGACGCTTCCATTGCTTTTTCCGGCAGTGCTGCTGATTTTTTACCAGGCGCAGGCAGAGGAAACAGGTCAATTGTCTTTCGATCTGAACGCCGCCCGCCAGTATGCCCGGCAGCATAGCTATGATGTACAGAATTCGGAGCTGGCCATTAGCGCGGCCAGGAAGCAGATCAAAGAGATTGCCGCGGGGGGATTTCCCCAGATCAGCGGCAGTGCTGAATACCAGGACTTCCTGGACATCCCCACCCAGTTGATTCCGGGTGAGATTTTTGGCGGTGCCCCCGGATCTACCATCCCGGTGAAGTTCGGAAAGCCGCATAATGCGACCTGGGGTGTTTCAGCAAGTCAGCTCATCTTCAGCGGCAGTTATTTTGTGGGATTGCAGGCGTCAAAGATTTACCTCAATCTGACAAAACAGAATATGGAGCGCTCGCAACTGGATGTGGCGGAGACAGTCACCCGGACCTATTACATCGTGCTGGTGGCCGAGGAAAATTTGCGCATTCTGGAGGAAAACCTGAAAAACCTGCAGCAGCTTCACTACGAAGTGCAGGAAAGCTTTAAGGAAGGCTTTGTGGAAGAAACCGACGTGAAGCAGCTGCAGATCTCGGTGACCCAGCTTCAGAACACAGTGAACACCATCAGGCAACAGATCGAGGTGACCTACAAGCTGCTTAAGTTTCAGATGGGCATCGATCTGAGTCGGGAGATCAGGCTGACCGACAACCTGGAGAGCATTCTCAGCCAGGTGGATGTGCCTTCGCTGCTGAGCCGGCAATTCAATTTGCAGGACAACATCGGTTACCGGCTGGCCTCCACCCAGCTCAGCCTTGCCAGGGCAAACCTGAAAAATGAGAAAATGCAGTTCCTTCCGGTGATTGCGGGATTTGCCAATTACCAGCAGAATGCGCAGAGGGATAAATTCGACCTGTTCGACTTTGATAAAAAATGGTATCCAACAACGGTGATCGGGCTCAGCATTAATGTTCCGCTGTTTTCCAGCGGGGCGCGGCTGTTCCGGGTGCAGCAGGCAAAAAT
>JARRQT010000367.1:0-2538 GCA_037381445.1 Calditrichia bacterium
TTTTGACCGGATTCTCAGGATGAACAGGATAAGGCAGAATTACTTCTCCTTTTCTGTGACTGGTTGAATTTGTGAAATGTAAAGATTTGAGCTGGCAATCTTTTAGATACAGCAAATGGTCCGGTGGGCGAAGCATAATCTGACTGGCCGACTACGGTCTATCCTGTGGATCCGGCAAATCCTGTCCGAAATCTTCCATGAAAAACAGCGCGTCCCATTCCCCCGGATGAATTAACAATTAATTTCTGATGAACGCCTCATGAGGAATTCATCCCCCTTCATGCGTTCTTCATATTTATTCCCTATTGTGGATGAACAGTAGCGTCCGGTGCAGTGCATGTTCCTTTCCCACAGTAAAAGCGGTTAAATCATTCTGCGAAAGCAGCTGCCGGACGCGAGTTTCAAATAATATGTTCCGCCGGAAACAGCTTCACAAAATACAGAATCTCCGGCGTTAATCCAAAATCAGCAGGAGGAGGAAATAATAATGAAACGGTTTACCATATTGACCGCGATGCTGGTCCTCGCCTTTTTGGTGAGTGCCGGTTTCGCCCAGGAGGCTATGCAAACGGACAAGGCGCCCGATACCGCCTACCTGGTCATGGAGGACAATACCCTGAACGCTGCCGTGATGAGCGGGGAAATTTCCCTGAAAGGGGGCCAGGATTTCAAAGCCAATAAAGCGGTGGTGGTCGTGGTGGGTCCCGCCGTAAAGGCGCTGGTGCACGGCAGCAAAATGGAGCCGGAGCTGAAGAAAGCCATGGACAGCGGGGTGCGCATCGTGGCCTGCGAATCGGCCATGAAGAAAATGAACGTCGATCCTGAAAATCTCATGGAGGGCGTCGACAAAACACCCAACGGCTTTTTCGAAATATTTAAACTGGAGCAGAAGGGCTACCTGACCCTGCAGCTATGACGAGCGCAAACGAACATGCTTTCGCCCCGGAATGGTGGGTGACCATCATCGCCATCGTCTCCCTGGTAGCGGCGGGTATCTGTTTCGTGATCATCGTAATGGATATCCGCAGGGGGCACCGCCAGCGAATGGGGATTATGAACGTAGTGTGGCCAATCACCGCCCTCTATGCGGGGCCCCTGGCCCTTTGGATGTATTATAAAGTCGGGCGGCGTTCTTCCCTGAAGTATCTTCGGGAGGCGCAGGAAAAAGGGGAGTCCGTGCCCGAGCGACCCTTCTGGCAAAGCGTCGGCGTGGGGGCCACCCACTGCGGCGCCGGCTGCACCCTGGGGGACATTGTGGCAGAATGGTTCATGTTTTTCTTCCCATTCTTCACCATATTCGGGCGAATATTGTTCGCCAACTGGGTGATTGATTACGCCCTGGCCTATATTCTGGGAATCATCTTCCAGTATTACAGCATCAAGCCCATGCGGGGGCTCAGCGTGAAAGAAGGGATCATCGCCGCAATTAAAGCGGATACCCTCTCGCTCACCGCCTGGCAGGTGGGCATGTACGGCTGGATGGCTATTGCCACCTTCGTGCTGTTCCGGGCCGAAATGCCTAAAACCAGCCCGGTGTTCTGGCTCATGATGCAGATCGCCATGCTGTTCGGCTTACTGACCGCCTACCCGGTGAACTGGTGGCTGATAAAAAGGGGCATCAAGGAGAGGATGTAGAAAAACGGACCGCGGCACGCTATCACGTAATGAAAAAGGAGTGGTTCCTTTTCCCCGGCTTTGCTAACTTGCCGTGGGCTTCGAAAGGCGGGAACCGGTATGCGGAAGAAGATATTCCGGCCGGAATCGCAGTCTTTTCCGGTCCGTGATAAACCATACATAGGGAAGCAAGCCGGGCAATGGAAATTATCGGGCGGCAAGAATTTGAGGGGGAACAATTCAGGAATTTGGATTTCGGCGGCGCAGACCTGAAGGGAAAGGTGTTCACCCGCTGCAGCTTCGAAGGCTGCTCCTTTACGGAAAGCGATCTGACCGACGCCCAGTTTTCCGAAGCGGGCTTCAGCGGCTGCAGCTTCGGGGTGGCCATCATCAGGGGCTGCCAGTTCCGCGAAACCGGCTTCCGCAACTGCCGCCTGTCCGGGCTGGATTTTTCCCAGGCAAACGGCTTCCTGCTCAGCCTGAATTTTTACGGGTGCAAGATAGACAGCTGCAACTTTTCGGGGCTGAAACTGCACAAGGCAGCCTTCC
This sequence comes from Calditrichia bacterium, assembly GCA_037381445.1. GTDB lineage: Bacteria > Calditrichota > Calditrichia > RBG-13-44-9 > RBG-13-44-9 > JARRQT01. The sequence continues at coordinate 2,164 of JARRQT010000367.1, forward strand.
GGGAATGCCGGATTCAGAACTCCGATTTTTACCGCTGCGATCTGAGCGGGGCGGATTTCACAGCCACCGAATTCCAAAAAACCCTTTTTGGCAGCGCCGACCTCTCCAAAGCTGTATTTACGGAAGCGCGGGGATATGCCATCAATCCGCTGGACAACAAGCTGAAGGGGGCGGTCTTTTCCCTGCCGGAAGCCATGTCCCTGCTGGACCACTTGGGGATTGTCATTAAATAGAAAAATTCTGCCTTCCTTTTTCGTAAAATCCCTCCAAACTTTTTTCCGGCCTCCGCGGCGATTGCTCTTGTATAATTCCTGCGGAATTTGTAATTTTATGAAGTTAAAAATCCGGATTTTGTTCGCATGCTGTTAACGGACA
>JARRQT010000368.1:0-2525 GCA_037381445.1 Calditrichia bacterium
AAGCCCATCAGTGTGGATGTCCGGATTATTGGAGCGAGCAATGAAAACTTGATGGATTTAATAAAAACAGGCAAATTCAGAGAGGACCTCTATTACCGGCTAAACGTATTCGCCATCGAATTGCCACCACTACGAAATCGCAAACAGGATATCACCTACCTGGTAAAATATTACCGTCATCTTTTTAACAAAGAGCTGAATAAGCAGATTCACGACGTTTCGAAAGATGCTATTGATGTCATGAAGCATTATAGTTGGCCGGGAAATGTTCGTGAACTTCGTAATGTCGTTCTGCGTGCCATGCTTGCCGCAGAGGATTCCATAGATGTAAAACACCTGCCCGTCGAACTGACTTCCAATAAAGTTGGGACCGAAATAATCACATTCAAGGCCGGCACTCCCCTCTCAGAAGTCGAAAAAACTATGATCATCCAAACCTTAAAGGCAGTGAATGGCAATAAGCTGAAAGCTGCGGAAATACTTGGAATCAGTCGCCGCTCCCTTTATAATAAGCTGGAAGACTATCAAATAGATGATAAGACATTGTAAATATTATATACAATAGGTGCTTAACACTATTTTCAGTTTTGCCATTGATTCATAGATTTAAAATAACACCGCTTTAAGTTATTGAAAAAATTTGCTTTCCCAAAACTATAGCAGTACTGGTGGAATTCAGATTCCATGTGGCAAGCTATTTGCAAGACAGGTTATGAAATTTGAATTTTTCTGGAGTAACTGATGAAAAAAATTTTATTGGCTGAGGATGACCGGAACCTGAGCCGCAGTGTTGATATCCTCTTAACACTGGATGGATTCGAAGTTATCTCCGTTTATAACGGGGAAGAAGCACTAACCAAATTATGCCAACAAAAGTATGACCTTTTAATTACCGATATTGTCATGCCGCATCTTAACGGTTTTGAATTAGTCACGAAAATTAAGAAAGTAAATCCTAAAATTCCCATCATGGTAGTATCCGGCAAACTGAATGATTCGCTCATTGATGACTTGCATGAGGTGGGTGTAGAATATGTATTGCCCAAGCCCATCAACCCGTCCCGATTCCGAAAAATGGTTCAGAAAATATTTGACAAGCAAAGCCAGAAAGTCGGTTAATGGTTAGCGATGTATAGCAAAATATACACTGTCCTGCCTTTGAAATCGATGCAAGACTGTCCTCTCTATCCATAAATCATATAAAAATAAACGGTCAGCGTCAGCGCCACAGCAAGATTCAAAAAGAATCCCATCCGCACCATCTTTTGAATGGGAATAAGCCGTGAGCCGAAGACGATCGCATTGGGGGGTGTCGCCACCGGCAGCATAAATGCACAGGAAGCGCCGATTGTGGCGGGAAGCATAATGAGCAGCGGGTCCAGTTTTAAATCAATGGCCAGCGCCGCCAAAATCGGCAAAATGGTAGTAGCAACTGCAGTGTTGGAAGTCAATTCCGTCAAGAAAACTACCGACAGGGCAACCAGGAGCAGCATGATGAAAACATGCATACTGCCCAGGAATGCCAATTGCTTCCCCAGAAATTCCGCTAGACCTGTTTTCTGAATACCATCCGCCAACGCAAACCCTCCTCCAAAAAGCAGCAGGATGTCCCAGGGAAGGGCCAGCAAATCTTTCCAATTCAGCAGTGCTTTGGGGGATTTGATCGATTCTGCCGGAATAATAAAAAGCAGAATGGCCATTCCCATTGCGATTGTGCTGTCTTGAATGTAGGCCTGCAAACCAAAGAGATCCGGCCACCCCGGAATCTGTATGTTCCCCAGATTAAATCCGGCCCTGAAAATCCAAAGCAGAGCGGTAATTACGAATAGCACCAAAACCCGCACCTGCGGATTGGAAATGGGACCCAGTTCTGCCCTTTTTCTCTGAAATATCTTTTTACTCAGAAGTCGGGGGAGATTTTCTTTTTTTAAAATAATATGGATGAGGTAAAACCAGACGATCCCAAAAAGAATGACGGTGAGAGGCAAAATATTAATCATCCAGCGGGAGAAACTGATTTCCGCATGGTCTGGAAAATATTTTCCGTAAATTCCCGAAAACACCACATTGGGCGGCGTCCCGATTAGCGTTGAAATTCCACCAATGCTGGCGCTGTAGGCAATCGCGAGCATCAAAACCATTCCAAATAAATTCGGCTTCAATTCGCTTCCTTTTGTGTCGCCCTGAAGCTGATGAATTACCGCCAGTCCGATGGGCAGCATCATAATGGCAGTGGCGGTATTGCTGATCCACATGGACAGCAAGGCGGTTGCGATCATAAAAGCGAGAATGACATTTCGGGGGTTGCTGCCAATAAGCGCGATGGTGTGGAGTGCAAATCTGCGGTGCAGATTCCATTTCTGGAGGGCGATCGCAATGATAAAACCGCCCATGAACAGGAAAACCAGGTGATTGGCATAATTTACAGATACATCGCTGGTCTTCATAATTCCCAAAAGCGGGTAGAGTACGAGAGGAAGCAAGGCAGTCACCGCCAGCGGGACCGCTTCTGTCATCCACCAAAC
>JARRQT010000369.1:0-2482 GCA_037381445.1 Calditrichia bacterium
GCTACTTCTTTTCTTTGGTTTTTCCCCCGCCCGCTTCTTCCGATTTGTTCTGAACATGAAATTGTTCCGGGTGATGCCGGACAATCTCGCCTTCGGTCAGATAGATAACATCCTCGGCGATATTAGTGGCGTGGTCCGCAATCCGTTCCAGGTGCCGGGATACGCTGAGAAGATGCAGCAGGTAGGAAAGTCGGGAAGGGTCCTCCGCGACTTCCTTTTTCACAATGGCGTACATTTCCCGGTTGATAGCGTCCACTTCCTCGTCTGCCATACAAACCCGAAATGCGGTGTCTGCTTCCAGATTAACCAGGGAATCCAGGCTTCTGCGTAGCATATCCTGGGTTTTGTCCACCATCGTTTTAAAATCGAAAGGAAATTCGAAGGGCTTCAGCGAGGCCAGGACCGTGGCCCGCTCCGCGATGTTCACCGCCAGATCACCGATCCGTTCCATTTCGTTGTTAATCTTCAGAACAGCAATGATGTATCGGAGGTCCACCGCCAGGGGCTGGTGAAGCGCCAGAATCTTGAGGCATTCCTCCTCGAGGTCCACTTCCATGTCGTCAATCTCCGGATCGCCGTTCATCACAAAACGGGCTGTCTCCATGTCGCGTTCGTGAATGGCATTCACTGCCATTCGCACGCGCTCTTCGACCACCGTGCCCAGTTCCAGAATGCGCTTCTTTAAGTTGTCGATTTCAATCTGCAATCGTTTTGGCATATCCTTTATTCCTTCTTAACTGAAACGGCCTGTAATATAATCTTCTGTTTGCTTCTTTGCAGGATTTGTAAATATTTGATCGGTTTTGCCGAATTCCACGATCTTCCCCTTGTAGAAAAACGCCGTATAATCCGAGATTCGGGCAGCCTGCTGCATATTATGAGTAACGATTACAATGGTATAAGTTTCCTTAAGGGTTTCCACCAGTTCCTCAATCTTGGCAGTTGCCACCGGATCGACGGCAGAAGTCGGTTCGTCCATCAGGAGTACTTCCGGTTCCACTGCGATTGCCCTGGCCAGGCACAGTCGCTGCTGCTGCCCCCCGGAGAGCGCCGTTCCGGGCTTCTTTAGAAAGTCTTTAACTTCTTCCCACAAAGCGGCGGCCCGCAGCGCCTTTTCCACCCGGTCTTCCAGTTCATGCCGGGGAAGCTTGTAATGGAAGCGGAGTCCATAGGCGACATTTTCGAAAACGTTCATGGGGAAAGGCGTCGGTTTCTGGAAAATCATGCCCACCTTCCGCCGAAGCTCAATGACATCGACACTGGGCGAAAGCACGTTTTGGCCGTCCAGCAGCACCTCTCCCTCTGCCTGCTGTTCGCGGTAGAGTTCGAAAACCCGGTTGTATACCCGGATATGGGTGGATTTTCCGCAGCCGGAAGGGCCGATGATGGCGGTTACTCTGCTCGGGGCAATATCCAGGCTGTTATCAAACAGGGCCTGATGTTCACCATAGAAAAAATTCAGGTTCCGCACCGAAATCTTGCTCTGCTGCGCCTTTCCGCTTTCTGCTTTCAGAGATTTATCTTCTTTTCTGATGTTTTCGGGAATTATTCTTCTCATGGATTTTGTCTTTTGTTTGGATATCATTTTTCGCCTCCCAGGAGAAGGCGTGCCAGAATTGTCAAAGATAGGACCGCCGCTGTGATGAGCAGCGAGGCGCCCCAGGCCATGCTCTGCCAGTTGGCGTAGGGGGACATGGCGTAATTAAAAATAGTAACGGTTAGATTTCCCACCGGTTGATTGAGCGACGTGGGCCAGTAGGGGCTGTTCAGGGACGTAAACAGCAGGGGAGCAGTTTCGCCGCTGATCCGCGCCACTGCCAGGAGCACACCGGTTATCATTCCGGTTCTCGCTGCGCGGAAGATGATGCCCATGGTTACCCGCCAGCGGGGCACTCCCAGCGCCAGCGCGGATTCGCGCAGGGAGTTGGGGACCAGGGAGAGCATGTCCTCCGCGGTCCGCGCGACAATGGGAAGAATGAGAAGCGCCAGCGCCAGGCCTCCGGCATATCCCGAGAAATGCCCCATGGAAACCACCACCAGGGTATAGATGAAAAGTCCGCTGATGATAGAAGGAATTCCCATCATCACGTTGACGGTGAAACGGACCAGTGCGCCAAACCGGGTATCGCGGCCGTATTCGCTTAGGTAAACCCCGGCAAGTATCCCCAACGGAACGCCGATAAAGGCGGCCAGCAGTGTCATATAAAAAGTCCCCAGAATGGCGTTTCCCAGACCTCCGCCGGAGCCGCCGGGGGGAGGCGGCAGTTTGGTGAAGAAATCCCAGTTAATTGCTGAGGCGCCTTTGTGAATGATGATAATCAGGATCCAGCCCAGGAAAAAAATTCCCACGAAGGCGGAAAAGGTCGAGAAAACTTTGAGACTCATATCAAGGATTTTCCGGCGCCGGCGGGAACGCAGTCTCAATGCCCACCTCCGGTCGATTTCTTCAGGCGTTTCAGCCAGAAATGCGCGCCCACCTGAA
>JARRQT010000370.1:0-2471 GCA_037381445.1 Calditrichia bacterium
GGAAGATGCGGGAGAAGGGATACCGTTTTCCGGTGATCAACCGGGCGCTGGATGAAATGGAAAAACTGGAGCTGGTTGACGATGTGAACTTCACCCGCCTGTTTATTCAGAACGAACTGCTGCTGCGGCCGGTCAGCAGGCTGCTGCTGGTGCAGAAACTGGCGCAGCGGGGCGTCAGCCGCGACATTTCCGATCCGTTGCTGAATGAGCTGTTTCCTCCTGAACTGGAGCTGGAGATTGCCCGCAAACTGACCCGCAAATTTCTGAAGAGCAATGCTCGGTACGAATCCAAAAAGCGGCGCGAGAAGCTGATCCGCTACCTGCAGGGCAAGGGATTTACGTGGGAGCATATCAGCCAGGTATCAGATTTCCATTCCGAAGACTGATATTTAGGGGATATTTCATTCCTTTGCTGCAAAAGGAACGGGCGTTCATTCCGCAGTGCTCTTGCCCAGAAACCGCACGGTCAGGAAAATAACGATCATCCCGATAAACAGGACCCACCAGTCACCAATATCGAAACCGACCGGAATGTAGCCGAACAGCGCGGCAATGGCGCCCACCACCAGCGCATAGGGGAGCTGGGTTCGCACATGATCCACGTGGTCCGCCCCGGAAGCCATGGAAGACATGATGGTGGTGTCCGATATGGGGGAGCAGTGATCGCCGAAGGTGGCCCCGGCCAGCACCGCTGCGGTGGTGCTGAGCATCAGGTTGGTGGCGTGACTGGCGTCGATGCCGATGTGCCCCTGCGGAAATTTAAAGGCCAGGGGAATAGCGATGGGCATCAGGATGGCCATGGTCCCCCAGGAAGTGCCGGTGGCGAAGCTGACCACCGCCGCCGTGAAAAAAGTGATAAGCGGCAGCCAGTGGGGCGTCAGGAACTGGCGGGTCAGGTGAATCACATAATCGGCGGTGAACAGTTCCTGGCAGATGGAGCCGATGGCCCAGGCGCTGGTCAGGATGATGGCCGCCATCACCATGGAGCGGATCCCCCGCACCCAGGCTTCCAGGGATTGGTGCAGGGAGAGCAGGCGCTGTCCCACCGCCAGCAGGATAGCGGCAATGGATCCCAGAAACGCCGCCCACATCAGCACCGCGAAGGAATCGGCGTTGCCCACGATGAGGCTAATCTGGTGAATAATGCCCTCGCCGCTCAATTCGGCGGGATTTTCCAGGTTCTGGTACCCCGAGTACACCAGCCCGAGTATGACCGTCAGAATCACGATGCCGATGGGGATAAAAGCATTATACCAGCGGTGCGGGATGGATTCGTCCGGCGCCATTTCGGTATCGGTCAGGTCGGCCAGCGGCATGGCGTTGTCGCGCAGCACCGCCCCGGTACGCCGGGTGCGGATTTCCGCCGTATACATGCTCCCGAAATCCCGTAACAGCAGGGCCACCAGCAGCCCGAAAACAAGGGCGTAAATGGGATAGAAATTATAAGGAATGGTGCGGATGAAGGTGATATAGGCATTATCGCTGACCCCCAGCGCGGTGAATGACTGGCTGATCAGGCTGATTTCATAGCCGATCCAGGTGGAGATGATGGCGATGTTGGCCACCGGCGCCGCGGTGGAATCGACCAGGTAGGAAAGTTTCTCGCGGCTGATCCGCAGCTTATCGGCCAGGGGGCGCATGGTGTTGCCCACGATAAGGGTGTTGGCGTAATCATCAAAAAAGATGAGCACCCCCATGGCCCAGGTGGCCAGTTGTCCCCGGCGGGGATTTTTGGCGTAATTCCGCAGTTTTTCAACGATGCCCTGGGTTCCGCCGGAACGACCAATGACGCCCACCATTCCGCCCAGAACCAGGCTGAAGATGAGAATGGAAATCCGGTCGGTGGAAGCCAGCGCGTTGATGATATATTCATCCAGGGTGTGCAGGAAACCCAAAAATGGATTGAAATCGTAGACAAAAGTCACCCCCAGCCAGATGCCGAAAAACAGCGCCACAATCACCTGCCGTGTCACCAGGGCCAGCAGGATGGCCAGCAGCGGGGGCAGGATGCTCAGGATGGCCGGGATAACCAGCGTGCCGGTCCGGAAGGTATAATCTCCCACCCGCACCTCCAGGCTGGTTCTGCCGTTTCTCCCCAGGACGATGTCCGGAATGGGCACCGGGCGGATTTTGCGGGCGTCCACGGTGATGGAGCCGGATGCCAGTTCTCTGCCCGATTGTGCATCGATGACCCGGTAAGGGATTTCCTGTCCTTCAAATTGAATGTAATACTGCGCCTGCGGAACCACTTCCAGCTTGAACCGGATGCCGTTCAAAACCACCCGGGGCGTTTTTACGGTAAAGGGAACAGGCCCCTGTGCTTTCAAAGCGAAGGGCAGCAGCAGAAGAAGGATGAGAAAACCGAAAAGCGTCCGTGTATTTCGTTCCATAGGCAAATAAAATAGATACAGGAAGCTATAAAGTAAAGTGAACAGTTAATTTTTAGGTTCAGCCGGGCGGGGACAAAGTTC
>JARRQT010000370.1:2491-3378 GCA_037381445.1 Calditrichia bacterium
CAGCGGCCGAATATAATGATGTTTTCGATTTTGGAATAAAGACAAGAGCGTGCGAAATAAATGAGTTCACAAAAAGCTGTAAAGGATAAAAATAATTCCGGGACCGGTTTCCCCTGGAACAGTACGCGGCGTTACAACGCCTATGTGGATTATCTGAAGGGGCGCTACGGCAGCCGCGTTCAGAAGGTAATTGTGGATGCCGGGTTTACCTGTCCCAACCGTGACGGCACGAAGGGGTACAGCGGGTGTATCTACTGCAACAATGACAGTTTCAAACCGCCCTACTGCAAACCGGATATGAGCATCAAAGAGCAGGTGGCGGCCGGGGCGGAATACCTGGCGCGGCGCTACAAGGTGGATAAATTCATCGTTTATTTTCAGCCCTACAGCAACACCTACGCCCCGCTTTCGCGGCTGAAAAATCTGTATGAGCAGGCCCTGGATCATCCCCGGGTGGTGGGTCTGGCTATCGGCACCCGGGCGGACTGCATTGACGCCGAAAAAATCGCCTATCTGGAGGAACTGGCCGGCCAGTATTACATTACCGTGGAATACGGACTGGAGTCCGTTTTCGACCGCACCTTGCGCTGGATAAACCGCCAGCACGATTTCCGGGCCTGGGTGGATGCGGTGGAGATGACCGCCAGACGGGGGATCCATATCTGCTCCCATGTCATCCTGGGATTTCCCACCGAAACCCGGGAGGAGATGCTGAAGGCCGCGGAAACCATCTCCCGCTATCCGGTGGATTATTTGAAGATCCATCACCTGCACAGTGTGGAAAAAACAGTGCTGGCGCGGAAATATCAGAAAGAGCCCTTTCCGCTGCCCGGCTACCGGGAATATGTGGACCTGGTGGTGGAGTTCATCCAGTATCTGCGGCCGGA
>JARRQT010000371.1:0-2465 GCA_037381445.1 Calditrichia bacterium
GGTGGCGGCCTGGTACGAGGCCGAATTGAATGATGTCGAAGAAATCTCCCTGCAGAAAGTCCCGCCAAATGCCCGCAAAAGCTGGTTTGTTTTCGTGGTTAAATTAACTCAAAAATTCAATCAATCCCGCCGGGACCAGATACTTGACAGCCTCAGGAAGAAAGGCATCGCCTGCAGCGACTATTTCAGCCCCATCCATCTGCAGCCCTTCATGAGGAAATCTTTCGGTTTCAAAGAGAATGATTTCCCGGTGACGGAATCTGTCAGCGCCCGTACCATAGCCCTCCCGTTTTACGGGTCGCTTACCCATGAACAAGTGAGGTACACCACCAACACCTTGAAGAAATTACTGCTTTCCGCGTGACACTTCCGGTATCCGCGCCAATCGCTATGCCGCTGACCCCATGCCCAGCAGTACGGATTTCTAAAAGTAATAAGGATGTATTGATTCCTCCGAGGAGGAAATATGTTAATCCATAAAAGAGTTTTGTCGGAAGTCAGATACAAAAAGCTGTTTCTGCTGATCTTTATTGATCTGCAGTTGATTTTCTTTTCCTATTTATCAGCATTCGTGCTGCGTTTCGATTTTAATATCCCGGAAGAATATTTCAGGGTATTCATCTTTACGCTGCCGCTGGTGATATTTGTTAAACTGGTGACCTACCTGGCCTTTCGCCTGAACCGGATCGTCTGGCAATATATCAGCCTGAATGATCTGTTCAAGATTATCAGGGTCAGCACATTCAACAACCTGGCTTACGGTGTTATCCTGTACCTGCTCACCGGATTTGCCGGGTATCCGCGCTCCGTTGTCATCATCGACTGGGTCTTTTTCATCGTGGCGCTGGGCGGGGTCAGGCTGTTCTACCGCTACTCCTTTGAGTTCCAGCATAAAACCGGTGAGAACAGTCATACCCGGGCGCTTATCATCGGGGCCGGCGATGCGGCCGAGAGCCTGATCCGGGATATGGTCACCCATAAAATAAAATACCGTCCGGTGGGCATTCTGGATGACGATCCGGCGAAGAAGAACCTTTATATTCACGGGGTGAGAATCCTGGGTGCTGTCAGGGAGGTATATTTTCATGCCAGGGCGCTGAGGGTGGAAGAAATCATTATCGCTATCCCCTCCGCTACCAAGCGTGAAATGGAAGAGATTGTCCGGTATTGTGAGACCTGCGCGGAGCTGAACGTTCAGTATAAAACCGTCCCGGGAATCAACGAAATCCTCTCCGGACGGCAGTCGCCTACCGCCATTCGGGAGATCAAACTGGAAGATCTGATTGACCGGCAACTGGTGACTGTGGACCAGGTGGGCATCCGCCACGAGATAAAGGGCAAGACGGTGCTCATCACGGGGGCGGCCGGCTCCATTGGTTCCGAGCTGGCCCGGCAGGTATACGATTTTCAGCCCGACCTGCTGCTACTGGTGGACCGCAATGAAAACAACCTGATGTACCTGGAAAAGGAGCTGGAGAGAATGTTTCCCAACTCCGCCTACCGGGGCATCATCACCGATATTACCAATGCCGCGAAAATGGAAAAACTGATCGCCCGCTACCGGCCGCAGTATATTTTCCACGCCGCCGCCTACAAGCACGTGCCGTACATGGAACGGGAACCGGACGAGGCGATCGTCAATAATGTCTACGCCACCTACAGCCTGGCGAAAATTGCGGAAAAGCACGGCATATTCAAGTTTGTGTTCATTTCCACGGACAAGGCGGTGCGGCCCACCAGCGTGATGGGCTGCTCCAAGCGCATCGCCGAAATCGCATTGCTGAACCTGTTCAAAAAATCGGGGACGCGCTTCGTCATTGTGCGTTTCGGGAACGTGATCGGGAGCCAGGGCAGCGTGGTGGAAATATTCCAGAAGCAGATCAAGGCCGGGGGACCGGTGACCGTGACCCACGAGAAGATGCGCCGCTTTTTCATGACCATCCCGGAGGCGGTACGCCTTACCCTGCAGGCCGGTTACATCGGGGACCACCGCAACATCCTGATTCTGGATATGGGGGAACAGATTCCCATCGTGAAGGTGGCGGAGAACATGATCAAACTGGCGGGTTACGTGCCCTACAAGGAAATCCCCATCAAATTCACGGGAATCCGCCCCGGTGAAAAGATGTATGAGGAGTTGTGGGGGAACGGGGAGATACTGGTGCCCACCAACCACCCCAAGATCAACCGCACCTTTCATAACGGGCAGCATGACAGTTTCGACCTGCAAAGCTTCAACGAACTGCTGGCGCTCTCCATGCAGCACAACAATCGGGAGCGGCTGAAAACATTGATGAAGACGCTGGTGCCGGATTACCAGTTTCACGAAGACGGGGCGGTGATACCGGAGGAAATTAAAAAGGAGGCGGAAGCGCTGCGAGTCAATAATTCGCTGTCCGGTTCATAGGCAAACGCCGATAACCTCGAATTGGCCGGCCGGACCAGCAAACAGTACAGAAATATTC
>JARRQT010000372.1:0-2464 GCA_037381445.1 Calditrichia bacterium
GGAAAAAAATTTGCCCCCCATGTTGATCTTGAGACCAGATTGGATTACTATCGAAGGCCCTTCCACGGGTTATGGGAATAAGGTCGGTTCCATCGGGCTTCACTGACCAGATCTGAGAAGTAGACACACCCACTGCAACAAATCCAGTGCAGGCAATACGTTTGCCATCAGGTGACCACGCTGGCTCAGAATACCCGACTATAAGGCCAATAGGTGGTAAGGGAATAGAAGTAGGCGTCCCACCACCGGCCGGAATGGTATGCAGCGTGCCTTTGCTGGCATAGGCCAACTTTGTTCCGTCGGGCGACCAACAAATCGTTGGTATCGCACCCAGATAAGATAAGGACGGTGCAAAGGATAGCTTTACGACTCGTTTCGGTATTCCACCCAATGCGGGCATCATAAATATCCCACCGCCATTACGATCGGAAACAAATGCAATCCAATCTCCATCTGGCGACCAGGCGGGCTTTCCATCATAGCCCATATAATTCTTAGTTAAATTGACTCTTTGCCCGGCGGCAATCTGCTGTACCCAAATATCCATGTTTCCGGTTTCGTCTGAGGCATAGGCAATACGGGTGCCTTCGGGAGACCAACTGGGATCTTGCTCCAATCCGGATGCTGAAGTCAAAGGCAGGGTACGCTTAATCCGAAATCCCATTTCTTCTTCCAAACGTGCCAGCCAATACCCCATAATGCTAAGAATAACTAAAAAAATAACCGGGAGTATGTACCAGAGAAAACGGGCTGTTGCTTTTGAAAAGAATCCTCCCCTGGAGGGTAAATGAGTAAACTGCTCTAAGGATCTCAATTCATTGAGCATCTCCTCCATATCGCGATAGCGTTCATTTGGATTTTTTAATAGCGCTCCGTTGACAATTTGTTCAAGAACCAAAGAAAAATCAACCTTCTCAAACATCGATATAATCAAAGGTTTTGGTGCCTCATTTAATATGGCATAAACAATAGCCTGTTCATAGTCTCCTACAAAAGGTCGTTCGCCAGTCAGCATCTCATACAGCACGACACCCAGCGACCAAATGTCTGTGCGATGATCTACCGCACTTCCGCTACATTGCTCTGGTGACATGTAAGCCACCGTTCCAAGTGTGGAAGAATCTTTGGTTATTTGGACCTGATCAACAAGCTTGGCCAGCCCAAAATCCAGAATCTTAGCTACGCCATCACTCGTGATAAAAATATTAGCCGGTTTGATATCTCGGTGCACTATCCCCATATCGTGAGCCTTTTGCAATCCTCGCGCAATCTGGATCGCAATATCAATAGCCTCTTCTGGCTTTAATCTTTCTTCTTTTATCTTGTCCTTTAAGGTTTTGCCTTCGTAGCACTCCATAATTATGAACAACTGGCCATCTTCTGTTTCGTCGATATCATGAATGGTGCAGATATTATGATGCTGCAGGGCAGAGGCCGTCTGAGCTTCACGGATAAAACGTGCCTTGGCCTCCATATCGCGGGTCAGTCCCGCGGGCAGGAATTTGAGCGCCACATTGCGCTTGAGCTTAGTGTCTTCAGCTTTGTAAACAACACCCATCCCGCCGACACCCAACTTTTCAAGAATTTTGTAGTGTGAGAAGATTTTTCCAATCATAATAAACTTTTAAAGTTGTCAAATTATGAATTATCTTCACAATATCGCAGGAAAGACAAGTCCAAAAGCCTAATTCTCTGATGGATACAAACCGTTGCAAGAGACTCGCAGCATACATTTTCAACAATTATAATTTATTACATTTATATGCAAATTACAAAGGCATATTTCATCCCCTCTTATATATATGCGCATAAGCATCTCGACGAAGCGGGAGAGGATATTCTTTTGCATCGCATCCCGGATGAAAAAATCACAAAACTCATGAAAAATCATTCTTGTATGGAAACGCCGGATGGGCTTAAGTATTATCGCTATACTAAAATTCAATGCATATCTGATTAAGCGCTTTCTTTCTATTCATTACTTAATAGACAAAATTTTCATAGCTATTAAAGACTCACTTCGCTGCTCTTCAACATATCGTATTATATCTTGAGCCAACTCATGGGGAAGCCCGATATGTTTTTGTGCGCAAATGTTCGCCTCTTGAACCTGTCCCAAATTTATTCGAATCATATTTTCAACATCTTTATGATAATTCAGCACTCTGATGATGTGAAATGATCTATTTAATCAGTAGACATAGAAGATGCGCCGATTTGCCAGATTCTCATTCAAATGATGCCGTGAATGCCCCTCACCCTCCCCCAGATCGACGCAATTCCCGAATGATACTTCCCCCCTAACCTTTTTAAAACCCTCCCCATTTCGGGTATAAGAACAGTATAAGAAAGTCCAACCCAAACAACCCATTAGATGAGGAGGAACAGTTATGACGGCCCAAACCGAAATCGCCATGTCATCCATAAACGAATTCCTGGACTGCCCGCTCCGGTATCGTCTTCA
>JARRQT010000373.1:0-2461 GCA_037381445.1 Calditrichia bacterium
ATTTCCCGGGAAATAAGCAGCTTTTTTCGGGTATACAATCATAAATAATGAAATATTTATTTTAGATGAAAATTGGCAAAAAGAATAATTATTTTTAACATGTAAATTATTTGTTTTAAACAAGATGATTATTTGCTATTATTCCGGTTACCGGTTTAAAAGAGGAGCGAAATTTGTTCATAAAAAATCATGATAAAACAGCACTGATCTGGAAGAATCTGCAGATTGGTTATGCTGAACTTCTGAAAAATATTCATCACTACTCGGAACTATTCAAAAGCGAAAATCCGGCCAAGGTGGCCATTTTTTCCGAAAACAGGCCCGAGTGGGTGAATGCCATGTATGCCGGATGGCGAAACGGGGCGATTGTCGTCCCTATCGACTTCATGTCTACGACTGATGAGGTTGCCTATATCCTGAACGACTGTCAGCCGGAGGTGGTTTTCTGTTCAAAGGAAAAACTGGGCGTGATGAATGAAGCGCTGGCATCGGTGAGCCATGACATCCGGGTAATTGTATTTGAAGACATACCGGAAGCCGGAGACGAAATGCCGGCAGAGGTTTTGCCGGAATTCGATAAAGACAAAACAGCGCTGATTATCTATACTTCCGGCACCACCGGCAGTCCCAAAGGCGTCATGCTTTCCTTCGACAATCTGCTGGCAAATATCGAGTCCGTTTCCGAATCGGTCAGGATCTTTGATGCGGACCAGCGGGTCCTGGTGCTTTTGCCCCTGCATCATATTTTCCCGCTCGTGGGATCCGTAATTGCCCCGCTTTATGTGGGCGGGACTTCGGTTTTTTCCCCTTCCATGGCCTCGGAAGATATTCTGGAGACCCTTCAGAAATACCAGATCAACATTATTATCGGGGTGCCCCGCTTCTACAGCCTTATTCGCAAAGGGATCAGGGAGAAAATCAACCACAGCGCTGTTACCCGTCTGCTGTTCAGCGCCGCAGGAAAAATCAATTCCCGTGCTTTTTCAAAAACTCTCTTCAAGACCGTTCATAAAAAATTTGGCGGGAAGATCAAATATCTGGTGTGCGGCGGGGCCGCGCTGGACCCGGAAATCGGCAGCGATTTCAAGACCCTCGGTTTTGAAGTGCTGGAAGGTTTTGGAATGACTGAGGCGGCTCCCATGATAACCTTCACCCGCCCGGGAAGAGTGAAAGTGGGTTCGGCCGGTGAAGCAATCCCCACCCTCACCGTTGATGTGCAGGATGGAGAAATTGTGGCCCGCGGGCGCAATATCATGCAGGGATATTACAACCGTCCGGAAGAAACAGATGCGGTTCTGCAGGATGGCTGGCTGCACACCGGCGATCTCGGCTATTTTGATGAGGAAGGCTTCATTCACCTTACCGGCCGCAAGAAAGAAATTCTGGTACTTTCCAATGGCAAAAACGTGAATCCGGAAGAAATTGAGCACAAAATTGCAGCCATGAGCGATCTGGTGAGTGAGATTGGCGTTTTCATTAAAGACGATATGCTGCAGGCGCTCATCTATCCGGATTTCCGCAAAATTCAGGAAATGGGAATCGCGGACGTGGAAGAAAATTTCCGCTGGAATCTCATCGACAAATACAACCAATCCGTTTCTCCCTATAAAAAGGTGATGAAATTTTTTATCGTCAAAGAGGAATTGCCCAAAACCCGGTTGGAAAAATTGCGGAGATTCATGCTGCCGGAAATAGCAGGCAGCGGGACGCGGCAGAAGAAAATCGCCAAAGAACCGGATTATAGCGAATATCACATCATCCGGGAATTCCTGGAAAAGCAGAGCGATCGGAAGGTCTATTCAGATGATCATCTGGAGATCGACTTGGCCCTCGATTCACTGGATAAGGTCAGTTTGGTATCTTTCCTGAACGCCACCTTTGGTGTTGACATCAAAGAAAATGAACTAGCGCAGTTTTCCACGGTGGAAAAAATAGCCGACCACATCCGCGAGAACAAATCAAAAATTGATGTGGAAGCCGTGGACTGGGGTGAAATCCTGCGGGAGCAGGTAAACCTGAATCTTCCCCAAAGCTGGTTCACCCATACTCTCATTAAACAGGCGGCCAAAGTCTTCCTGCGTCTTTACTTCCGGCTGAAAGGAGAGGGATTCGAAAAGCTTCCCTCCGGACCGTTTATTCTGGCGCCGAATCATCAGAGCTTTTTCGACGGTTTATTTGTGACCGTTTTTCTGAAAAACAAACTTTCCAGGCGCACCTATTTCTATGCCAAGGAG
Source organism: Calditrichia bacterium (assembly GCA_037381445.1). Taxonomy (GTDB): domain Bacteria; phylum Calditrichota; class Calditrichia; order RBG-13-44-9; family RBG-13-44-9; genus JARRQT01. Next base: position 2,235 of record JARRQT010000373.1, read on the forward strand.
AAACACGTGCGGAAACCGTGGGTGAAATTCATCGCCAACCGCCACAATGTGATTGTCATGGATCTGAACCGCGATTTGAAGCAGTCGCTTCAGAAGATGGCCGCTGCCTTGAAAAACGGGAAAAACGTCATGATATTCCCGGAAGGCACCCGCACCAAAGATGGGGAACTGGGCAAATTCAAAAAAACTTTTGCAATCCTGAGCCGGGAGCTGAATGTTCCGGTGGT
>JARRQT010000374.1:0-5018 GCA_037381445.1 Calditrichia bacterium
CCTCTCATTCTGCGAATTTTACACCTTATACAGTGGTCCTAATATTGGGGTCCATTATAGTCATTCGGCATGTGGTTTGGGTATGAATAAGGCTTTGCTTCGATTATGGGTAGGGTGAGGCGCTTTTACGGCCTTTTTAAGACCGGAACATGCGATAATTACTCTTGTCGAAATAATGAAACCCGTCGGTGGTCAAACAAGACAAGAAAATGTATATATAAATCGGATATAGACGGTTTTTATCTTAATATTATACATAATATTAAATAAGGTATTGAAATTATAATATAAAATGTTATATTATATTATAACAGCGAAAAATGATCTAATAACATAGACTGCGGTTTTTTATAAAGAGAAGTAAAATCGAGTTTATTTGAGTTTGATGGTTCTGCTTAATGTCAGCGGGGCCAGAATATGTATTTTTCGGGCGCATAAATGAACGGGGCCAGTATTGATAGCCCCGTCATGTAGTTTGACTGGTTTGATTGGATTTATCTCTGCTAATTGAAAATTCAACCTGTGATGGAATGATGATGTTGCTTTTCAGCCATTGTCGAAAATTCGCAAGTTTATCATAAGCAAAATATATTATTGCGCCACGGTGACCGACTCGGATTGATTTCTGTTCATTACATAGCCTGCAAGGAATCGGGTGAAGTAAGATGAACCGGACAAAAAGAAAAACATTGAAAAGCAGTTCACATGTCGAAGCAAAAGATCATATTGTTTTCAACGGAACTTGCGGATTGTCCCTGCCATGATGATATATTCAATACCGACTATGAAACCTTAGTTACCTATTCCGAGGAGCAATTTTTTGCCCAATTATATGACTCGCCTGCCGATGCAGCGGTGCTCTGTTTTTGTTCTGCCCGTGAAGAAGATGTGGACATCCTATTGCGCCTGGATGTTTTAAGCGGCCCCGTTCCCGTATTGACTTGTTCAAAAAGTGTGAATCCCGAATTTGTACGAAAGGCAACCATTAAAGGCATTTCCCGCTTTATGCTCTGCAGTGCAAAACCGGAGGAGAACAGGCAAATCGTTTGCGAGGCTATCCTTGGCCATGGATTGCGGCAATATATAGAATTTTGTTGGCCGGCAAGTCAGAAATCATCGCCTTATATTTCCAAGCTTATTGATGAAATCATTTATACATTTCCTCGCCACCTCCAGGTGCGGGAGTTTGCCGGGAGATTGGGAATTGACCGCGTCTGGCTCCATAGGCTCTGCAAAGATGCATTTGGCGTGTCTCTCACCAGATTCCTGCGCCGCATCCGGATTCATCAGGCCCTTTGTATGCTGCAGCATACCAACCTTGACAATGTGAGCATTGCCATGCAGCTCGACTACAGCGAAGAAAGCAGCATGGCCAGGGAATTTCGCAAGGAATTGGGATATTGTCCCAATAAAGCGCGTAAGTTGCTCATCGGGAAAAGTCCCGGGGAATTGCTGTCCTGATAGCGGTGCGGCTTTCAATGGAATCCGTTTTTCTCAAGCGATCCAAATATATTTAAACTAAATTTACATTTGGTATCGAAAATACACATTTGGTTTTGACAAAATAAAACTTACCTGTTAAATATAATAGGTATCGTTGAAAATAAAAATCTGTCAATGATCACTATCTGGCCGGAGCAGAAAAAGGAGCTATTCTTTTTCAACGTATTAATTGCTAATACGGAGAAACAAGCAATGGAAAAGGAAAGGAGGTTATGATATATAAATAGCTGCCTTTCTCCAATAATTCTAATTAGTACAATGAATGCTCCAATCGATCACTCCATGGTGGCGCCAAATGGAAGCCGCTCATTGTGATTGCCTAAAGTGATTATAGATATCAATCTGTTTCGAACCACTCCCATATTGTCCGATCTTATCTAAATTATTAAAGCAGACCGATCTATCTGAGACGATCTTCTCTCATCGTCCGGTAGCCAATTTAGATTGCAGGTGCATTGATTATTGGAAGCGGATCAAGATCAAAATTAGCTTGCTGGATGAAGTTCGATGACAAATTGAGTAGTACGGAGAAAGTTTTTGAAAATCACTTATTAACTATTTGAATAGTGGTATTGTTGTATCCGTATCCTCTTATTGTGACAATATTGCCCCATGGAATAAAGATAATCAGTGATAATTAAAAGTGCTAAACCGATAAGGCCTGTTTTTTACTAAGGCGCTTTCCCGTAGAATCTTCTCAATCCCGTCAAACCGCTGAAGGCAGTTCGTTTCAATATACCAGAAGTGTATCATGTTGTGAGCCAGATTGATGGTACTCCCAGTCACCAAATAAGAACGCTGGCGGATCGACGATACCAGTCTGTTTGCATTCCGAGGTTTGGGATTGTAAAAATGCGAATGGAAATCACATGACCAGCGGAACATATCTGGTAAAAATGCGGGCGGGTGAATTTGTAATGACGAAGATGATGCTGTTGCTGAAATAGGTAATCAACTTTGCTAGTGCTTGATATTTGCAGGATTTACAAAAAAGGGAGGTAATGTTATGTTAAACAAATTATGTTATGCTTTTTTGTTGCTTTGGGGATTGACGACTCTGAGCTTTGCTCAGGAAGATGTTTCCCGGAAGCAATCTGATGGAACACAAACTTCTTTGCAGAAACGTGGTTTTGAGATAATCCACGATAGAGAGAAGCCAGCTATTATTGAAGAAAACGGCTTAGCAACAATCCAGGTAAGAGTTGTTCTACATGATCAACGTATGAATAAGTTGGGGCACACTCAACAGCTGATCAACACTGAACTTATGACGAAGGGCTTTGAGGGCGATTTCCCGACCGGAGGTTTGGAACTGGTTAACGATCCCACTTGGGGCAAAGATGAATATAAGCCATATACCGGAAACTACAGCGCTTGGTGTGCAGCAGGTGGAGCTAATGGATTAGACCCGCAATACAGCGATTACCCCACTGACTGGAATGCTATGATGATCTATGGACCATTTAGTCTCGAAGGTGCTGGAGCAGCGGAATTAGATTTTTATTATTGGCTGAATAGTGAAATTCATTATGACTGGTTTTTCTATCTTGCCTCAACCGATGTCGAAACCTTTTACGGAGCAGGAATTAGTGGCAATACACAGGGCTGGGATTTTGAAGCTTTTGACATTACAAATGAAGGGGTTTTTGTAGATGATATCTCTTTAAATACGGCCGGACTACCAACCCTGACTGTTGACTCTCCAAATGGCGGTGAGACCTGGGAAGTGAGCAGCAACCACACCATCTCCTGGAGCACTACCGGTTTAATTTCTAATGTGGAAATCGAGTATTCCACCAATGGGGGCAGCAGTTGGTCAACTATCATTTCTTCCACCAGCAATGATGCCACCTATTCCCTGGGCGTGCCAAACACCTCTTCAGAAAACTGCCTGGTAAAGATATATGATGCCAACAAAGGTGACCGCTCTGATGAAGAGATTCTGCTGATTTTCAGAGGAATTCCACTTGGGCGAATAATTTGTGACAAAGACTGTACGGCAGAATTTGCAATGAAACTGCTTATCCTGACTAAGTCTTCTACTAATCGCGATTCTGCTAATTCGGATCAGAATATTGATGACAAAAAAATAAAAACTTAATGATCACCAATTTATTTGTGAGTGAAGCCGTCAAAATAAAATTAAAAAAATGAAACAAGAAAGGAGACATTATGAAACCATTTTTGAATTTTCATAAGATGGTACTTTACATCATTATATCCCTATTCTTAAATCCATCAACTTTTAGTCAGGTTTTAAAGGACAAAGATGGAAGCAAAATACAGTCTGAATTATTTGTGAGTGTAATAAAAGACACTAGTAAGAAATATGGAGACAGCACCTCTGGACAAATTTTACTGGAGATGAAAACCAGAGACAAGAAAACTATAAATCAGATCTCATTTAAAAATATCTTAGATCTAGACCGAGATAATGATGCAGAGGAAGTGGATTCTTTCTTAGATGAATCTCAGAATTTTTTAAAACCAGATGAAACTATTTCTGTTTTTTCAGATGTTGGACAGATCTCTCCGTTCCGTATTCAACCAGGCCAGATTCAAATAAGTCCAAAATTGAAGAAAAGTATTCACGATTCAAGCTCGATACCGCGTTCTGACATAAAAGGTTTGCAAACTTTGCCAAACGGCTGGACTTCGCTAATGGAAGAAAATTTTGAAGGAAGTTTCCCTGCTGACAATGGATGGGACAGATATTACAACAGTAATTCTAATGAAGAGGGATACGGCTATACCTGGGATGATCATACATACCGTCCTCATAGTGGAAGCTATAGTGGTTGGTGTGCTGATATTAATCTAACAGGAAAGATAGATCTCAATCCGCCAGGACCTTACCCTGATGATTTAAATTCCTGGATGATTTATGGGCCTTTCGACTTGACAAACGCAATTGATGCCGAACTTTTATTTTATTACTGGAATGAAAGCGAAACGGATCATGATTGGTTTGGATGGTACGCTTCAACAGACGCATCACATTTTTACGGAACCCGCGTAAGCGGCGATCAGAGCAGTTGGACATATAATAATTTTGATCTGACAGATGTTTATACGCTTGGAAATCTTTGCGGTGAACCAGAAGTCTGGATTGCTTTCATTTTTTCCAGTGATGCTTCCGTTTCATATGAAGGCACGTATGTAGATGATATCGTTTTACAAGCTGATTTTAGTGAAAAGCCTGATTTAATTTGTTCATCGACTGCATTTCCATCTGCAACAGTTGCCGAAGGGGAGAGTTACTGGATTCGCCCGACCATCAGGAATGATGGCGATGGAAGCGCTGGTTCCAGTCATGCCCGGTTATTTCTATCCACCGATAACGATTTTGATACCTCAGATGACTATGAAGTGACCCCCAAGAAGTCAGTTTCTTCCCTGGCGCCCGGTGCCGAGACCGAGGTGCAATGGGACTTTGATTTTCCCGATTTGGGAAGCGGTACCTATGATGTATGGATTATTAAAGTTATCGATTGTGATAATGAGGTGGCGGAATC
>JARRQT010000375.1:0-2441 GCA_037381445.1 Calditrichia bacterium
GGCACAATTACATTTACAAAAGTGACCGGCGGTATTCAAATTGTTGCCAATGTCACCGGTCTGGAACCGGGCGAACATGGCCTTCACATTTTCGAGAACGGTTCCTGCGGTGCTTCCGATAGTATTACGCTGGGTGCCCATTTTAATCCAGAAAAAATGCCCCATGGTGCTCCCAATGATTCTCTAAGGCACGAAGGAGATCTGGGGAATCTGGAGGCAGTGGAAAACACCATTACCCATGTGGAATGGACCGATGCCCGTCTGTCCTTCACCGGCAAATATTCGATCATCGGCCGTTCGGTGGTGATTGATGAGGGGCCGGATGATTTTAAGACCCAGCCTTATGGCAATTCCGGGGATCATGTCGCCTGCGGCGTCATTGGTATCAAGAAAGAAGAAGTCCCGGCAGACACCACCGGAACCCTGCCGTAAGGCGGTGGCGGCGTGGCTTTTTGAAATAGCATCGGAAGTGCTTCCGGGTTCCGAAAAAGTCCGTGACACTACCGGTTTGAGAGAGGCCGGAGCTGTCAGAACCAGTGAATGGATTGCCGCGCGATATGTCATATACAACAATCCTTGGGAGGGATTTAAGCAGCGATGAAAAATTCCGGACGGATTCACATCGGAACATCGGGATGGAATTACGATCACTGGAGGGGTGCTTTTTACCCGGAGGATCTCAGCGCCCGGGAATGGCTGAATTACTATGTACAGCAGTTCCGGACCGTGGAAATAAACAATTCATTTTATCAGTTGCCAGCCATAAAGACCTTTGAACAATGGCGCAAAGGAACAACCGAAGGTTTCATCATCTCCGTCAAAGCCAGCCGTTACATCACCCATATGAAAAAGCTGAGGGAACCGGAAAAGTCTCTGGCGGATTTTATAGAGAGGGCGCGGTATCTCAAAAACAAAGCCGGACCGGTGCTGTTCCAGCTGCCGCCCCGCTGGCATGCTAATCCGGAAAGACTCACGGAATTCCTGAATGCGCTGCCGGAAGATTTCCGTTACACTTTCGAATTTCGCGATTCCACCTGGTGGAATGATGAAACATATGAAACACTGGAGAAACATGGGGCGGCTTTCTGCATATTCGAGCTGGCCGGTCAGCATTCTCCCAGGGAAGTGACCGCCGATTTTATTTATATCCGTCTTCACGGCCCGGGTGCCGCCTACCAGGGACAATACAGCACCGAAACGCTGGCCGGATGGGCCGGGGCGTTTTCGGCATGGCAGGACAAGGGGATCGAGATCTTCTGCTATTTTGACAATGACCAGAATGGGTATGCCGCTCAGGATGCCCGGCGGCTGCAGGAAATGATTGCAGACTGAACAATCCCCGGGAACGGACAAATATTTTGCTTTATCAAGAAACAGAGTTGAACAGTGGGATTAACTGAAAAATCCAAATAGACTTAATTTTAATTCGATCGATAGGGCCGGCTGATGTGTGCCCTACCGAACGGTTGATAAAAAAACATAAGGAGAGGGGGAAATATCATGAAACTGACCAGTCCTGAATTCAGCCATAAAGAGCAAATTCCGTCGAAATTTACCTGTGACGGTGATGATATCAATCCGCAACTGAATATTGATGATATTCCGGCCAACACCAGAAGTCTGGCGCTGATTGTGGATGATCCGGATGCGCCATCGCGCACCTGGGTCCACTGGGTAGTGTTTAACATTCCGCTGATTTCGGAAATTGATGAAGACAGCATTCCCGGCAGCGAAGGCAAAAATGACTTCGGCCGGGAAGATTACGGCGGCCCCTGTCCGCCATCAGGAACGCACCGCTACTTTTTCAAACTGTACGCGCTGGACAGCGAACTCAAACTGAAAGAGGGCTGCAGTAAAAAAGATCTCGAGAAGGCCATGGAAGGGCATATCTTGGAGAAAGCGGAACTGATCGGACTTTACTCCCGAGAGGAGGAGTAAGAAGGTCCGCGGCCGGAGCTGTTTGCCGATGATGAAAAGATGGGAGGAAAAATGGAGACTGTAAGAATCAAGAACATCCCGTTTCCGGCCTCGCGGGTGGCCCTGGGAACCTGGGCCATCGGCGGCTGGATGTGGGGCGGAACTGAAAAAGAATGTTCCATCCGCACTATACATGGGGCCCTTGACACGGGCATCAACGTCATTGATACGGCACCGGTATACGGCTTTGGCCGTTCGGAGGAGATTGTGGGGGAGGCGCTCGCCCGCTACGGCAATCGCGATAAAATAGTTTTGGCCACCAAAGTCGCCATCGAGTGGAAGGATGGAGAAGTGTTCCGAAATTCCGGCAAGGAGCGGATTTTCAAAGAAATTGATGACTCGCTGAAAAGGCTGCAAACCGATTACATCGATATCTACCAGGTGCACTGGCCCGATCCGCTGGTTGACATCAGGGAGACTGCCGAGGCGATGAATCAATTGTATGAGCAGAAAAAAATCCGGGC
>JARRQT010000376.1:0-3776 GCA_037381445.1 Calditrichia bacterium
TCGGCAGTGCTTTTCGATTTCGATTATACCCTGGCGGATTCTTCGCGGGGCGTCATTGAGTGCATCAATTTTGCCCTGGGCGAACTGGGAATCCCTCCTGCCGTTCCGCAGAAAATCCGCCATACCATCGGCCTTTCCCTCACCGACACTTTTCTTCGCCTGGTGGGAAAACAATATGCCGAACAGTCAGGGGAATTTGTCCGCCTGTTCATTCAGCGCGCCGATGAGGTAATGGCGGACATGACGGTCCTTTACGGAGAAGTGGATGCGGTCCTTAAACAGATCAGGGCACACCATATTTCAACCGGAATTGTGTCCACAAAATTCCGTTACCGCATCGAGAATATCATGAGGCGTGAAAATCTGCTCCATCATTTTGATGTCATTGTGGGCGGCGAGGATGTCAGCAACCATAAGCCCGATCCCGAAGGACTGCTGAAAGCCGTTTCGCTGCTGAAATGCAATCCGGAAAAGACCATTTATATCGGAGACAATACCACGGATGCGGAAACCGCGCGGCGCGCGGGAATCGATTTCGCGGCCGTTTTGGGCGGCGTGACGCGCCGGCAAGAGTTCGAGAAATTCGATGTTTTGGGGATTCTCGAAAATCTTTCCGGGCTTGCCGGATTCCTGTCCTGGAACTGGATTAAATACCTTAAGCGGGCGAAGATCGTATGCTGAGAAATGAAGGCGACCCCCTCAGACGGGTCATCGTATGCAGTCCCCAAAAAGAATTTTTCAGGGTAAAAGATAAAAAGTCCCACAACATCACGCTGGTGGCCGAACGGGACGCGGCGCGGAAACAGCATGCCGAATTGAAGAAGGCGCTTGAAGATTTCGGAAGCGAGGTCGTGCATATTGCCGAACTCCCCGGCCACCCCAACTCCGTTTTCACCCGCGACACGGCGGTCTGCACGCCCCGCGGATTCATCCGGCTGAGAATGGGTCTGCCGAGCCGGGCCGGCGAAGCGCTGTGGATGACGGAAAAGCTGCTCGCACTGGGTATATTGCCGGCCGGGGAAATTTTCGCCCCGGGCACCGCGGAGGGCGGCGATATCATTCTGGTCGGGAGCACCGCATTTATCGGGGCATCCTCCCGTACCAACGCCGAAGGCATCAGGCAGTTGAAAGATATTCTGGGCTCTATGGATTATGAGGTGCGGGTGGCGGCGGTACCAAAGCCATACCTTCATATCGGGGGCGCCATGAGCATGCTGGGACCGCGCCGGGTGCTGTGCTGCAGGGATGTGTTTCCCGAAGATTTTTTCAGGGGATATGAAAAGATCGAAATTCCCGCGTCCGATTTTATCAGCGGCAACGTGATCTGTCTGGGAAATAATGAGGTCATCGCCGACAGCTCAAACACCGAAGCAATCAACAGGCTGGAGAAAGCCGGAATTACGGTCCGTGTACTGGATTTGTCCGAATTTGTGAAGGGAACCGGCGGACCAAGCTGTCTTATCATGCCGGTGGATCGCGCTATAACTCATCCTTCATTTAAATTTTCTCCCCGAAGCCCGGCTACCGGGCAAAAAATTTGACAGCACGAACTGTGGAGGGAAAACGACCCCGTACTGCTGCGGCGCCCGGATTTCGACTTATGTCTGACTTCATGTTTTTCTAAATAATTAAAAATTCGATTTTCATACTCCTGCGGGCCTATCAAAAACAATCACGTAACTTGACAACCTATTCCTTTCTGCAATCTCACCAACACACCTCCCCGGCACCCTCCGGCCAAGAAACATTTTGGAATACTATGGATTTAATAAACAATATTCAGGAAGCTTGGGGAAGGCAAATGGAATTCAAGTGAACAATTAAAAAGAGAAGCGGATGCTGCTCGTCCGGAGCGGAAGACCCGGAAAGAAGTGATTTAATCCGAAGAAACCGGATTTTTCCATATTTTCTGCAACTGAATTTCAATTTGAACAAACTGATTTACGGAGTCTGACAAACGAATTGCTGTAAGGGGAGGGAAACTTATGGATACTGATATGATGATTATCTACATTTCGGCAGTCTGGGGAATTTTGGAAATCCTGCTGGCGCTCATCAAATGGACCCGCATCGAGGATTCAAACAATCTGGACCGCTTCTCATTTAAAATGCTGTGGATTACAGTTTCCGCTTCTCTGCTGCTGGCGGTGTATTTCAAAATTGAAAATATCGGCGCTCTGGATTTTGGAAATCCGCTGCTTCAGGTGTGCGGGGCAATCCTGATCATGATGGGCATCATCGTCCGCTGGTCCAGTGTCCTGACGCTCCGCAGGTATGTTTATCCCGATTTTGCTGTCTCCTATGAATACCATATTATTCAAAAAGGATTCTACGGATCCCTGAGGCACCCCGCCTATGCCGGAAGCCTGATCTCTTTTCTGGGCCTGGGCCTGGGCTTGTCAAACTGGATCAGCCTGCTGGTGCTTATCATCCCCACCACCTGTGCGTTTATTTACCGGGCCGTGGTGGAGGACAGAAAACTTGCCGGCCTTTTGGGAGATGACTACAATACATATATGGATACCACAGACCGGATCATTCCGCCGATATTGTGAATTTGAGTGAAGCGGCGGCATCTGAAACGGCCTGCTAAGAAAATTGGGGAATGCGAAAGAACACTAAAGGGATTATTGTTTATCTGTTTATCGCCTTCGGGCTGGCCTGGATTCTATGGGAAATTCCGTTGAGGATGGGGATTTCCGTGCGAAATCCGATGTTCCAGTTGGCGGCACTGCCCGGCGGATTCGCCCCCGCCATAGCGGCCATTGTGGTACGCCGGTGGGTCACCCGGGAAGGTTTTTCCGATGCGGGACTGAGTTTAAATTTGCGGAAATGGCCCTATTATCTGGCCGCCTGGCTTCTTCCGCTGGCGGTCGTCGCAGTCATCACCCTTCTGGCGGCGGTGTTCGGAATCGGTCACCCCGATTTGTCCTTTCATGCGGGCCTCAGGGCCCTGGCGCCGCAGGCGCAGCTTCCAGCAGGATTATCCGGCAAACTGTGGTTCATTATTCCTCTCCAACTGCTCTTTACATCCCTGCTTGCCACCCCCCTTCTGTGGGGTGAAGAATTCGGCTGGCGGAGCTATCTTCAGATCAGACTCTTCAAAAAACGGCCGGTCATGGCGGCGGTGGCCACCGGAATTATCTGGGGCATCTGGCATTACCCTCTAAATCTGCGGGGATACAACTTCCCCGAACACCGCATTCTTGGCCTGCTTCTTTTTCCGGTAAGCGCCATTCTGCTTTCCGTCATATTCGGCTGGCTGCGCCTCCGCTCGGGAAGTATCTGGACTTCCAGCCTGGCCCATGCTGCCACCAATTCGGTGGGCGGTTCGCTGACCATTCTGATATTTGCGGGCAGCGCGGAAATGCTCTGGATCGGTTACGTGGGGCTTCTGGGCTGGATTCCCCTGGGAGCGCTCTGCGCCTGGATTATTTTGACCGGCAGGCTCAAACCTGAAAATTATCAGGCGAACGGACTAGTAAAAACTGGAACAAAATGAAAACAGGGAAAAGAATGTTTTCTGCTTCCCTCATAAATAAAATTTGATTTTTTCTCTGAACCGGGAGAACTGCCGTTAGTTGTAAATCTGATATCTGAGAATTCTAATACGGGAGAAATATTATGAAAAAAGGAAATAATTCAGCGAATCCGGCGATGTCCGTAGATAAATTACGCGACATGGCATTTGCCTTCCGGGAAAGCAGGATTCTGCTGACCGGCTATGAACTGGGCATTTTCACTCTGCTGGAAGGAAAGAGCAAAACCTCGCAGGA
>JARRQT010000377.1:0-2980 GCA_037381445.1 Calditrichia bacterium
GTCGAACACATCCGGCAGCAGCAAACGCCTCAGATCGGGATGGCCGGCGAAGTTGAACCCGAACATCTCAAAAACTTCCCGCTCCAGCCAGAGGGCGGCCTTCCAGATTCCCGAAACGGAATCGATCTCCATCTCTTCCTCATTTACCTTCAGCTTGACCCTCAGCCTCTGATTCTGCTTAAATGTATAGAGATGGTAAACCAGATCAAATCGCGGTTCCCGATCCTGTTTCAAATAATCCACTGCAGTGATGTCGGTTAAGTAGTCAAAGGGGAATTGGGGATGGCCATCTAAAAATCGCATCAAATCCAGAATTTTTTTCTGATCGATGATGACTGACAGCATGCCGCGAAACTCTTCAAAAGTAGCTTCCGGGAATTTTTTGGAGATTTCAGTCTTTATAATTGAATTTTCAATCATGGATTGCTACTCCCATTTTAAAGCGCCGCGTTTCCACAGATAAAGGTAGCCGACAAACAGGATGCCCAGAAATACCAGCATCTCCCAGAAAATGAAGAGACCATTGGAAAGAAATTTTTTGAAGACCACCGCCCATGGATACAGGAAAATCACTTCGATATCGAAGAGAATGAACATCATGGCCACCACATAAAATCGAATCGGAAAACGGATTCTGGCGTCCATCTGGGGCGGCAAACCGGATTCGTACACAGTTTGTTTGATAGTATTTTTAATTCGGGGGTTGACGATGTGGGTCGCCAGCAACAGTCCGACGGAGAACAATACAGCGATAATCAGAAGAAATAAAATGGGGAGATATTGGCTTATCATTCGTGTTTTTCCGCTTGTTTTTACTTTCACTTAAAAACGATTACGAATTTAAAATTTATTTAACAAAAATCAACCAAAAAAATATTTTGCATAAATTCGTATGAGTGCATGAATAAATGAAGGTTCAAATGAACAAACATGACCTCGATGAAGACATGATGGCCTCAATGAAATAAAAGCGCAGATCCGCTGGTTTTTTAATGAGTTGTTGAAATCCAAAAAAATTGATTATGATGCCGCCTTAGAGGATTCAAAGTTTCCAAATGAACTGGTTGCAGCCTTTAGACAAATGAAATCAAACACATAGTCCAGAATTAATTTAAACAATTATCCGAAATATCCAAGAATCTTTAAACAAAAATTTCACCGGCAAGGTGTGATGCAAAAGCCCTAAAAATTTGGCTGCTCATTCATTTCAGAATGGTTTCTGAGGTTGACAGGCTTAACTCCATCAATGCCGCTGACTCTTTGAAAAAATCATCTTTCCCGAAAATGCCGTCGTTATTTTATCAGGCAGAAATGCGTTTCAGAATCAATTCAGGAATCGCCGGCGCCTTTTCACCTATCTCGATGGAATTCAGGAGTCGCTCGCCAGCTTCCTTCAGGGATGCTTTCCGGTTAGTATAGATTTCCAGCAGCGGTTCACCCTTTTCGACCTTGTCTCCGATTTTCCTGAATAAAACAATTCCCGCCCGAGGATCCACCGGATCCTCCGCCCGGGCCCTGCCTGCGCCCAATTGCACGCCGGCCAATCCCACCTGCCGAGTGTCAAATCCGGAGATAAAACCGCTGCGGGGGGCCTGCAAAACCTGCCGATGCGCGGCGAGGGGGTATTTTTCCGGAGAGATAACCGTTTCCGGATCGCCGCCCTGGTATTTCACCATTTCGACAAATTTCCGGAAAGCTGAACCGTCCGCGATGGCTTTGCAGCATTTCGACAGCGCATCCTCCCTATCGGACGCCTGCCCGCCCAGAATCAGCATCTCGGAAGTGAGGGTATAAACCACATCCATCAAATCATCCGGGCCCTTGTCGTGCAGACAGTCAATACATTCAGCTATCTCCAGCCAGTTGCCGATTTTGTATCCCAGCGGCTGCTCCATGGAAGTGAGATGCGCCACCACTTTTTTCCCAAAGGCGCTGCCCACCTTTATCAGATGATTGGCCAGGGATTCGGCCTTTTCAACCTGAGGCATGAAGGCACCATTCCCGAATTTCACATCCAGCACCAGACCGTCAATACCCTCGGCAATTTTTTTACTCATAATGCTGGCGGTTATCAGGGGAATGGATTCCACCGTGGCGGTCACATCGCGCAGGGCGTAGATCTGCCTGTCGGCCGGAACCACCGAATCGGTTTGCCCCAGCATGGCCACGCCTATTTGCGACAACTCCTTCTTGAAAAAATCTTTGCTTCCGAAGACCCTAAATCCCGGGATGGATTCCAGTTTGTCGAGCGTGCCGCCGGTATGTCCAAGCCCCCTTCCCGAAATCATGGGCACTATCACATCCAGACTGGCGGCAAGCGGCGCCAGCACCATGGAAACCTTGTCCCCCACTCCCCCGGTGCTGTGTTTGTCAATTTTCTTCCCCGGGATATCTGACAGATCAATGGTATTCCCGGACTGAATATATGCCTCAAATAGATAGCCATCAGCAGGGCCGACATCTGATAATCCTTAATTTCACCTTTGAGCAGATTCTCAATGAAAAAGTGAATTTCCCTGTCGGAAAGATTCTTGCCGTCGCGTTTTTTTGCGATAATTTCATAAGCTGTCATTTATGATCCCTCATCAATTGGAACAAAAGAAAAATCCCTTCCAATGCACCTGTCTCCATCAAAAATTGATAATCATGAAAACGGCTTATTTTCAGGGAAAATGAACCTGTCACAAAAAATTGCTTCGTTATTCCTTTCAGGCTCTTCATCGATAAAGCACGGAGACCAATCCATCCTAATTATATATGAACAAGCAGCCATCTTCCGAAAAATTTATATGTACGCTATTTTGATCGAAAAATCTATTGTTTTTTGATAAATATCCGTCAAAAAGAAATACGCCTCCCCATAAAAGCGAAGGCGTGCTCATAAAAATTAAAGGAAGTCTTAGGCTGCGGGGGACTGCAGACTTTGAATTTCTTCTTTTACTTCCTGTAAAATCCGCCAGGAGATTTCCGGAGTGCGGGA
>JARRQT010000378.1:0-2428 GCA_037381445.1 Calditrichia bacterium
CTTTCTCTGCGGCAGCCTCGGAGGCAGCGGATACTACCCCTTCCGGTAATCCGGCCAGATCTGCTTCGTTATCGATGACCATGGCGAAGGAATTGTTTTCCCGAAGCACGTTTTCGCCAAACTTCAGGGAGAGGAGAGAAAGCTCCTTGTTGATTTCACGCAGTTCCGCCATTTTTGCATCATCCAGGTTTGCGCCGCCCCGCACGAATTCTTTGTAAGTTTTTTCCAGAAGCGCGTTCTGCTCGGTGTCCAGATCCAACTGGTCTTTCTGATCGTAGACAGCCTTCACTCTCCGAAACAAATCCTTGTTCAGAAGTATGTCGTCCCAGTGTTTTGAGAGGAGAGGAGACACTTCTTTTGCGATTTTCTGCAGGTTCTCGCTGGTATTGGCGGAGCGCATATTCACAAATACATCATTGACTTTGGTCAATAACTGGCCGCTCTCTTCCAGCGCTTCAATCGTGTTCGGGAATGTCGGGCTTTCCGAATTATTGATAATCGTCTGGATTTGCTGATTATGCTGTTCGATTCCTTTCTGAAAAGCCGGAAGATAATGGGCTTCCTTTATTTTATCAAACGGGGGTGTCTGAAAGGGGGTATCATATTCGCTGAAAAAAGGATTCTGTTCGGTTTTTGAACATCCCATAAGCGACAGGCCCACGAGAATAATCAGAAGTAAAGTTCTTTTCATTGTGAGGATTCCTTATATTTAGTTTGGTTAAAATGAGTTTATCCAGATTAGAAGAAGGTCAGTTTAATTAAAAAAATCACTAAAATTCAATGTTTTTTTAAAAAGGTGTTTCACCGGCTGCCGGCATCATGTCCTCGGACGGTTCGCCGTCAAAAAATTTGGTTGTGACAGCGCATAAATTAAAGATAAATTTCTGCATGCATGTCACAAATTTCTTATATTGCTGTTGGAACTGAGAAAAAGAGGATTGCCCATGAAACGGATTAAAGAAGTGATGTTAGACATCGCCATAACCATCCTGATTATTCTTGCCGTTACGACAGATATGCCCTGGTTACGAATGTTCATTATCGCCTATACGGTTATTATGGTTGTTCTAAAAATAATCGCTTTTTTCAGTTCTTCATTTTCTCCGATTTTAAAAGGCCGTCAGCGGCCTACCGCGCCAGTCTGGTTTATTCACCTCCTCTATGCGGTCAATGTTGCCTTTTTATTGGTTTTCAAATGGTGGATCGTGGCAGGGCTCTGGGTGCTTATCTGGATTTTCTCGTGGCTCACGGAAAGAAAGACGGCTTCTTCCAAGACCCGCCCTGGAAGGAAAAAATCACAGGCGGCCAAAAATAAGTGATCCAAGTTTACTTATCCCGCTTTTTCGAAAAAGAACCCCGCTTTTGGGGAGCGGCGGATCTGTCAGACCGGGCTCCTGTCCCTGTTTCTTCCCGGTTCGGCAGCCGGCCCTCCGATCCGTAGACGATAACCGGGCCGAGGAATCTTCCTATAAAAAACTCGACAATTCCCAGAGACAATTTGACCGAATACATCACCGTCCCGCCTTCCGCGAAACTTAAGTTGTTCTGAAAAGGTAAAATACTTTTTGAAAAACCGGCCGGCATATTGAACGAATAGGTCAGACGGTTTTTAACAAATCTGTAGGGGTGATTCGTAAGTTTACGGATCTGATTTCCCAAAATATCGGGTATAAAGCCGATATGCAAATTTTCTGAATTTGCTGTTTTATCTTGATCGAGCAAAAAAATTACTAATAATCCGCGATTGCTAAAATCGAAAATAAGGAGGGGGTCCGATGCGCGCTATATATCTGTTTCTTATTGTTTTTGCGGCAAATATTCTGGGATGGTCCCAGGGAGCGGCTCAGGCTGTGCAGGGGCAGCATGATGTGGTCATGGGAAGCGGTGAGCTGCCTCCGGGATGGGAAGTCCGGCTGGACCGGCCCACGGACAATCTTACGGACCTGCAGTTTGTGATTGAGGGTGGCGGGTATCACATCACCACCAATGCGCCTGCCGGCATATTCTACAAACCCGCCGATGAGCTGAACGGGCTTTATAATGTGCGGGCAGAGTTTACCCAACTGCAGAAATCCCAGCACCCCGAAGCCTATGGTTTATTTATCGGGGGGAATCATCTGCAGTCCGATAACCAGCGCTACATTTATTTTCTGGTCCGGCAGGACGGCAAATACCTGATCAAAGAACGGGACGGTGACAAAACCGAAACTATTGTGGACTGGAAAGCGGATCCCGCGGTTAATGCCGCAGACAGCAGCGGCAAAACGGCCAATTTGCTTGACATCGCTGTGGATATGGACATGGTGCGCTTTCTGGTCAATGGCAGACAGGTGAACAGTATTGAAAAATCGAAATTGCCGGACACCAACGGAGTAACCGGTTTGCGGATCAATCATCATCTTGATGTGTTGGTCGAGGGATTCAAAAC
>JARRQT010000379.1:0-2426 GCA_037381445.1 Calditrichia bacterium
GACGCCGGCGTGTAGGTGATATCAGCCCCGCCATTCACTACTGCCGTGCCGTGAACCGGGGTGGTCGCTCCGGTAATGGTCAGAACATCTCCCGCATCCACATCACTGTCGTTGGCAAGAACATCCACCGTCACCGGACTGTCTTCTGCGGCCGTTCCCGCATCATCCACCGCTACCGGCGCGTCGTTTGTTTTTATGACCCGGAGGGTGAAATTTTGCGTATCGGTGGCTCCATTAAGGTCCGCCACCACCACAGCAACCGGATGATCACCCACATCATTATATAAAGGTGTTCCCGTGATAATACCGCTGGAAGGGTCAATCGAGATGAAAGCGGGTGCGACGCTTAGTGAGTAGACCAGTGATTCTCCGACATCGGGATCTGTTGCGTCAACATTATAGGTATAGGGCTGTTCCTGCAGCACATTCTCAACGGGTGTTGAAGTGATCCTGGGAGCAGTATTCAGATATTCATACGGCCCCATATCAGTAACCGCAACAGCGTTACGGTCGCCATCGAACGGGCGCGCATTTCCGTCGAAATCCACCGCGGGTGCATCGGCATTTGTCCCGGCATCCACCATCGGCGAATTCTCCTGAAAGCGGAAATCACCATTTGCCGGATCGATGAATTGCGGATCGATATTAATATTTCCGGTGCCGGGAAAACCGCCTTCAATATTGCTGTTTTCAACCGTAATTGGAAATCCATTGGTGGATATTTCATCATCACCCAAAGAAGCAGAATTATTCCAAGATATACAATTCTGTATCTTCACACTATTACTGCCGGTATTCAGGAAAATCGCCCCACCAGTGAAGGTAGCATGGTTGCTGTAAAATAAATTATTTGATAATTCTCCTTTACAGTAGGCGTAGAAATCAGCTGCGCCGCCATTTGGTGCAGAATTGCCTGTTATAATATTGTTAATAATTAAGGGGTGATTCGTATTTGCACTATCTCCTCCGCTGCAAGCGATCGCACCCCCCGCACCATCAGAGGAATTATTTCTGATTATATTTGATTCAATCAATGGTGAAGAATTGCCAAAGATATCCATTCCGCCACCGTACGTGCCAAAATTGCCTTGAATAGTACAGTGTCTAATGTGAGGTGAGGCTCCTTCAATTACAATTCCGCCACCGTGATAATCTGAAACATCGCCATATTTTGAAGAGCCATCTGCAATTCCATCCTGCACTCTGCAGTATTCCAAAACACTGGTCGTTGTGTTTTGAATAAAATCCAGAGAATAGTGAAAGGAATCGGGAATCTCATGCTTGAAAATAATTGAATCGCTGACCAGGCCGCGAGCCAACAGAGTTCCACTAACCAGAATGCGGTAGCGTCCTGAATAATTGACTATGACGCCGGGGTCTATGCTAAGTGTTTGGCCTCTTGGAACCTCGATATCTCCAACTACCCGGTAGGGTGAATTTTCAATTGTCCATTTGCCGTTCTGTGGCCCGCTTACATCCATAGCGATGGCACTCATGCTCAGTATTAACAGGCATATTAACACTTCTATTCGATTCACAGCAAACTCCCTTTTTTAACTTGAGAATATGAAGGCCATTATAATCCTTATTCTAAAAAGATGATATGATTTTAAACAAGAATTCAAGATTTAGAATTTTAAGATGAGCTTCAGCGCTTTCTCAAAATACTATTTTTTGTCCTCAGGCTGCTGGGCGACAGCACACCCTCCATGCTCCGGCGAAATACCCGAATCTGCCGGTTTAATAATCCGGATCTAAAAATATAATTCACAGGAGACTTAACTTCTCAAAGACGGGATAAAACGATCTATTTTGATCTTTCCTTTTTGGCAACGGATTGGCATCAACAACACCAAGTCGTGAACATTGGCGATTGTCGATTGAAGCGACCCGGGCATGATACAAATATTATGTTCCGATCGGACCTAAAAAAATTCTATTGATTAAGAGCCCGCCACAAAGGCACATATTCATACTCAGCAGAGAACATGATACAGGACGGATAAGACCATAGATTGGCAGCGCTATTCCCCCCGGGCCGAAAGCCTATAAACGTCATCGGCAGCTAATTTGAAACAAGCCTGAAATGAGTCCTGTAAAATCATATAAAAAAAGGCCTGTCACAATTCAATGACAGGCCTTTTAATACGTTTGTGTTTAAGAGTTAAATATTATTTCAGCAGCATCATTTTCTTAACCTGCTGGAAACCGGCAGCCTGGATCCGATAGAAATAGAGTCCGCTCCCCAGCCGGCTGGCATCAAATTCTACCACATGCTACCCGGCGCTCTGGCGGCCTTCAAATATAGTGGCCACCCGCTGACCCAGAACATTGTATACGTCGATCAGCACCTCACCGGCCCTGGGCAGTCCGAATTTTATCTTTGTGGTCGGATTAAACGGGTTGGGATAGTTCTGCTCCAGCAC
>JARRQT010000380.1:0-3935 GCA_037381445.1 Calditrichia bacterium
CTGAGTGTGTCCTTTTTTCATTTGTATAAGCATACGTTGTCCATCAAGAGCGTTTGCATTTGAATAGTTCTTTAGAAACATTCGTTGATAGGTATCAAGATTGAACAATTCCATTTTCCATCCATGGGAGTTGTCTTCATCTAATTGGACCTCCGTAATAAAAAACATCATGATAGGATTGGCTCTGGATACGGATGTTAAAAAAATGAACAGAAAAGCAGATAACTTCACGAAGGTTTTCATTTTTTGTCCGCCCATTTTATGGTTAGATTTTTTTCAGGTGCAAAATTCCTTTTCCTGAAGGAATAGACTGTTCCCTTTGCATCTGAGTTAATTTTCTTAAAAGGATATGACATGTGGCTTATATGCAACCCCTGTGGAATGACGCACCTGAATTCTGCTGAGTCCAATGGTTTGTGCCACTCCTGAGTTGTCAGCAGAATATATTCAAATTTACTGGCCGGGGTTTTTTGATGATAAAAAATATCAATGACGACAATGCTTCTCTCCGGGATTTCAAGCGGGAAAAGAATACCCGATTTTGAAAGCACATATTTGATTTCAGCGGAACGGGTCCGGTCGAAAACGGAAATACTGTCTGGAACAGGCAGCTCATGGTTGATTACAAACGGATAATACAGCGTTCTTGAAACCGGTGTTTCATCCACGTTTTTGAAATAGTAAGCGCCCTTCAGTGAGCAGGAAGTGTCGCAAATATCAATATTAATGTTCTCCCTGAAAAAATCAACGGATTGAGCAAGACAGTTAATGCTCAGAATAAGCGAGATAATGACTGGCTTGATCAACTGATTCTTATGCCTGTTGACAATCTTCATATTTTTCCATTTGGATAAATAGTACCATCCTGCTGCTAGAATAATGCTAAAGCCAACCGATACGCCGGTTTTGAGCATCAGCCCTGGCCCTATTGCTTTGCACCGAGATTCACTGCCATCCCAATTTTTACTGGTGGCCTCCATACGGAATCACGAAGGATAAACGCTACCACTACTGCCAGGCAAATTAGACCATACACTCCAAGCCCGAAGGAAAACAGTTTGTCCACCGGACGTACAAGATACTGCAGCATGAAGGCATAGACGCTATTCACCAGGCCATGCAGAAAGGCTGCTACCCAGATGCTACCGGTCTTCAAAACTGCATAACTCTGAAAGAATCCCCAGAGCACAAATAGCACCAAACCCAATCCCAAACCCGGAGCGGTCGCCGGGTAGGTATGAACGCCACTCAGAAGCACTGGTATGTGCCACAGACCCCAGACCAATCCCACCACTAGAGCCGCACGACGGTCGCCCAATCTCCCCATCTCGTCCTGCAGGAATCCCCGCCATCCGTATTCCTCGCCGAACACGGCCGCTAATCCACTTAATGGTATGCCGGTCAAGGCAAGGCCAAAGGCCGCAATCAGTGCAAATGGATATATCCCTCCCGAAACAGCGACGCCATAGATACGCCCGGCTTGGCCCGGCCATTGTCCGAGGCCCGGAAGAAGGTTCAACGTCGCCTGCAAGGCGAGGAAAATCACTACACCCAACACCAATTTGGCCCCCCATTCTTTATTCCCCAGCTGCAGCCCGGCTTTCTCGAGCTCTTCCTTGCTGCTCTGACCGGCGACGAAGAAGACCAATAGCGTCCAAAGCGTCATCAACAGATTACCAATGCCAATCAAGATTGCTGAATGACCCATAATCCGCAAGGACATGAGTGTGACAATTCCATATGCCACCGTCAACAGCAAAAAGCCATAAAGAATCCGGCGGGGCTTGCCCTGATAGCTTCGGAAATGGATGGAACTATCCCTGAGGACAAACAGGCGCAGGGCGAGGGCTACAAACGCCGGGAAAAGCATATCCAACGGCGACATGCCCAGCTTAAGATAGGCTCGATGGCCAATGGTGAGCGTGATAATGAGCCAGAAACTCCATGACAGCACAAATGTAAAGAGGAGGAAAACAGCGATCCTTCCGATCCTGAGATCTTGCATAGTCCTGTCTTTCTTATTGCGCCTGAATGTAATTTGCATGCCCAGCATACGGAATAGCTACCAATATGCGTAAAAGAATGTTTTTCCGTATTGAGAAAGAAATTTTCTCAATAAATAAAGATATTACAGCCTGAAATGCGTAGAACTGCAAAATTCATCAGGCTGTTCTTTTGTTTGAAATCGTATAAAAATATGCCGGAACCGTGAAACCGATTGCATTCGATGATTAATGTAACATGAACCGCCTGCAGGTTAGAATTCCATTTGTAGCAAGAAAGCCATTTTCGATGACACAACCGCAGATTTAAGTACAAGCTAAGTTATTCTACGTGATAATTGAATGCAAGTGAAAAGGCGGGGAATGGCCAGGCAATCCCCATCATGAGTCGGGAGGCATACGGATTTGTCCCGCCGAAATCTTCGGTATTCAATTTTTCATCGCGACTGCAGGCGCCAGGTTTGGCGCCGAACATATTAATGTTTTTAAAATCTAATAATTTCAGCAGCCAGCTTATTTTTGACGGCACATAATACCGTTCATTGCTACGGATCAATTTTTTATTTCCGGAATCATCAACAAATTCAATGACATTGCGGTCCCGGAAGGTCATCAGATCAAAGGTACCGGTCCTTTCCGAATCTGCGGCGTTCTCTTTTTTCCCGGCAGCAAGAAAATCCTTCACGGAATGAAATAACGGAAACGGCCGGTTTAGGTGGTAAAAATCAGTTTTCCCCCGGGCTTTAATCCATTGGCGGCATTTTGAAGGATTTGGAAGTTCATCTCAACGGTTTCCATCAGGGGGAAGGTGCCTTCGCACAACATGAGGGCCAGATCGAAAGCATTTTAAAAATGGGGAGTTCTGGCATCATGCTTCCGGAAATCACTTTTGAGGGATTGCGCCGATGCTTTCTGTCTGGCGTGCTGTGACTGTGATTTCGATAAATCGATGCCGGTAACAGTATAGCCTCTTTTAGATAATTCTATGGAATACCGTCCCGTTCCGCATCCGATATCAATTATTCTTTTCGTTAAGTCGTGATTGATTTCTTTTTCAATAAAATTGCATTCTCCCATTGTCCCCTGGGTGAATGCTTCATTATCGCAGGTCCGGGCAAAATTCCCGAATAGTTCTTCATACCATTGTTTCACATTTTTGTCCTTTTGGCTCATCAGACCGACGCGGCCGTGCGGCGGCGGTTGTTTAGAATGATTAACTGCCTGATACAAAATACTGGTTTAACCCGCGGCTAAAATTGCCGGAACAGAAAAAATGATCTCGGTCCGTAAAATAATCGGACCAGCTAAAAAATAGAAACGCAAATGCTCCGGCTGATTCCATTATGCAACTGCATCGGATAATCATTGAACTCCCTGCATCTTGCCTCCTGTTTGAACCAGCCCCTTACTTCATCAGGGTTAGCCATCAACCACCTTTCCTTCCTTATCAATAATTACCGGCCTATTCCCTTTATATACAGTTGTCCGTCCATTTTTGAAGAAATAAGCCTTCTCAAATTGGGGCGTGATGACAACCTCTCCTTTTCTGTTAATATAGCCCCACTGATTGCCCTGTTTTATGAGCGCCATACCATCGGAAAAATCCCTGGCATCCTCAAATTGGGGTTCTATTACAACTTCTCCCCTTTTATTGATATAACCATAACGGTTTTCGATCAAAACCAGCGCCAGGTTTTCACGAAAACCGTGAGCATATTTGAATTGACATGGGATGACAATCTCGCCTTTGGTATTTATATACCCATAGTTACGTCCAATGCGCACTGAAGCCAAGCCATCCCTGAAATTCCCTGCAAAATTGAATTTGGCTTTGATCACAATCTCATTTCTCTTGTCGATATACCCATATTTTATTCCATTGAAAAGCGCATGTATCCAATTGTAGTTTTCAAAACAGGCGAGACCTTCGTG
>JARRQT010000381.1:0-2567 GCA_037381445.1 Calditrichia bacterium
CGAAATTCTGGAGGGAATACGGTGTCCCTTCTCTTTCGGCTGATGACCCATATTATAATCCAACCGGTTACTGGAATGGTCCGGTATGGGTAGAGTGGGATTATTTGATCGAGCACGGTTTGATTCAATACGGATACACGGATATGGCGAAAGAACTGGTTAGCCGTGTTTCAAAAAACATGATCGAACAGCTAAAGAAAGATCATCAGCTTTGGGAATTTTATAGCCCGGATGCGCAGTGGGCAGGCTATCATCGGCAATATATATGGGCGGGCATTATCAACCGCATGATGATGGATATCATGCCAAAAGAAAAGCAGTGATGTCCGTGCCTTGTTGCTGGCATAAATGCGGTGCTATTCAATATCATTTTATTATGCAAAAGTCCATTGCAAATGGTTATGAATAGAACGATGGTATTCACTTTGAACCTAATGAGGATTGCATTTTAATGAAATTATTTTTAGTCCATATCTTGATGATATTATTCTTTGCACTGCAAATATTTGCACAGGATGGCACAATTCCATCTTTTCAATTGGAAAAAAACACTTTACAGTTAACGCGATCTGCGCAGGTTGGTACTCCATTTGATAAAGTCGGGCGCAAGTTTGCAATTATTGGAGAAGAAAGCGGCTCCTTTGAAGCCTGGGCTTATCCACTTAAATTATTCCGAAGCTTCAATTTTTCATTTTTTATTGGGTCTTCTACGCGGCCAATTCAGGCAAAGGAAATCGTTCGCTACATAGATGTAACACCGGAAGCCACGACCATAACTTATACCTATCAGTCGTTCACGATACGTGCTACCTATATAACGCCGGTTGATGAAGCGGGAGCAATGATTTTGCTGGATGTGAATGCCACCGAGCCATTGGCGATTGTGTGCGGATTTCTTCCAATATTGCAGCCAATGTGGCCTGCAGGGATAGGCGGACAGTATGCCTCCTGGAATAAGGAATTAAAGGCGTATCTGATTTCCGAACCAACGCGTAAAAACCACGGATTGATAGGTTCACCAGCAGCTTCTGGTATATCTTCCACGCCCGCCCACATGCTTTCCGATGCACCCAATGAATTCAAAATTGAGATTAAAGATCCTGATTCGGTCAGAGGAAGATTTATTCCTATCTACATGGCTGGTGGAAAGGGTGAACGGGACCAAATTATTAATATCTACAAAAGGATGCAGGCCGATCCGGAAAAATATTACCGTCAGAACATCGCATACTATCAACAGCTGAGAGACAATACTCTTCGGATCGAAACGCCGGTTCCCCAATTAGATCTAGCTTATGAATGGGCAAAAGTCGCCCTCGACAATATGATGGTGGATAACCCTGATTTAGGAGAGGGACTGGTTGCGGGTCTTGGAGCATCAGGAACAAGTGGACGACCCGGCTTTGGCTGGTATTTTGGCGGGGATGCTTTTATGAACATGTTAAGCTTTAACAGCTATGGCGCATTCCAAACGGTGAAGGACGCTTTGCGCTTTACACAGAAATGGCAACGCAAGGATGGGAAAATGGCCCACGAACTGTCCCAGGCAGCAGGGTATGTTGATTGGTGGAATGATTACCCTTATGGGTATATTCACGGGGACACAACTCCTTTCTATATTGTTGCGATGTCGGATTATTATGCCCGGAGCGGCGATGTGCAGTTCATTAAAGATAGTTGGAATTCTCTCAGGCGGGCCTATCAGTGGTGTTTGAAAACCGATGCCAATGGTGATGGATTAATGGATAATAAACAAGCCGGCTTAGGTGCTTCCGAATATGGAGAATTGAGTGGAATCGAGACGGATGTCTATCTGGCAGCTGTATGGATCAGGGCGACTCAGGGCATGCAGGTATTAGCCCGGGCAATAGGAGATGACAAAATGGCCGGGCAGGCCGAAAAGGATTCCCGGGAAGCAGAAAAGGCATACAATCGCCATTTCTGGGTTGAGGATGGCGGTTATTATGCCTATGCATTTAATGCGGACGGCCAGAAGGTAAAGGAGATCTCTCCCTGGCAGTGTGTCGGATTGATGTGGAATCTTGGCACTCCCGAACGCAGCCGACTTTCATTGCAAAAAGTGAATTCCGCGGAATTGACAACCGATTGGGGCGTGCGTCTGCTTTCCGATAAAAGCAAGTTTTATCAACCATTGGGATATAATTATGGTGCTGTATGGCCATTTGTTACAGGCTGGGTCAATATGGCTCAGTTCCAACATCACTTCTCAATCCAGGGATATAACACCCTGATGTCGAGTGCACGCCATACCTTTGACAATGAATTGGGCAGCGTATCGGAAGTATTTTCAGGAACATTAAATATATGGATGGGTGAATCGGTGCCCCATCAGGGATTCTCCTCCACTGGAATCGTTTATCCGCTAGTTCGCGGATTGTTATCAGGAATGTCCAGGTCAATAATGAAGCGACAATGTTCGATCAGATATCTACTGCTGAAAGTGTCCAGCCCATCGTAAAAATTCCGCTTAGTGGCGATTCTGTGCATATAAATATCTTGTTTGAACCCACTGTTGAGTTACTACCGCCGTCCATAAATACGCGGAC
>JARRQT010000382.1:0-2395 GCA_037381445.1 Calditrichia bacterium
GATCCCGGAGACGGTGCACTTTTTCACTACGCTCGGGAGCTGCATCGGGTGGCATGGGCGCTAACTTCATATCTTCAATTTTTCTGCTATAATAAAGGGTGCTTCCCTTCAAACCAAGATTGCTCAACGTCAGGCCCAGACCTTTTAGGACAGCGGCAATCCCCTCCCGCTCCAGCGTAAACAGATCGGTCTGGTGTCCCTTTTCGTGCAGGGCTTTCAGGGTAGTCTCCAGCATCAATATTTTCATCACGTCCAGTGAGGCCAGGCCGCCGCCGATGACAATGGCCCCGTCCCGAATTTCCAGTTTCGGACCGGCATAGCCGGGTTCGTGAGTGTGATTGAACCAGGATACAAATGAATTCTGATAATACAATCCCCTGCCGATGTAATCGTCAATACCCTGTATTGGCAGGGAGCGGTCCTTCCAGGCCCCGACTGCCAGCAGCACGGCGCTGAATCCCCACTCCAGAACGTCCTGCAGATGGTAATCCAGTCCCAATTTGACTTTTGGTGCAAAATAGATATGGGGATCCGAGAGCCGCTGATCGATTTTCTCTTCTTCCTTGTCCCTCAATTTGTTGTGCCATTTGGGCAGGCCTTCCTCTATCTTTCCGTAGGGAAGGACATTCTGCTCGAAAATCACGGAATAAATGCCCCGCCTGGCCAGCTGATATGCAGCCTCCGAACCTGCGACACCGCTTCCGAAAATAGCCACAAAATGACCGGAATGAATCATTTGCTTAACAGCACCTTGTTTATACCGAGTCTCAATAATCACAAATCATAGTATATAAAATTTTTTCGATGGGCACAAGCACTGATTTCAGGTTCCGGCATCCACCCGCACGCCTTCGATTTTGCGGGCCCGGATCAGATAGAGTTCATCCTGTTCCTCATAACTGATAACCTGAAATCCCGCCGCACCGATCTCTCCGGCAACCACTTCAACCGGTTTCAGGCGGTCTTCCGCCACCGCTTCCCCGGCTTCCCGGTGCATTTCATTCAGTAACCGGCTGCTCATCAGATGCAGAATGATCATTTGTCCGTCTGGTTTCAAAACCCGCCGCAATTCACTGACAGCCCTTGCTTTTTCCAGAAAATGGGGATACACGGCTTAGCAGATTATGACCTCAAAACTTTCATCCCGAAACGGCAAATCGTGGGCATCAACGGCAGCGGGGTGCAGGCCGCTGTATAAGCCATTCCATTTTTCTTTGTTCCTGCGCAGCATAACGGCCGAAATATCGGCCTCAATAAGCCGGTTGTTTTCGCCGCCAAGCGATTTTATTACCGGGACCAAAATGCCGGTACCGCATCCGACATCCAACACTGACTGATGCAAATCCAGCTTCAGCCTTTTGATAATGCGGTACAGTGCATCCCGTTTTTCAGGCGTTTCATCCTGATCCCAGGTTGGTGCGTGATAATCGAAAAATTCTCTGTGCTGAATGTGACGAATCATGTTTTCTTACTTTCCTGATCTAATTCTTCTTTCTATGATTTGCGGATACTTGCTTTCCAAAATATTCAGGCTAAATGGGATGACGATAAACATAAAAACGATACCGGGGATGCCATGCAGCACAGCCGCGCCGGAAGTGAACGCCCCGGGCAGTCCCATATATGGCGCAATCCAATAAACAATGAGAAGCAAGAACAGGCGGTCGGTGCCCAGGGCGAGCGACAGCGTGAGCCAGACGGACAAATTTCTTCTAAAATGAAGCGAAGACGCAATGGCTGAGATAATCAGCAGTTCTGCAATCATTACCGGGAGAACAGGCGGATACAACGGCGGCATACCGGTAAACACAAAGGAAATCACCGGGGTCAAAACTGCAATCGATATAGCCAACTGGAGGGGAAGCAGCATACTGCCCATAAGTATTGGCAAAAACATGGGAAGAAAAGCGCTGCCCAATCCGGTAAGGTGAAAGAGGACGGGGAAAACGAGTCCCAGCGCCGCGAAAAGAGCCGCTAGCGGGATGCAGGGATATGATGCCTCTTTATTCATAAAATATTTTCCCGTCAAAATTCATTGGAATCAACTAAAATATTTCTTCGTTCAGGGTGATTCCGGCCATAAAATGAAAGCCCGGTGCAGGATAAGCGGGCAGAACCTCATATTTTTTATTGAGAATATTCTGCAATTGAAAATTCAAAGACAAATACCGGAAAGGATAGGACAGGGAAACATTCATTATATGATAATTGTCCAGTTTTGTGGTGCTATAATTTTCCGCATATAGATTGGCCACATATTTTCCGTAAAGTGTAACCTTCAGTTTCCGCCAGTTGGTGCTGACAAAATATTTGAAAAGATTCTGGGGATTCAGGGCGGTTAAACCGTCGGGTTCCAGATAGCTGTAGGAAAGCTGAACGCTCAGAAATGGGACCG
>JARRQT010000383.1:0-2394 GCA_037381445.1 Calditrichia bacterium
ATCTCCAATCCGGCCCGCAGCTTTGATAACCGGGAAATCCAGAACACATGCAGCAGGGCATAATAACTCATGCGCATGAGTGGCCCAACTGTTGCGCATGAATTGACCATTTAATGCGCATAAATTTTAAAACGATGCGGCATTAATTTCCGGGCTGCCGGGAAGCGCTGTTGCTGCCCGTTGCCAACGGAAGCACATTCCCGGAGATACATCCTACGCCTCGCCGCTTTTCCCGCTTTTTCCCTTGCATTTTATTAACCGGCGGGATAACTTAATAGCGAGTCATCCAAAAATTGTTTTGCCAGCGCTGGAAATGAGTTTGTTTTAATATAAACGGATTTAAAAATGGCGGACTGTGTGTTTCACTTTGATTTTATGCAGAAGCATTAACTGTATTTCCAAATTTAATATATTTGTTATGTTCGTTAAAATCATGTTGGTGAATAAAATGAGAAGTCCTCTATTATGCTTGCTTTTAACACTAATGGTGGTATCATGCAGACAGGATTTTTCCAGTCTTCAAAATAATGCAGAGTATAAGAGTAAAATTAAGAATTCAGTTATTAAAGTGCCTTTTGAAACATACTTGCATTATCGGGCTTTGTCAGCAGAAAATACAAAACCTCAACTAATAGTTATGAAAGACCAGGAAGATCAGAAGAATTTCCTGGATACAACTTCAATAGTCACCTGGTTTCCGAGTTTTGAATCTTATGACTCTTTAAATCTAGCTGGAATAATTTATGACCAAAAAGTCCGGGCGAATTCTATTTTCTCGATCGATTCAATTCTAATGGATACAACCACAAATGAAATAAATAT
Organism: Calditrichia bacterium; assembly: GCA_037381445.1. Classification (GTDB taxonomy): domain Bacteria; phylum Calditrichota; class Calditrichia; order RBG-13-44-9; family RBG-13-44-9; genus JARRQT01. The sequence goes on from JARRQT010000383.1 coordinate 823, forward strand.
AATTGCAAGCATATATAAAACCAATGATGAACGTTTCCCATTTTCTATCCCATGCTGTTTTGTCTCCATTCCAAAAGTTGACGGAGTATTCAAGATAAACAAAATAATAGACATAAACGAATGCGATAGCATAAAGATCATACCTTTTAGAACAGTCATTAAGGGGCATCAGATCTTTTATTCAAATTCTCCATATCCGGAAATTATTGTCCTGAGAAATGAAGAAGATCAAAGGGCATTTTTGGATACAACTGCAACATACGGATACATACCCCCTTTTTCTTTCCCTGATTTTAATTACACTGATTCACTTATAATCGGAATAATCCACCCCGAGGTCTTCACATCATTACCTTTTGAGATTAATGCTCTTTTATTAAAGACAGATAGTCTCTCAGTCTATGCGCAGAAATATTATTGGGGTGGTGTGTTTCCAGACCCCGGGCATCCCTGTCACTTCGTTGGGATCAAAAGAGAAAACGCGCATATTTTTTTAAAAGAGATACAAAAAATCACTTTTGTGGATTAGTAAAGAAAATGAAATCACAATTGATCATACACAATACTATGAGAAAGTAATCGGATTTATCCAGGGTATTGAAGCAGTTGGGCTTGGGCAATAAATACCGGTAATCTGAATTTTTCCTTCCTCGCGCATGTTTCGAACAATTTTAGATGGGCGCCTCAAATCTGTATAAAAGATTACAGCGGGGTATGACTGCGGAAGAACGGCATAGCGCCGGAAATGAGTTTGTTTTAATATAAACGGATTTAAAAATGGCGGGCTCTGTGTTTCACTTTGATCTTAGCAGGGTGCTAATGCTAAACGATGCATTTGGCTTTAACAAGTCCACTAAGTTTCTGAACTTCTACAGCATTTTTTAATTCGAAAACGAAATTCCCGGTATCGCCTACTTCATAAACGGCGAAACGGATTTTTTCAGTATCCGCCAAATCAACTGCCAGTTGGCGAAGACGTAGATCACGAAGGAGATCACGGTGAGCAGCGTGACAACGGACATGGCAATACCAATGGCGTCCAGATATTTGGCATGGTAGGAGGCGCTTCCCGTGCCGTAATAATTCAGCCAGACCGTATAGCTCAGAATCATAAAAATGGTAATCATCTGGGCGAAGGTTTTCCATTTCGCCACCGCATGGGTCACGATGGGCGTGCCCCGGTGCAGGGCGTAAATGCGGATGCCGGTGACGATAAAATCGCGCACCACAATCACCCACACCATCCACCAGAAGACATATCCCAGCCAGGCGAAGACGATCAGGGCCGAGGAGACCAGCAGTTTGTCGGCCAGTGGATCCATGAACTGTCCCCAGCGGGTGATGACCCCGAAGCGCCGGGCATACCAGCCGTCGTACCAGTCGGTGATGGAGGCCGCCACAAAAAGGATAGAAGCGATAAGCTGATCGTGCGGGGTGCCCTTCAGATAATAAACCAGAAAGATTGGCGTCAGAATGATCCGCAGGATGGTAAGCTGGTTGGGAATGGTTAATCGCATCGTCTTCTTCTGGATTTTTTTAAGACTCCGGCCTGAAATTTATGATCTCAGTTTC
>JARRQT010000384.1:0-3446 GCA_037381445.1 Calditrichia bacterium
CTTCACAGAAGAACCGGAAAAGGAACGGGATATTTTGCCGGTTTTGGAGACCATCCGAAAAACCAACCCCACAATTATTACTGTCGCCCTTGATCCCGAAGGCAGCGGTCCGGATACACATTATAAAGTACTGCAGGCCATATCATCCGCCCTGAAAATGTATGTCAGCGAAACCGGCAGAAACGATATTAAAGTATGTGGATACAGAAATGTGTGGTACCGCTTTCATCCCTGCGAGGCCAATCTGTTTGTCCCGGTAACCTTCAACGGAATGGCCATTCTTCAGAATGCGTTTCTCAACTCTTTTGTCTCCCAGGCGGATGCGTCCTTCCCGAGTTATGAATATGACGGCCCCTTTTCCAATCTTGCCAAAAAGATTCATGTGGAGCAGTACCGCTACATGAAAACGCTTCTCGGCCGGGATTTCTTTTATCGCAATGCCGATTCAAGGATCCGCTCCGCCCGCGGTTTCGTGTTTTTGAAAGTCATGGATTTGGATGAATTCCACGAGCGTTCCAGGGAATTGCGGAAAAGCACTGAGAATTTATAGACAAGATATTTGATGACAGGGAAAATTATTTGAGCTGTAAATTTGATATATAACCAAAAGATGGAGGGATGATGAAACCATCTGTTGTTATATTTGAGGATTCCGGTTATTCGAATTTGTTTCCCATATAACCAAAAGATGGAGGGATGATGAAACCATCTGTTGTTATATTTGAGGATTCCGGTTATTCGAATTTGTTTCCCATTGCCTTGACCCGCCCGGTTTTTGATCTGCGCTGCGGTATTCTCACTTTAAAGGAAAAAATTACCCATGATTTTCCCCACTATCCCGTGGCTTTGTTGTGCAGGGACTATCTGGCGGATTATGTTCAATCCCAAAATCCGGATATCCCGGTAAATGTAATGCCCGAGTCCGATTGCATTTTCATCAACGGGCGGATTATTGCGGACGGCAGCCTGCCGGAATTGTTAAATGTTCAGGAGGAAAAAATATTGCTCCGGGACGGACAGGTTGTTGCCGCCAGGCTGAAGGGCGATCATATAGACCAGTTCAGCAAATCCATCATCGAAAATTCTGAGTTGGATTTTCTGAAAGATGTCAGCAGGACGGAAATAGAATCCGCTAAGCTGGCGGGATATTTCTGGGATCTGGTCCATCACAATCCCTCTGAGATTCAGCAGGATTTTAAATATTTTAATTGGGGCGGCATAATCGAGGGGACGGTTTCCAGCCATGCAGTACTGCGATAAAAATCGGCGCCAAAATATATGAAGGGACTTCTGTCGGAGAAGTATGCAAGGTGGGCGGCGAAGTTGAGGAATCCATTTTTCAGTCATACAGCAATAAACAGCATGACGGGTTTCTGGGCCATGCCTATATCGGGGAATGGGTCAACCTGGGCGCCGACACCAATAACAGCGATCTGAAAAATAATTACGGAAATGTTAAGGTCAATTTCGGCGGGGCAATGGTTGATTCCGGCAGCATGTTTGTCGGGCTGGCCATGGGCGACCACTCAAAATCCGGCATCAATACCATGTTCAATACGGGCACCGTGGTAGGCCCCATGTCAAATATATTCGGCTCCGGATTTCCCCCGAAGTATATCGCGCCCTTTTCCTGGGGCGGTGCAGAGCAGATGGTAGAGCATGAGTTGGAGAAAGCGCTGGAAACTGCCCGTTTGGTAATGCAGCGGCGCGGAAAACAATTAACGCCCGAATATGAGAATATCTTCAGGCATATTTATTCTGAAAGCAGAGGCCGTAAAATAGATGACCTTCAGTGAGTATTCATGTCCTCAACCGGTCAAAGAATTAGCGGGGAGCGCCTGACGGGACAGGCGGGTTTCCTCGTACAATATATACAAATCCGGGATTCAGGAGTGCCTTTGGTTCAATTATTAAATAAAGGAGGCAGAAATGCGCTTAATCATTCTCAAAGACTATGATACCCTGAGCAGATGGACGGCAAACTATATCATCCAAAAAATTGAGAAATTCAGGCCAACAAAGGATAAACCCTTTATTTTGGGACTGCCGACCGGTTCAACCCCGATTGGGGCTTATCGGGAGCTGGTGAAGCTTCATAAAGACGGCAAAATTTCCTTCAAAGATGTTATCACCTTCAATATGGACGAATATGTCGGTTTACCCGAAAGCCACCCGCAGAGCTATCACTATTTCATGCGGGAGCATCTGTTCAATCACATCGATATCCCGACCGAAAACGTTAATATCCTGGACGGAAATGCTGAAGATCTGGAATCGGAGTGCAGACAGTACGAAGAGAAAATCAAAAGGGTAGGGCCCATCCAGCTCTTCCTGGGCGGTATCGGTCCCGATGGTCACATTGCATTCAACGAACCCGGTTCCTCGCTTTCTTCAAGGACCAGGATTAAGACGCTGACCCATGACACGCTTATCGCGAATTCAAGATTTTTTGAAGATGATCTGAACAAAGTCCCCAAAACTGCGCTGACGGTGGGCGTGGGGACCATAATGGACGCAAAGGAAGTCCTGATTCTGGTAAGCGGTTATCATAAAGCGAGGGCCCTACAGAAGAGTGTGGAGGAGGGGGTCAACCACATGTGGACGCTTTCCATGCTCCAGCTTCATCAGAAGGGCATTATTGTCTGCGATGAAGAGAGCACCCTGGAGCTGAAAGAAAATACCGTCAGATATTTCAAGGATATCGAGCGCTTCAATATCATGTCCGGCAACAATTTCAGGTTCTGAGAAAAGGCCGCCGGCATCAGCAGGAACCGATATGGCGGCCGGAATGTGCTTTCATGCGTTGAAATGTCCTTCCGGATTTTCCCCACTTAATATATTAATGCGAGTTCGACGTAATAAAAATGTCAATCAAATTATGTTAGAGACTATCCCAAAATGTCATTCCCGCATGCTTTTAGCGGGAATCCACTGCAAAGGGACTGCAATTTATTCTGCTCTGATCCACTATATCCCGGCAATCCCTCCCGGCATGAAAATTTTGTTCGAAAAAGTTTTCAACTCGAACTCTCGTTGTATCATCAATCATACATAAGATATTTCGAGCATGTTTCCTCAAATTGCTTCAGTGAATCCTGCCAGCTATTGATCAGACTGTCCATATCGGCATGGCGCAGGATGGCTTCCCGAACGGCAGAGGTGCCGCAGAGCCTGTCCATATGGCTTGCCCGGAACTGCAGGCTGTCCGGATAGAGATTCTGTATGGCGTTGATCACTTTGATCCCGGCGGGGTAGGCCCTTAACTGGTTCCGGTCTGTCACCAGGACCCGGACACCGGAGCAGAGCTGGTCCTTAAATTTGGGATTTTCGGACATCCCGGGGATGGAAACCGGTGTGAAACTGGTATCTTTGAAGGCGACACCGGGAATGGCCAGTCCGTTTAGCCTAGCGGCCAGCTTTTTCCCTTCTATCCACGGCGCTCCCAA
>JARRQT010000385.1:0-4270 GCA_037381445.1 Calditrichia bacterium
GCTGAAAACAATCAAAAGATTATCGGTTATGCAGGCATCCGCGTGTCAAATCAGGGAACGATGCCTCATGTGGGTGTATTTGGTATTGCCGTGCATAGAGAATATCAGCATCAGGGAATCGGTTCCGGATTGATGAATGAGGTGCTGGGATGGGCCCGGGAATCAAGTGGATTGAAAAAGATAATTCTTGCTGTATTCGAAGACAATATTAATGCAATAAAGTTGTATGAAAGCGCAGGCTTCCGGAAGGAGGGCATTCTGGAAAAATCTCATCTGATAAATGGGCGCCGGCTCCAGCAAATCATTATGGTAATGGACATTTCTTAATTCTACCGCCTCCCGGCCGATGCGGTTTAAATTTCTTCAATTTTATAAGACTTCGCCAATTGCGTTGATAGCAAGATGACAAATTTATTTTTCATTTTCTTTTTGCTGTCCAAAAGAAAACCAGGTTGATTATTTATCTCTCCGCAAAAAAATCAAATAAAAATTTGCATTTAAGTTTGGATAATATCAGACGAACATATTTAGAGAAAAGTTAGAAAATTACTCTAACATTAAGTTGGAACAAAAACAGGGAAGTGCTATGGAAGGCAAAATCGGGAATGGATATCTTAAGGTCAGGGAGACAAGCTTTATAGTGTCAAAGGAGTAAAGGTTTTGTTGCAGACAATGTGACTAAAATATATTTTTTTAGAATAATTAGGCTTTCATAGAATAATCTATAAAGTGGGGAAATATTCAATGAAGAATAGCAATGACATTGAAGAGAATCAAATAAAATCAGGGGAAAATGGGAAGTTGCAAATAAGCAATAATGCCCCTTTATGCATAGCGGGCATGCATCGATCAGGTACGTCTATGATTACCCGTATGCTAAATATATCAGGTTTATACTTGGGACAAGCAAATCAAATCTTGCCGGCTGCACATGATAATCCAAAAGGATTTTGGGAGAACATAGAATTTGTTAGAATTAATGAAGATATTTTATCAATTTTTGGTGGACATTGGAACAAAATTCCGAAATTACCTGGTAATTGGTTTACATCTGAACTAATGAGACCCATAACAGAAAGAGCAAAGCTTCTAATTCAAAAGACTAGCATTTTTTATCCTTGGGGCTGGAAAGATCCTCGAAATAGCATAACATATCCTTTTTGGAATTGGCTGCTGCCGGATTTGAAGGTGGTCATTCCTCTGCGCGATCCATATGAAGTTGCTTTATCCATGAATAGAAGAAACGAATTCCCTATCGAATTCGGATTAAGCTTGTGGTATGAATATAATAATGCATTAATTGCAGCCACTAGCGCCTCACAAAGAATAATCACTCACTATGATGCATATTTTGATAATACCAAAGCAGAATTAAAACGTCTCCTGGCCTGGCTAAATTGGAGCACAGACGAAGATAAAATCAAAATAGCAAGTTCTACCTTAACATCAAATCTAAGACACCATATAGTCTCATCAAATCCTAAACGGGATTATAAAGAACTGAAATATGTTTTTGAACTCTATGAATTACTTTTAAAGGATGCAGGCCCTAACTGTCAAAGTATGTCAGGAGGGAGCCATGGCACTACGAGAAATATATCCTACAAGGCTTCCTCATCTTTGGAATTAAGAAAACAGAATTCCCAAAATATTTTTCAACCTGAAAACAAATCTGTCAAAAAGAGTTGCCTTATCTCGATCATAATACCCGTATTTAACAAAATAGATCTAACCATTAAATGCATTACGCAAATTTATAAACATACACCAAACAAGACAGACTTCGAACTTATTATTGTGGATGATGGATCTACTGACAGAACTTCAGAATATCTATCCCAGAATCAGCAATCCCACACTAATTTATTTGTCATTCGGAACCCGTATAGCAGAGGATTTGCCGCGTCATGTAATATGGGTGCGAGCATCGCAACAGGTGAGAATCTTTTATTCATCGATAATGGTACTGAAATGCAATCAAGATGGCTAAGATCCCTAACAAAAATATTGCATGAAACCAAAAAAGCAAATGCTATTGGCGCAGAACTTCTATTTGAGAATAAATCGAACAAAAATGGCAGATCAACGATTATTGATTCTGAAGAATCATTTGATCCTATTATTCTCAACCATATTTTCCACAGTACATCTGCTGAGTTTCCCGAGGCCAATCTGCTGAAATTTAATCAGGCTTTGCCAGCATCAGCATTAATAATCAAGAAAGTTGCCTATTTTCAACTCGATATATTTGGGAGGAATAATTGGAATAGATACAATCATGAGGACTTGCGTTTCAGCACAACGGAAGAAGACCAGTTATTCGCCTATCAAACTAAGAGTAAAAATATTAATAGTAGGCCAAAAATTGGTCGGGACAAATTGGCCAATATCTCACAAGATATTAAGATACAGCAAAATAAAAGGTTAGAGAAAATAACACCTGTATGGGGAAGAACGGAAGACATTCATGGGAAAGAATTGCTTCAATCCAAAATCGGAGAGCATAAACTTGATAATCACAGAAAGGTCAATGAGCATGAGCCTATCGAGGCCTCAATTATTATTCTTACCTATAATCAATTATCTTTTACCAAAGAATGTTTGCAGAGCATTGAAAAATACACAAAGTTGATAATGCATCGACTGACGGAACACCGGAATACCTCAAATCAATTAGAAATTCCAATGCAAATTACAAAATTATATTAAATTCAGAGAACCTCGGATACGCAGGCGGCAATAACCTGGGAATCCGCGAAGCAAACGGGAAATACATTCTTCTTTTAAACAATGACGTTGTTGTTACAAAAAACTGGCTGACTCAAATGGTCTCTCGGTTAGAAGAGTTCCCGGAACTCGGATTGGTTGGGCCAATGTCAAACTATGTCAGCGGGCCACAACTGGTCAAAGATGCAAATTATAGAACATCTGAAGGCTTACAGCGCTATGCGAAAAAAAGGGCACATAACTTTGCTGGGAAAATAGTGTCAACATCACGATTAGTTGGGTTTTGCTTATTAATACGAAGGAATGTTTTTTCTCACATTGGCCTACTGGATGAGCGATTTGGAAAAGGTAATTTTGAAGATGATGATTTTTGCCTGAGAGCAAATCTCGCGGGATATAAAATGGCATATGCCAAGGATGTTTTTATTCACCATTACGGGAGCCAAAGTTTTAGCGGTAATAATATAAATTATCAGGAATCTATTAGGAAAAATAACAGAATATTTATAGAGAAATGGAAAGATTGCAGCATTCCCCATGCAATATTGATAGCCCATCTGCTGGAAAAATCGCAATTTGATGAAGCAAATGGCGATCTTCAAAATGCAGTAGGGGCTGTTGAAAAAGCTTATACACTTGCTCCGCTTGATGCAAAAGTACACCTCAGATATATAGATCTCTTGGGCAAAAGTCAAAACAGTCAAAAGTACGTGGATATTTTAGAAAAATATCTGAGAAAACATCCATCGGATCCACAAGTCCTTAACAGAATGGGTATTGTATACTGGGCCCAAAATAAAATAATGGAAGCAAGACATTATTTCGAGCGGGCTGTTGTGAATGACGGCGATCATCCCGAACATCTGAAGAATCTTGCGGATGCCTATCTCGCTGAGGAAAAATTTGAGGCGGGAATCCAAATCTTGATGGCCCTCATGCAGAAATTCCCGGACGATTTCGAAGCATTTGAGAAAATGGCGAACCTCTATATCGAGAACGGTGATTATAACTCTGCCAGAACCCTGATTGAAAATTTTATCGAGAAACAGCCCGGACATGCCTACGCAGGCTCGATGCTGGAATTAGTCCAATATCCAGAAGTCTATATCGCTTACCAGTTTCTCAATCAGGGAGAACTGGATACAGCGGAGAATTTATTTACTGATTATCTCGTTCATACGCCGGATTGCCTGCCTGCCAAACTTGGATTGGGAAGCATCATTTTCCATAAGGAACAATACAAAGAAGCTGAAAAAATTTATGCAGAGATCCTGAATAGCGAGCCTGAAAATGAGGAAGCCCTGCTCTATATGGCCAAAATCAAACTGGCAAGAGAATCAACCGGGGAATTTGAAGAACTCTATTCCAGGCATGAAAAGCTGTTCGCAGCTTCTCCATTGCTGAAAAGAACGTATATCGAATATCTCATTCAAAAGGATTCCGTCGATCAGGCGATTGAGGAAATTCAGCATCTTCTCGATGCAGAGCCCGGTGATCTGGAAATCCACATATTGGCGGGAAATCTCTTCTACCAACAGGGCCA
>JARRQT010000386.1:0-5351 GCA_037381445.1 Calditrichia bacterium
ATTTCACCGCGCGCAATATTCACAAAAACAGCACCTTTCCGGGCAGCTTTCAAACGGGAATAGCTGAAGTAAGCCATGTTCTCTTTGGTCAGGTTCATGGCGCACACAATGACATCCGCTCCGGACAGCGCCTTCTCGACAGACTCATAGTGAACAAAATCGTGCTTTTTGACAATATCAACCCCGACGACCTTCATGCCCAGACCTATCCCGATCTTCGCTACCTCCGAACCGATATTCCCGACACCCATCACGGCCAGATTTTTCCGCTCGCATTCAAAGCCGGTGAGACCGTCACGGTTGAAATCGTTAAATTTCTTTATCTGCCGGGGCAGCTTCCGCAAAAGGACCATCCACAGCATCATCGCCTGTTCCGCCACCGCCCGGTTGCAATAGAGCGGAAGATAGCCGTATTTTAGGGCTTCTTTGACTTTCTGCTGATAATTTTTGATGTGGTCGTAACCGGTGCTGCGGGTGAGGATTGCGTCCAAATGACCGCCCCACTGTTCCGGCAGATCGGATTGTGTGCGGATACTGATCAGTTTGGCAGGGGGGAACTCATCCTGCTGCTCCTGGATGGTCTTGCCGATGAACCCGGCTCTAATGTGGGAAGGTAGATACTGCTTCAAAACTTTGGCTTCTTCTTCAAACGCTTCATAAAAATAAACATCGAACATGGCAACTAATCTCCGTCATGCTTAAAGGGTATTAATGATTTTATAAAACCGGTTTATCATTGACCTGATTATACCTCAAAGATTGAACCATTCATTTTTCTATTTAACTGATTCATCAGGCCGCGCCGAAGCCGCTTCTCGGATCGGTCCGGCGAATAATATCGCTGACGCTCTCCTGATTGAACCCTTTAAATCCATCATCACGCTGGATATCTTCCAGGTGACTGCCGATCGCTCCGTCTTCTCTGAATTTCTGATGCTGCGTTTCATTTATTTTTTCTTCATTGAGGAGGCGATCCAGATTCATACGGGAAACTTTCCAGGGCTCCCCCTCCGTAAAAGACTGTTTCAGATAGTCAAAATCGCTGAACGGCTGGAGCATGCGGACCGATTCGTTTTGCAGTTCTTCTGTGACAGCGTCAAAATCGAAATGGCAGGCAATATGGTGCAAGCCGGCCTGAAATATCGATTCGCCATGGAGCGCGCACCATAGGCCCACTGTGCCCAAGTCATTTCTCTCTTTGAGAGATTCATGGGCAAAGTCTGTTTCCACCTCCCGCGGCTCCAGGTCGACATCGGAAAAAACGGTGATGTCACACACCGGCTGTTCCAGGACCTGAGCGCCCCATCCGGCCTGAGCGCCGGCATAGAATTTTTCCCGCAGTTGAAAACCGAATATTTTAAGCAGGTTGATAAGAGAACCGAACCCCCCGCGGGAACTGCGGAAGGTGTGATGGTCATGATTTGCCCACCCCAGACCGAGATGGTCCTGCTGCTGTTTTTGCACCCTGCCTGCCCGGTTTTTCTGTCCCCAGTATTCCCGTTCAGCCTCAAACGCAATCCAGGCCGCCATATGTGTCCCCATATCCTTCACAATAGAGCGGGCAAGCTGCTCCGTTTTCCGGTATCCTTCCTGCATATCCACGAAATCGCGCCGGCGATTCAGCCATTGCTCATAGGCCCCGAGATACTGCCCCGGATACTTTTCATCCATCATTTGGGGAATAAAACCGTTGTATCCGCGGCGCTCCACCACCGAGAATCTTCGTCCGTCCTGCTGCCATACCATGGCCCTGCGATAGGGACTGAGCGGACTGCCTTCAATAGGCGCGGAAATTCCGTAATAACTTAGAAATGCCGGTATTTTTTCGAAGAAACAGCCCCGCTTTTGAATTTATCCTGCGGTCTCACCAGAAGGGAAGGAAATATGGCCCCGGGGTGTATGTGTACGGTTGTCCCGGGTTCCGTGAATTCAATATTTTGGGCCTCAAACCCCAGATCTTCGAGACGCTGGCGAACATCGCTTCCTTCCGCAAGCACCATGTAATCCAGCCAGTCCCATAACCGCAATCCCATGGAAGTCAGCAATAATTTCCGCAGATTCTTAACTTCCGGCAAATTATCCACAAATTCATCAAAAAGCTGCCGGAGATATTTTGCTGCCTCCGGATGCCGTTTCCAGGTAATCTCTTCAGATTTTGGTTTCATTATCTCTCGTCCCTCCGCTTGGTTTCAGGTTAACTTTCAATTGTAATCAAAAAATTCTGTCATAATAAACTTTTTATCACATACCTGAGAATTTTGGCTGCCTATGAAATTCTTAAACACTGTTTCCCCTCTTTAGATTGCTTTTATTGATTCAGGAACAAAATTCAATGCAATGAATTAAGAATATGCCCGGATTTATGATTAATTAATGACTGGAAAATGGCAGAGGAGCTCATTTTAATCTTATTTCTATTTGTTAAACTTAGTTCTCATTTTATAAATTCCCATTCTTGAATCAGTCAAAAATGGGAAATAATTTTAACAATTTCAACCATGAAAAAGAGATATGAGCTGCGCTCCTGAAATTTGGGGCATAAGAATTAAAATGAATTCTATTGAAAAAGGAGACTTATAAATTAAACGAAATCCCGGAGAAGGGAATCAGATGCTATGATGGATATTATCAGCAAATTATTCGGGGCAGGTAATCATGCCGAAAGCACGCCGGATTATGACAGGAATCCCCGCGATGTATTGATCGCCACCTGCGCTATCCTTATCGAAATGGCAAATATTGACGGCGAATTCAGCCCCGAGGAGCGGGAGATTATTATCTCCACTTTAAAAAATGATTATCATCTATCCGAGGAACATGCGGAAGAGATTACCAGAATATCAAAGGAAAAACTGGACCAGAGTCTGGATTTGTGGAAGTTCACTAATCTGATCAATCAAAACTACAGCAGCGAGGAGAAAATCCGCATCATAGAGCTGGTCTGGCGTATCGTTTATTCCGACGGGGCGCTGGACAGGCACGAGGATTACCTGATCCACAAACTTGCGGGACTCCTTAACCTCACCCACAGCCAGTTGATCGACGCCAAACTTGCAGTACTGAAAGAATTGGAAAAATAGCAGCGCTTTTAACAGGAGGATAATCATGCAGTCCCTGCGAAAAATGGTAGTGGTGGTGACCGGTGCCTCCGCCGGTCTGGGACGGCACCTGGCCCTGCAGGCCGGGAGGCAGGGCGCCAAAGTGGCGCTATTGGCCCGCCGGGAAAACAAACTGAAAGAGTTGCAGAAAATAATCCTCGGGGAAAAGGGTGAAGCCAGTCCAATTCCTACCGATGTGACCAATCCCAAAGCTGTCAGGGATGCCTTCATGGAGATTGAATCGACCTGGGGAGAGGTCGATATCCTTTTTAACAGCGCCGGTGTGGTTGAGCCCATCGCGCCCCTGCTGAAAACTTCTGACACCGAACTGCTTACCTCGCTGAAAACCAATGTCTTTGGCGTCTATATCGCAACCCGGGAAGCGCTGAGGCAGATGGTGAAGCAGGAAAAAGGCGGGACCGTTATTAATATCACCAGCGGGGCCGCTCAGCATCCCTACGCGGGGTGGACAGCCTATTGCAGCCAGAAGGCGGCGGTGGATATGTTCACCCGGACGCTGGCCATGGAAGCACAAAACAGGAACATCCGCATTGCGGCCATCTCACCGGGGACTTTCGAAAGCCATATGCAGCAAACCATTCGGGCCACCAGTGAAGAGGATTTTCCGGCCCGCCCCAAATTTATCAAACTTTATGAAGAAGGAAAGCTGGCCGATCCTGATGATGTCGCGCAAGTCCTGCTGCAAATCTCGCTCACCAAATGGCCGGAGCTCAACGGGCAAGTCGCGGATCTGAGATCACCCGATTTCAAAACCGAATGCACCCGGCACGGTGTCGAAATCGATAAACTGTACATCGAGTTTTAGGAATTGCTTATCAAATCACAAATCTCGCAAAATTAGCGGATACAACTAAATTTTAAATTCCTTTCTATCTCCCTGCCGGAAAGTATAAGCCTTCCCTTTTATGCCCAGCTTTACCTCGCGCTCAATGCAGGTCAGTTCTTTGGGAAGCATCGGGTTTATCCACAAAATATTATTCCGGATAACCAGGCCGGTATAGCACCGCTGAACAATATCCACCGTGCCGGCCATAGCGCCCAGGTGGATTCCCTCCGGGGTGGTTCCGCCCTGAATGTCCGTAAAATCGCTCATTAACGCCTTTTCAAAACTTTTCCAGGAGCGTTCGCGGTTCGACCGTGCCTCCACCCATGAGAAAACCAATCTGCTGAGGGTTGAACCATGGGAGGTACGTTTTTCGTAATAGGCAATATTTTGGGGGATCGTTCCGGGATCAAATTCGTATCCCAGACGCTCCATAAGTTCTACCAATTCCTCCGATGAGAACAGGTAGAAAAGCATAAGGACATCCGCCTGTTTGCTGGCCTTATAACGGTTGGGCGTATCATCCTCAGCTTTCAGCACACGATCCAGACGCTGGATATCCCCGTATTTTTTCCGGTATTTCTTCCATTCGAATTCTTCAAGATTTTCATAGCCCTCGAACTGGCTGATAATCCCTTCGGCGTGAAAGGGAACAAACATCCGGCGGCTGATCTTGTCCCACCGCATTAGTTCCTCTTCATCGATACCGAGATCGTCCAGCAGCTCCTCCTGACGGTCTTCCGCCAATAATTCGAGCACCTCCAAGGCGCAGCGCAGAACCCAAACCGCCATAACGTTTGTATAGGCGTTGTTGTTCAGCCCGGGCCTATCAGAATCCGGGTACTGGGTATGATATTCATCCGGCCCCACCACGCCGCGGATCTCATAGCGGTCGCGGTCCGGATTATAAACAGCAATGCTTGACCAGAAGTGGGCAATGCAGAGAATCATTTCCGCACCGTAAAAAGATAGGAACTCCATATCATCGGCGGCCTGATAATATTGCCACACGTTATAGGCAATGGCGGCATTGACATGTCTCTGCAGGTAAGTGTTATCGGGATCCCATTTCCCGGATTTTGGATTAAGGTGCAGGATCTGGTTCTCTTCCCGTCCGTTGCTGCCGCTCTGCCATGGAAACATGGCGCCTTTGAAACCCGCTTCCCGTGCGGCATGGCGCGCTTCCCCCAGCCTTCTGTAACGGTACATCAACAGCGTCCGGGTGAGTTCCGGCATCCGCAGATTTAAAAACGGAAAGATGAAAAGTTCGTCCCAGAAGATATGCCCGCGATATGCTTCGCCGTGCAATCCCCGGGAAGGCACGCCCACATCCAGGTCGATGGTATTCATGGAAGTGGTCTGAATGAGATGAAATATGTGCAGGCGCAGGATAAGCCGCGCTTTATTGA
>JARRQT010000387.1:0-2260 GCA_037381445.1 Calditrichia bacterium
GTGCTGGAGCAGAACTATCCCAACCCGTTTAATCCGACCACAAAGATAAAATTCGGACTGCCCAGGGCCGGTGAGGTGCTGATCGACGTATACAATGTTCTGGGTCAGCGGGTGGCCACCATATTTGAAGGCCGCCAGAGCGCCGGGTATCATGTGCTGGAATTTGATGCCAGCCGGCTGGGGAGCGGACTCTATTTCTATCGGATCCAGGCTGCCGGTTTCCAGCAGGTTAAGAAAATGATGCTGCTGAAATAATAGGTGGCAAAGAATTAATTATAGCTGGGATTTCACATCTTTTCAGCAGGATCTGAGTGTCTTATGGATGAAATTCACAAAAGTCAATTTGAAACAATCTAATTTCGCAAAATCAATTTGCGCAAAAATTGGAGATTGACTCTGTAATAAGAGCCGATACAGCAAAATGTATGATTTTGAAGCATCCATAAAAAAATATGGCCAAATAAAGGCGCAGGGCGCTTTTTAGCATTGTTTCTGAAAAAAACTACTAAACATTGACAGAAAATGAACCGATGATAAAAGTGATCTAAATTTTTATCTTTACTTGTGTTAGGTATTAGTTTTACCTGGTAGCGCTTTTTCAATAATTGCTTTATGACTTGACAGGGTATTTAAAACTTTTGTCATCAGGGATGGAAACAGACCAGCCTCGCAGCCCCGACCTGGCTTCGGAACAAATTAAATCTATTTCCATCCGTGAGTTTTATCAAGAAGGTTATCCGGTTATTGAATAAATTTCCAAATGTAACTGACGTGGCGGAGCTGTATATAAAATTAATGGGGAATAATTGAGCATCCAGGTTGCCGCACCCAAAATATCAAAAACTTCGCGGCGCAATATTGCGGTGATTGGTCTTAACCGCATTGGTCAGCGGGTATACAACCGCATCGGCGAGCAGCTGAAAGCCCGGGAAAAGCTGCTTGGCGTTATCGATGTATATGATCGCGGCATGGATGAAATCAATAAATGGAATGGTGTGCGGTTTCTTGGCTCCCTGAAAAACTTTTCCGATCTCATTCTAAAAAATAAAATCAATTATGTTATCATTGCGGTTGACACCAGCGATCTTTCCTTAATTCATAAGATTGTAAGATTCTGTACGATTGCCCGCATCCCTTTTGAATTTGCACCGGAAATTAAAGATGAAATCTATGGAAGCACTATCCATGAGATCTTCACCGATCTGAAAAGGCCATGGCAGCCTTCCTTCCGTCAAATCGTTGATTCGCTTTGTGCTGCCATTTTATTAACATTTTTCATGCCGTTATGGATTATTGTCGGAATAATGATTAAATTGACCTCCGAAGGACCTATTATTTTTTCTCAGGAACGGATTGGCATCGGCGGACGGATATTTCGGGTTTTCAAATTCAGAACCATGTATGTTGATGCTGAAAAATTAAGCGGGCCGGTGCTGGCCACAAAAAATGACCCGCGTATCACAAAAGTCGGCAATATTCTTCGCAAGACGAGGATCGATGAAATACCGCAGTTGATTAATGTGATGATTGGGGACATGTCATTCATCGGCCCCAGGCCTGAAAGGCCCTATTTTGTCGATAAATATAGTTATGAGATTCCCATGTATATAAATCGCCTGAAAATCAAGCCGGGAATCACAGGGCTTGCCCAGATTACCACCGGTTACGATGAAGATTTGGAGGATGTCAAAAATAAACTTTACTATGATCTGCAATATGTGGAAAAATTTAATTCCTGGCGGATGAATCTATCCATAATTTTTAAGACGTTCACTGTCGTTGTCACCGGACAGGGGCAATAACCAAAAAGTAGTCCAATATGGAACAGATACTTATAAAAACAGAGTTTGTCGATAAAACGCTGCCCGTAGTGCTGGTAGAAATAGGCGGCTATATAGATCAGGGCAATTGCGATCAACTGCAGAAGGTGTTCGATAATTTATTCTCCAGCAATCATTTTAATCTGATATTCGATTTGAAGAACCTGGTATATATGAGCAGTGCCGGGTGGGGGATATTTGTCGGAGAAGTGAAACGGTTCCGGGAGCACGGCGGGGATATTAGACTCCTGAATATGACCTCCGAGGTATACGAAATTTTTCAAATGCAGGAGTTTTATCATATTCTGGAGGACTACAATTCATTATTTGAAAGTCTGACTGCCTTTGGCGTAACTCCTTCCCCTGAATATAAGGAAGAAGATGCCTCCAACGGGGATCTTGATCCAAATGAAGAAAAACCCATCATTGAAAAAAGCAAC
>JARRQT010000388.1:0-2223 GCA_037381445.1 Calditrichia bacterium
GATAAATTAAGGAAAACATCTTTATACAACCGGTTGACAATAACGGTAAGCGCGCTTTTCATTATTGCTTATTTCAGTTCGCTATTCATCACCCATAAAATCTACCTTCATTTTGTGGAGCAGCAATATGATGAACGTGTTTTCACGATTGCCAGAAATCTGGCCTCGGTGTGTTACCAGCCGATTTTAAACCATAACGAGGTTGAGATATATCAATCGGCGAGGACTTTTCTTCAGGAAGAGGATGTTGAGTATGTTCTCATATTGAACCGGCAGGATGAAGTGCTGGCCAGTGATTTCGGCAACAATGTTCCGGGCGATTCGGCGGTTCACAACATTATTGATAAAATCAGACCGCATCTCAAAGGTTTTCCCTATGTAATCAAGGATAATGTAACCGATGAAATAATCATTCACCCCGTAAAAATGGAGAAGTATGAAATGCCATGGGGCTATGTGGTCATCGGATTTAATAAAAGCGGGGTGAGGGATCTGCTGAGAAAAGCGGGCTACACTGCGTTGTTTATCTCTACTATTGTTCTTTTTCTGGGGCTTGTTCTTCTCCAGCAGTTCAGCCAAAAACTGACCCGGCCTATCCGCGATCTTATGGATGGTACGGACGAGGTGAGCCAGGGCAATTTCGAATATCAGATTCATACTGACGATGAGGGAGAATTGGGACAGCTGACCCGCAAATTTAACGAAATGACCCTTAAGCTGAATTATTACTATAAGCAAAAGTCACTTCTCAATAAGAAGCTTCACGAATATAATGAGAAACTCGAAGAGAAGATTCGCGAACGTACCAAACAACTGAAGGATATCCAGGAAGAGGTCTTATTGATTTTCCACCAGATACCAGTTGGTCTCCTGGTGGTGGATCTGGAAGGCGGAATTATGTGGTATAACCGGGAACTGATGCACATTGTGGAACTTCCGGAAGACGAAAATATCAGTCACAAAAAATTTTCCTCGCTGCCGCAATTCGATGGCATTGGTCTCTCCCTGGTCCTGGAAAAACTGGATGCAATGGGGGAAAAGCAGGTTATCCGGCACAACCTGGATTTCAGTGAGGCCCACCAGAATAAGATTGTGGAAATTGCCTCCCAGCCGCTTCAGCGGGAAGAGGCTTCGCGGGAAGGGACTATTTTTATCATCAAGGACATCACCGCAGAAGTCACCTTGGAAAGAAAAATGGCGCAGGACCAGCGTTTAGATAGCATTGGTACCATTGCAGGCGGTATTGCCCA
Organism: Calditrichia bacterium; assembly: GCA_037381445.1. GTDB lineage: Bacteria > Calditrichota > Calditrichia > RBG-13-44-9 > RBG-13-44-9 > JARRQT01. Next base: position 1,251 of record JARRQT010000388.1, read on the forward strand.
CGATTTCAATAATATTCTGGCCATCATTCTGCCCAATGCCCAGCTTCTGAAGATGAAAATTAAAGATAATGACGAATGGATAAAGTATCTGGATACCATTGAAAAAGCAGCAGATCAGGCCTCTTCTCTCACCCGCAAAATCCTCTCATTTTCAAGGGGCAGCAGCCGCGAAGATTTTGAAATCATAAATCTGGGCATTCTGGTCGAGGATTTCATCAACATGTTCCGAAGGGTGTTGGACCGCAAGATTGAAATCAATAACGAGCTGGATTCCGAACTCTGGAATATCAAGGCAGATGTTAATCAGCTGGAGCAGGTGCTGATGAATCTTGCCGTTAATTCACGGGATGCCATGCCTTCCGGCGGCACGCTGACTTTTCGCGCAAAAAATATACTTGTCCGGAATGGTGACGGCACTCCGGAGAATCCCCACCTTGATCCTGGTAAGTATGTTTGTCTGGAAATTGAAGATACCGGGAACGGAATTCCCCGGGAATATATGGATAAAATATTCGATCCTTTCTTCTCCAGCAAAACCGAAGGCAAGGGCACTGGTCTGGGGCTGAGCGTGGTTTACGGGATTGTGCGGGGCCACAAAGGTATCATCGATGTAAAATCGATTATGGGGAAAGGGACCACCTTTCTCATCTATTTTCCGGTGTCTGAAGAGAAAGTATTTGTTTCCCATATTGACGACAAATCGCCGGAACCGGGATCGGGAAGCCTGCTGATTGTGGACGATGAGCTGATGATCAGGGAAACTTTGTGCGGAATGTTGGAAAGCCTTTCCTATAAAGTGTTTACCGCTCAAAACGGAAAAGAGGCAGTAGATATTTACCGGGAACATCAGGATGAGATTGATGTCATTCTGATGGATATTCAAATGCCGGTGCTGGACGGGGTTGGGGCGGCTAGCCAAATCCATGAAATTGATAAGGATGTATCAATAATATTTACAAGCGGTTATGCGGAT
>JARRQT010000389.1:0-2195 GCA_037381445.1 Calditrichia bacterium
AGCAAAGGTTTGATGGCAGGAAGGGTGATTAAATGCTCTCCCCCAATAAAGAAGGGAATTTTTCCATTCCCGATGATATACCGGCTCACGGCTTCAATCCGGCTCAGCGTTTCTTCTTTATTTCCAAAGGCAATGTCGACATCACCCAGATCGTGGATCGCCGCATCCGCCAGATCACGCCGGAAATAGGGGCTGTAATTTTCCTGCGCCAGGATGGTTTCGCTCCGCAGGGCGATGGGAGCAAACCGCGAACCCGCGCGGTAACTGGAGGTCCCGTCAAACCCCGCACCGGCAATTACAATTCTTGCCGCCTCAAAACCTGCCGTGCAGCCCTCGTAATTTCCATTTTTGATCACGTGCTCAATCATTTTACCAGTTCCTTCACAAAATTGGGTAACGCAAATGCAGCATAATGTACATCCTTATTATAATATTTTAAAGACAGGTTATGCTGCAGGTACTTCTCTTTTCTGAAATCTTTTAGCGGATGATAACGCTTACTGGCAAATCCGAACAGCCAGTGTCCAGAAGGATAGGTGGGAATGTGCGCCTGATAAAAATATACTGTCGGGAACAGCGCTTCCAGCTTTCGGGAAATGGCCCGCACCCAGTCCGGGGTATAGGCCGGCGACTCCGCCTGATTGATCAGCAGACCGTCATCATTCAGTATTTTTTTGCAATTCCCGTAAAATTCCGGCGTAAATAGACCCTCTCCCACACTGATGGGATCGGTGGAGTCAATTAGAATGACATCGTATTTCTGATCCGTATTCCTGACATAGGCCAGTCCGTCTTCGTAACGGCAGGTCACCTTCTCCGATAACAGACTGTTGGCCACCTGCGGGAAAAATTCCAGGCAGACCTCGGAGACCATCTTGTCAATATCAACAAGGTCAACGTGCTCCACCTCCGGGTGTTTCAATACTTCGCGGAGTGTTCCGCCATCCCCGCCGCCAATCACCAATACCCGCCGCGGATTGGGATGGGTGTACAGCGGAATGTGAGTTATCATTTCATGATAAATAAATTCGTCCTGCTCAGTCAGCATCACCAGATCATCTATCAGCAGCACTTTCCCAAAATGCTGCGCGTCAATCACATCAATTTTCTGAAATGGGCTCTTTCCGCTGTACAGAATGCCCAGAACCGTCATGCTCAGGGCAGCCCCGACGGCAGGATATTCTTCGCTATAACGGATTTTCATCATTGTCCTCCGCGATTTCAATTTTCGGGCACAATAATACTAAAATTTAACAGGAATTACCATAAAAATATTAGACTTCAGCATAATTTCAAAGAATTCTCAACTTATCTTCTGTTCAATGAGATTAGTATTTTATGAAAATGGATTTAAAGCCATTTTGTGTTTAAATTTAGATTTTTAAAATGAACTTTTTGGCGAGGGGAATGAGTTTAATTTCAAAAAGAAAATTTCGGAAATAAACCGGAGGAGTGATGGAAGTTTTCACGGCAAAACTAAAGGTCCGCACATATGAATGCGATTATTATGGCCACGTCAATAATGCAACCTACTTGAATTATCTGGAATATGCGCGGATGGAGGCACTTTACGATAAAGGTTTCACCCTGCAGGCGATGAAACAAAAAGGATATGGCGTGGTGGTACGCCGGATCGATATTGAATACAAACATCCTTTATATATGGGGGATGAAGTGACGATCCGGACTTTTGCCTCGGAATCCCGCAACAGCAGCGGCACCTTCATTCAGCGGCTGTTCAAAGATAAGGAGGAACGGTTAGTCGCCGAGGCAAGGGTCACCTGGGTTTTTACGGATCTGAAGGGGAAGCCCACGGCCATTCCTGAAGAAATAAAAGAAGCTTTCGCAATATAAATCGGGAAATTAGCGAAAATGGCTCATGAATACCATACGCATAAAGTGGCCGTGATTGCCTACATTCTGAAGGGTGATAAATTTCTGCTGCTGAAGCGGAATACCGAACCGTATATTTGGGCGCCTCCCGGCGGCCGCCTTAAACCGGATGAAGCACCGGTTGACGGCTTGAAGCGGGAAATAGAAGAAGAAACTAACCTGGAAATTGAAATCGTCGCACCAGTAAATACCTGGTTTGGTGACTGGAACGGACGGCCGCTGCTCTCTATCGATTTTCTGGTGAAGGTAAAGGGAGGAGAATTAAAACTTTCCTCGGAACATACCGATGCGGTTTGGGTTTC
>JARRQT010000390.1:0-2149 GCA_037381445.1 Calditrichia bacterium
CGTTCGGAATATTTTTTCAGCATCCCGATGCCCAGCAGTATTTTTTCCTGCGTTTTTTCTCCAAACCCTTCCAGATCGGACAGCCGGTTTTCCTTGCAGGCATATTCCAGTTCGCCCACGGTGGTGATCTGCAGTTTTTCCCACACCGCCCTGACTTTTCTGGGCCCCATTCCCGGTATCCGCAGCATGTCCGGCAGTCCGGCCGGAATGGAAGCCTTGAGCGCTCCCAGCTCGCCGGCTTTTCCGGTTTCAACCGCTTCCGTAATCACATCGGCGATTCCTTTGCCGATCCCCTTGATATGCATAATCCCGCCGCTGGCCACCAGTTGCCCAATGTCCCCGCTTATTCCCTGCAGCGTGCGTGCCGCGTTGGCGTAGGCGCGTACCTTAAAGACATTTTCCCCCTTTAAATCCAGCAGAACGGACATCTCCTCCAGAATTTGAATGACATCTTTTTTATCCATGAACATATCCTTTTTGTAGATGCGGCTTGAAAATGCCGGTTATTCAAAGCAGACAGATATTAGAAAAAATTGGGCCCGCAATTCATGCTCTCACCCTATGGGGATGAATCAGCGGGTATTTCAAATATAAAAGATTCCCGGAGAAATACAGAGAGAAATTGCGAAAAAAGGAAGAACCTTGTAAATAAATTTCGTATCCGTATGGATGCGGCCGGAGTATGTTTTGGCAGAGGACGAATCTGTCATCTGTTTTGAGGATATCATCTGTCCGATTTAAAATGATAGAGAGCAGGGAAGAATTTTGCTGAACATGCTCCAACTCGGCCCGATAGCATGCACCGGACTAAACCGGCTGCTCATCCGCCGCTTCGGCGACAGCAGTTTCTTCGCCGAATTTTTCGGTGTGTTTCTCCAGAATCCATCTGCCGATATACACCACCGGGGTATCCATAATTGCCACCAGCAGTTTCATGGCGTAGGTAGTGAAGAGGATTGACAGGAATACCTGAGTGGTAAACACCCCGTAAAAGGCGATAAAGACGAAAACCACCGAGTCGATGGCCTGGCTAATCCAGGTGGAAGCGTTGTTGCGGACCCACAGGTATTTGCCGGACGTTTTATCCATCCAGAAATGGAAAGCCCACACCTCGTGGTGCTGCGACAGCAGGTAGGCAACCAGGCTGGCCAGGGTGATGCGGGGAATGAATCCGAAGATGGTCTGCAGGGCCGGCTGTGAAAAATCGCTGGAAGCGGGGTGGAACTGCAGGGCCATCTGCATGGAGATGGTCATGAAAATGAGGCTGAAGAAACCCAGCCACACGCCCTTGCGAGCTTCCTTCTTTCCGTATACTTCGCTCAGCAGGTCCGTGGCCAGGAAAATGCTGCCGTAGATGATATTGCCGAGGGTAGCTTCAAACCCGAATAAATTTATGATTTTCAGAACCTGGATGTTGCAGACGATGATATCCGCGGCGATGATGACAAAGAGCGCCTTTTTCCCGAAAAAGTAAATGGCCACCAGCGCCATGGAAAAATCAAGAATCAGGAAAATGAGCCATAATAATTCGTTGGACATAACAACTCCGTACAAAACCGTGCAAAAAATAGAAACTATTTTGTGGGAAATCAATATCAATTGGATTATTATGATTTCGACTGCAATCATATTGTGAGAGTTGCTATTTGCAGTCAGGACCATTGGGATTTGAAAGGGCGTGTCCGGGAATATCCCTTAACCATCAGTAAAAAATGAAAATTGCGTGGCAATTCCGAAACTGAGATCATAAATTTCAGGCCGGAGTCTTAAAAAAATCCAGAAGAAGACGATGCGATTAACCATTCCCAACCAGCTTACCATCCTGCGGATCATCCTGACGCCGATCTTTCTGATATATTATCTGAAGGGCACTCCGCACGATCAGCTTATCGCTTCCATTCTTTTTGTGGCGGCCTCCATCACGGACTGGTACGACGGCTGGTATGCCCGGCGCTTCGGGGTCATCACCCGCTGGGGACAGTTCATGGATCCCCTGGCCGACAAGCTGCTGGTTTCCTCGGCGCTGATTGTCTTTGCCTGGCTGGGATATGTCTTCTGGTGGATGGTGTGGGTGATTGTGGTGCGCGATTTTATCGTCACCGGCATCCGCATTTACGCCCTGCACCGGGGCACGCCCATCGTGACCCAT
>JARRQT010000391.1:0-3411 GCA_037381445.1 Calditrichia bacterium
TAAAATGTTAGTCAATCAATTCCTGGAATTATCTGCGGAGAAGCATCCCGATAAAGAGGCGGTATGGTATCAGGACCAGTGGATGACATTCTCCCGGATCGATAAACAGGCCAACAGGATTGGAAATTATCTGAAGGAGCGGGGAATCCGCCGCGGGGACCGGGTGGCCCTTCTCATTGAAAATTCATTCGACTACATTATCGGCTATTACGGGATTTTAAAAGCCGGTGCCGTCACGGTGGCCCTGAACACCGAGACCACCGTTGATTCCCTGAGCTATCTGCTGCAGAACTCCGGGGCCAGGGCCATTTTCACCACTAAGAAATTCTCAAAATATCTGCTTCCGGCCCTTGAAAATACCAGCGAGCTGTCTTAGGTCTTGATTAAACAGGCGGACCTGGCGGATTATCAGAAAATCAAAAAAATTAATGCGGTGAACCTGGAGGATATCTACCGGGACGGAAATTTGGATCATCCCGCCGTCCGCTGCATTGATCTCGATCTGGCGTCCATCGTATACACCTCCGGCAGTACCGGCAAACCCAAGGGAGTGGTTTTGTCCCATTTGAACATTGTTTCCAATACCCGCTCCATTGTTGAATATCTGCAGTTGACCGAAAATGACCGCATCATGGATGTGCTGCCGTTTTATTATATTTACGGGAAATCTTTGCTGAACACCCATTTCTTTGTAGGCGGCTCGGTGGTGATCGATAACCGCTTTGCCTTTCCCAATGTGATTCTGGAAACCATGAAGAAAACGGAGGTCACCGGATTTTCAGGCGTCCCTTCAACTTTTATGATTCTGCTGAACCATTCCACGGTGAGGGAGCACAAATTTCCTTCGCTGCGCTACCTGACCCAGGCCGGCGGCCCCATGGCGCCCGCCGTGCAGAAGGAAGTCGCCGGGGTATTTGCCCCCGCCAGGTTGTTTATCATGTACGGGGCCACCGAAGCTTCCGCCAGGCTTTCCTACCTGGATCCGGAGATGCTTCCCCTGAAATGGGGTTCCATCGGCAAGGCCATCCCCAATGTGGACCTGTTTGTGGCCGATGACGAGGGGAATGAACTTCCCCAGGGAGAATCCGGAGAGTTGGTGGCCCGGGGGTCCAATTTCATGTCCGGTTACTGGAAAGACCCGCAGGAGACCGCCAAGGTGATGCGCAATGGACTCTACTATACCGGCGACCTGGGCCGCATGGATGAGGAAGGCTTCCTTTATGTGGTGGGCCGTTCCAAGGACATGATCAAGGTGGGCGGTGAGAGGGTGAGCGCCAAGGAAGTGGAAGAAGTGATACTGGAGATAAAAGAAGTGCACGAGACCGCCGTGATTGGGGTGGAGGATGAACTTCTGGGTGAAGCCATCAAAGCCTATCTGGTTCCCACCCCCGGCAACGGGCTGGATGTGGAAAAGGTGCTGCGCCATTGCCGGACGAAACTGCCGGCCTATAAAATCCCCAAGCATGTGGAGATTGCCGAGAATCTGCCCAAGAACAAATCGGGCAAGATCATGAAAACCGTGTTAAGGGAAATGAACCGGAATTCCGATTGATGTTTTGTCAACCGGAATCCGGCGATGGTCCGGGTTTGATAAAATAACGTGAGTCCGACGTAATGAAAAAGTCAATTGAATTATGTTAGAAGCTATTCCCAACTGTCATTCCCAGTATACCCCTATGGGGCATGCTTTTAGCGGGAATCCACTGCAAAAGGACTGCAATTTATTCTTCCCTGATCCACTGGATTCCCCTGGACGGACCACTTCATGGCAGCAATCCCCCGCAACAAGTGCGGGGCAGGCACTGCCGGAATGACAATTTTGTTCGGGAAAGTTCTTAGCTCGAACTCACATTAAAATAGCAGAAATTGATCCGGACCACTTTATTATTTGGACAAAACCGATTTTTTTGATAAAATATGGAAAAAGGCCTTTATGATCCTTTTCAAATCGATATTCGGGAAAAGATTCGTGCTGTTCCTGTTAAGTAATTTTCTGTTCTTCCACTTTGGCAGTTTCTGGGGAAGCCTGCGGGCGGAAACCCCGCAGGTCCGGTCCGGCCGCCAATCGCAGAGAGTGAACCAGAACCGGCAAACCTTAACCCCGCAGGTCCGGTCCGGCCGCCAATCGCAGAGAGTGAACCAGAACCGGCAAACCTTTCATGCCGGGGACGCGGTGCAGATCTCCGTTTTTCCGGACACCACCTCCTTTCTCAACGGCACCTTCCCCATTGACGGCGCAGGAGATGTAACACTGCCCATGCGGGGGAAAGTCAAAATAACCAATATGAATGACAAGGAGTTTGTTCAGTATCTGAATGAGAATTATAGTCAATATCTCAGGGCGCCGAATCTGCAGGTAAGGCCGCTCATCCGGGCCAGTCTGATCGGCGGTTTCTCCACCCCCGGCTCCTATTATATTGACCGGAACGCCACCCTCTGGCAGTTGGTTCGCCTGGGCGGCGGGATCGTTCTGGAAAACGGTTTGAAAAGAATGCGCTGGGAGCGCAATAACCGTTCCCTCCAAAAGAACCTGGTTCCCCTTTTCGAGTCCGACAAATCATTGCAGGAAATTGGCTTTAGATCCGGCGATCAAATATGGGTGCCGGCGGAGAGAAACCGGACTTTTATTGACCGTGTTTCTCAGATTGTGCCATTTATAACGGTCGGCCTCTCTGTTTATACATTTTATCTGACGTATCAAATTAATACACGGAGATAATTGGAAAGAGGTAATGGTTTATTAAATAAATAACAGGTTTCTACCCTAAGGATACCATCATGAGAAATTACCCGGCAGCAAATAACAATAAAAACCAGGCAGATCCCATCAAGATGGCCAAAAAATACCTGGAACCGGCCTGGGCAAAAAAATTCTGGATCCTGCTGATTACCATGGCGGTCGCAGCATTCTGGTTTGTTTTTTATTCCATGTTCATGGAAAGGCTTCCCGAATACACCACCTCCGCCATTATTAAATTTGAAGATCCCCAGTATAACCGCAGCAGCGCGGTCATCGACTTTGCCCAGGAACAGGTCTACTCCAAGATCGCCATCCTGCAAACCAAATCATTCCTGGAGAGCGTTGTCGATTCGCTGCATCTCAATATTGTGCTGGGATCACCTGAGATCGACAGATTTGCCTTGTTCCGAAAAATTGATATCGGTGAAGGTGCCCAGTACGGGGGATATGAGCTGAAAAATGCGGGAAACAGAATAGAGGTTTATTATACCAACGGCAAAGATGAGGTAAAAAACCAAAAACTCATTACATTTTCTTTAGAGAAGGGCGATAGCACAAATATAGAATTTAACGGACTTCATTTTGAGTTGGGAAACGCCGTCCTCAGGCAATTTAAGGACATCCGTTTCTGGCACGTTTCAAAAAGGGGGGCGTTGGGAGGTCTGCGTAAG
>JARRQT010000392.1:0-1996 GCA_037381445.1 Calditrichia bacterium
CTTCATATTTTTTAGTACTTCTCTCGTGCCACCAGGGAAGGTAGCCATAATTGAAATAGCCGAATTTATCTGCCGGATAACGGGCATAATTGATATCTCCCTGATAGGCAAACTGTTTGAACTCTTCCCGGTCTTTTAGAAAGAGGTTATAGTTTTCCTTATTAAAAGGAACGTAAACAATGTCCGTGCTGTCTGCGTTGTAAGTATAATACCCGGTATCCAGATAACGGTTGTTATAGGCGTCTATTTTCCGTTCCAGAGAAATCCATTGAATATTTCCATTTTCGTCATAAGACCAGTATTTAAGGTTGTGATAGTAATCCATCCACGCCTGCTCTTCGGTCATTCCGTTTCGCCACTGATAATTTTCTTCATCAAAATAAGGATCCAGACGATCGGGATTCAGGTTGGCCTCAGCTACCCAGGGCAGCATTGTATTTACGGACTGGAATTCATTGTAATTCTTGCCTGCCTGGCCATAAAGATGAAAGGCGGTCGAAAAATGGCTGAAAGTCAGATCATAAAAGAATTTCTTGCTGATCGTATGCGTCAGCGAAGCACTCAGCAGATAACTTTCCCGTCCTCTTTCCGGGCCATAGTTCAGCCAGAAGCCCTTGGAGCGTACATGATCGTACTGGTTCCAGGTCGATTTATTATAATTACCGCTGATAAAAAGCCGGAAATTTTTAGTGGGGTCGGCCGTTAGTTTGAAGGTAAAGCCGGGTGCACGGCGGTCATCATGCCAGATATTGGCAAAACCTGACGGGTTATCCACTTTCACCTGTTCAAGAGCTCCATTCACAAAGAAAGTAACTCTTTTCTTCATAAATGGAACCGGCCCGCCAAAGTTAAAGACCGATTTATTATATCCATTATCATATTGTGACCCGTTTAAAATATCATTGGATTGGGATTCACCATAAAAGACATAATTATCTTTGGGTCCTGATTTGGTTACAATCTGAACCACGCCGGACATTGCCTCGCCGTACTCGGCATTGAAACCGCCGGTAACGATTTTCAATTGCTCAATGGCATTGATATCCACTGTGGTTCCCCGGCCGCTGCTGGCAGGGTCATTTGTATTCACACCATCAATATAATAAACCAGTTCATTTGAGCGGCCGCCGCGTATGTGGATACCGCCGGACTGACCGGCATTGGTGGTTACGGCGCCGGCCTGATTCTGAATGATGCCGGTAAATGTGGTCACCGGTTTTCTTTTGAGCTGGTCGGAACTGATTTCTACCACATTCCCGGTCTGATCTCTCTGAATGATGGGCCTTTCTGCAACTACTTCCACGACTTCGCCCTGCACGGCTTCCACCTGCAATTTCATATTGATCTTTGTCCGCTGGTCGGGAGAAATCACCACTCCCTTCACTAATTTCGAGGCATAACCCACATAGGTGTATTCAACATCGTAGGTGCCGGCAGGAATATTAAGAATGATATAATATCCGTCCGCGTCAGTGGTTGCGCCCAGCAATGTATTCGCCAGAACAATATTCACACCAACAAGTGGTTCTCCGGTATCCCCATCGACAATTACACCCTCCAGCTTCCCGGTAACTCTGCCGGATTGAGCGAAAAGAGATGCACTCAACACGGAGAATAATAGAATGAGGGTGGTAATCAGTAATTTAATCTTACCGCTCATGGATAACTCCTTCTTGACTTGTGAATTCCCAAATATATATTATGACAGTACTTCTATCTATTGGATATGAGGTAAAATATCCCCGGATATTTCCCCTAATGGAAACAAAAAAATACCGGCTCTATTTTACAAAATAGATGTAAAATAATATGTAGTAATTCGTAAGTTAACTGCTTCGATAAAACTCCTTTTAATTTTTAAAGACCCCAAAACCTAAACAAGGTATTGCTTCTATTTATGAAGAATTCGGTAGGTGATATTCTCTGACATCCTGTTCTTATCTTGCTATAGTTGATTATTGTTCAAATAATTTTAGTGTTAAATAAGATTATATAC
>JARRQT010000393.1:0-1979 GCA_037381445.1 Calditrichia bacterium
AATTTGAGAGATTTAGATAGTTCTGCCACGTTCAGCTCCGGTTAAAATGATGTGTCGCGGAATGTTGTTGTGAGACAATATCCCTAAGAATTAAATGCAGATTCAATTGTCAAATTTATTCATCCGTTCGTTTGGTGATTTGTTATGAAATTTCGGGCATATTTAATTCGGTTCGTATTTACATCCGGCGTCAAAATGCGTATCAAGCTGCCTGTAAGAAAAAGCTGCGAGATCACATTGATCTTATTTTTCGTTCCTGCCTTCTTATCTTCGGTTTATTTAGTAAAAACTTCAGCAATCCTTATTTATAATGGCTGGCTAAATATATTCCTGTTAATAGGGGAACCAGAATAATCAGAGCCATGAAAACAGTGTTTTTCAGGGTTAGTATTTTGTCCCCATAATATTTAGCAAGCCTGGAAATCCTGTTCTCATTATAATAAAAGTATATTATGATAAACCATAACAAAGCGAATGGCATCATATAGAATTTGCTTTCACCATACGAAAGTGACCAGGATACTGGGGTATAATGGATATAATATCTAGAAACTGCGCCAAGCAGACTTAAGTGGATTACCTGGCTTATAAAAACGTTACCAGATGCTAAAAACCTGGGATCATTGTTTCTTTTCCGGGCTAATTCGTAGAAAAAATAAAATATAAATTTATACATGAAAGCTCCAGCTTATCTATCAAACATATTTTCTGCTATACTTTTTCCTGTATAGCGTGTAACAATCAGATCAGAAATAAAAAAAGTGCCCCAATAATCCAACCTACACCTGGGAGGAATAGCTAACTGCGAGTACCCCTCCTTGCACAAATAAGTCTGCGGTATGATGGTTTTGCCATCCGTTTTCATTCAGCAGCAGACCGTCAACAGCCGTGTATAGCATGCCTCCACCAGCAAGGCCCGTTCCAAATCCAGATAATGTTTCTAAGCATCCTTCGGCGCCCTCGATGGTCCCGTATCGGCCCGCAAATTCGATGGCTGCTGCTTTCACACCGCTTGCGAAATCAACGGTCATTGCACCAGGTTTTGCGTTGTTTTTCTGCCAAATAAAAGCAGAGCCAGGAAATAGAGACCCTTAAAACTCGCCCTTAGGGAGCAATTTTTCATAGACCCTCCCTGTTTATCAGCACCTTTATGATCATACCGCAGATTAGGCACCGATATGGCAACAGAATAATTAAAACTGCTAACATATTTCCCTGGTTTTCACCTGTCCCAAATTCTGTATATATGTGCTTTTAATATACGGTCCCCGAATCCGTGACACAAGCACGGTTTTGCACTTGCTCATTTTTAGGATGATTGAATCTCAGAACAGGCTTCAGACAGGAAACTGTCTTATAAAAAGTATCGGAGAAATTCTAAGCCTAAAAAGGCTGGATGATTTTCCTAAAAAGAAATCCCGGATCGCCGCTCAAAGGAGTCATTTCAAATTTGTCAATTTCAGACTCAACTCCCATAACCGCTTTCGGGCTTCCAGGTCATAGACCTGTGGGCTTGCTTTGGCTTCGCTCTTCACATTGAAATATTGGCCCGTAACTCCCTCCAGTTCCCCGGAAACCGCCAGGTATACCTCGGCCTCCGCACCGCTTTCCGGTTCTCCCCACGGCTTTATTCCGGAATGCCTTACCATATTGGTATCCAGGTAGGTCCCGGGATGCAGGCAATTCACGGTGATGTTCTCGTCCTTTAGCCGCGCGGTCAGTTCAAAAGAAAACATGATGAGCGCCAGTTTGCTCCGCGAATATGCCCGGCCCGCATCAAAATTTTTCTCCAGCATGATAGCGTCAAAATCAACCGGAGACTGGCCGGCGGAACTGACATTCACGACCCGTGAAGGCGCCGCGGCTTTCAGGGCCGGCAGCAGCAGATGGGTCAGCAGGAATGGGGCAAGGTAATTGACCGCCAGGCGGAGCTCATATCCGTCTTTGCTGTATCTGGGGTCCGCATAACCGACCCCGGC
>JARRQT010000394.1:0-1894 GCA_037381445.1 Calditrichia bacterium
TCTAACGATTTGCAAATCGATTGGAATAAAACCCGATATCTTTACAACGGACGCGATTCGGGTGTTTTTGTATTCAAAGGAATTCAACCTAAGGACATTAAAAATTTGACCATACCTCCAGATATTATTCCTGCCGGGCGTTCTTTTTCAAAAGATATTACGCCATTAAAACTTTTGGCGCGTGAACCAATCGGCGGGAAAAGCAAGCTGGCCGGTAAAATTACCCCCGGCTTAATACCAAACGGAAAAAGCGGTATTCTTTTATTCATCAGACAAAATGATAACCAGATTAAAGAACATCTAACCGTCGATATATCTGAGAAGAAACTCCAATAATATAAGCCCGCCTCATCTAAGATTGCGACTGCTGGAAAGAGCCCGCCAAACCGGTTCAATCTCATACCACAACTTATTGATTCTTCCTGACTTTATGAGGGTCTTAAACAACACTATGCTAAAATTCATACCCGAACTTTAAGTAGAATCCGTAGTTTTCATTTTTTCCTATCGCGACTTCAGCTCGGGCAATCATTTTTTCTTCCACCTTTAGCATGTAGGTAATGCCTGCGCCTATGGAAGGATACAAATTTGCTTTATCGAAAGGCTCCAGATCATCACCGTATAAGCTCGCAACACCAGCAAACACAGTGCCGCCCCAGCGGTTCTTTATTATGTAGCGTTCCTCGATTTCTAAAAGTGTGGAGTGGGGTGCCAGATACTGCCCCATCGTGTAGCCGCGCAATACTACAGTCGAGTACCCGCCTGGGGGAGCTCCGTTCGTCCAGCGTCCAACGATACGCGATGCAAGCACGTTCCCTTTCCCATGCTGAAAAAACATTTTGGCGGTGAATGAATAGGCATCGAAAGTGTAGTCTCCTCCCAAACCTTCGCGAAAGGCTACATTATTGAAGTTAAGCCAGGAGCCACTATCGGGGGAGTTCTGGTTATCTCGTGTATCTCGCTCAACAACTATGCCGATGCCATTGCTGCTAAATCCGGTCAGGCCGATACGCTCTAGAAATTGCTGGGAGAAATAATCATTTCCCGAAATAGCATAATTCGTTGACAACACCTGCGGCCCGACAAACCAATGGTTTTTGATACGGTAAAGATAACGGGCAAAAATTGCATAGATATTGTCCGTCGTCTTAACCTCATACCCGGTTCCCAAGTAATCCGCATATTCATTGTTCACTTCGCCGTGCATTGCACCGAGCAGTAAGCGCTGCTTGTCCTGATCAAAATACATACGCGAAAATGCAGCAAAAGTTACCGAATCAGTTCTACTGTATGTTCCCATAACGCCAATCGTGGATGTGGGTGAAACATCATCAAATCGATGCAGGTACCCCCCCATTGCACCAAAGGCGGTGCCCAGCTTCGGCGCACTGGATAAAAGTGGCAGGAACAGCCAGGGGGAACGGTATTTCCCGCCAGAATCCTCACTATCAGAAGCATTATTCCGGGCTTGTTTGACAGGGTCCGGATCTTTGGCCTGCTGTCCGTATACAGCATTTAGTGAGATGATCAAAAAAGAACTCAGGATAGCAATAATTTTTAATATTTTCATCTTTAATAGCCAATTCGAGTTCTTAATTGCCTGACGGCTTGTAAAATTTTCACGTTTGCATCACATTTTATTGCAGCCCGCGCTGTAAAATATTTATGGAAGCAACCGCTCTCTGGACATCTTTTTCCAGATCACCATTGGCGGTGCTGATCACATAAAAACAAACATTATACTTTTTATCGAGTTCTCTTTTCTAAAAAAACATCTTCGCATAAAGCAAAAGCCCCCCGTAATTAAATTTAATGTTACCTCTAAAATCAATCTGGGGATAATCTTCGCCATTCGCTTCTATATTAAGATTAAATGCATTGAAACCAAGGCCGA
>JARRQT010000395.1:0-3720 GCA_037381445.1 Calditrichia bacterium
ATGGGAAACAAATTCGAATAACCGGAATCCTCAAATATAACAACAGATGGTTTCATCATCCCTCCATCTTTTGGTTATATATCAAATTTACAGCTCAAATAATTTTCCCTGTCATCAAAAATTTTGTCTATAAATTCTCAGTGCTTTTCCGCAATTCTCTGGACCGCTCGTGGAATTCATCCAAATCCATGACTTTCAAAAACACAAAACCGCGGGCAGAGCGAATTCTTGAATCAGGATTGCGATAAAAGAAATCCCGGCCGAGAAGCGTTTTCATATAGCGGTACTGCTCCACATGGATCTTTTTGGCAAGAATGGAAAAAGGACCGTCATATTCATAACTCGGGAAGGACGCATCCGCCTGGGAGACAAATGAATTAATAAATGCGTTCTGAAGAATGGCCATTCCGTTGAAGGTTACCGGGACAAACAGATTAGCCTCGCAGGGATGAAAGCGGTACCACACATTTCTGTATCCCCATACTTTAATATCGTTTCTGCCGGTTTCGGTGACATACATTTTCAGGGCGGATGAGATGGCCTGCAGCACTTTATAATGTGTATCCGGACCGCTGCCTTCGGGATCCAGGGCGACGGTAATAATAGTGGGATTGGTTTTTCGGATGGTTTCCAGAACCGGCAGAATATCCCGTTCCTTTTCCGGCTCTTCCGTGAAAATATCTCCCTGATAAAATCCCAGCCGGGAGTGAACAACCGATTCGGTGCCGAATCCAAAATATCCCCAGAGAACATCCGCTTCCCATTCCCGCAGCATCCCTTTCAGCCGCTGAATTTCGGGGCCGTCCTTTTTGCCGGGATACTGGGTCCGGAAATAGGTGAACAGCATCTGGAGCCTGTTCCGCAGTTCCTCTTCCGAACCCTCATTGAAAATTTCAACCAGATTCCTGATATAACGCCGCGTTCATCTCCTCCCGGCTGTCGGCGGCCAGACCGTCCAGGAACTGCAAAACATCCCGGTTCCGGTAAACCAGATTTGCGGGATCAAAATAATCGTCTTCCAGAAGCGCCTTAAATTCGGGCAGGTTGAAAAATCGTTCGGCGTTGGTATTTTGTTTCAGCATGAAAGAATTGGTGACTGCCGTAAATCCGCTGGTCAGGTAGTTAAAGAAATGCGTGTTGGTGGGCTCTCTCATCAGCCGCACCAGGTAGGGCAAATACCCCAGCATGATGTCGTCATGATGGGGGGCGGTATGCAGAAACACCTGATTTTTCACGGACACCAGGCCTTCAAAAATCTTTGATTTGAAATGATCTTCCACCTGCCGGAGGTATGCTTCCAGATTATTCGGGACCCGGGCAGTAAGCAATTTACCTGTTTTGGTCAGATTGAAATCTTTTTTCGTCAGATCGACAGCGCGCCGATTCAACGCCAGCGAACAGTCGGTAACAATCTGAAGCTTGTGATCTTCATTCAGCTTTTCAAGGCTGGCAAACATTCTATGACGTCGCTCGGTCAGCAGTTTTGCGGCGCCCTGGGTCAGGTAAAAAGCAGAATTATCCAATTCCTGCAGGATAGAGGCGGGAATTTCATTGTTTTTTTCCGATTCGATCGCTTCCCTTACTATTTTCGCTTTTGCTTCTCCCGCGGCAATAATAATGGCGGTGGTATCCGGAGAGAAAACGATTGTCTGCAGACCGATGGTAATGACCAGGCGGTGCCTCGAGACTTCTATTCCACCCAGATCGGTAGCCGCTGCGGCCTGCGTTTCGTAATTGGTTTCGGTCAGGCGGGTGGTGGAATAGTGATCGGAGCCCTTAACATTGAACCCGATGTGTCCGTCCGGGCCGATTCCCCCCAGGAAGAAGCCGATCCCGCCAAGCTTTCTGATGCGGGCTTCGTAATCCGTGCACCACTGGTCAATGGCCCCCAGCACCCGCTTCTGCTTTTCCTCCAGTTCGTTTTTGGGGTAACGCGTCCGGAGGGAAAGGTCCACCTTGTTCTCGGGCCAGATGGACTCCAGTTTCATATCCTCCTGCAGTCCGATGGTGTTCGGATTGATCAGCATCGCTTTTTGGGGATCCAGCCCGAATCCGTCAATGTAGTACTTGTTCACATAATAATAAAAGCTGTTGTGCTGCCAGGAGTTAATGGGATAGAACTCGTCGATTTGAATAAAATGAAAGCTCCGCATGTCCGGTTTGGCGGCCGGATCGATGCTGCTCTCCTCCAGGATTTTCCTGACCGGAGCTGAATTCCAGTTATTCAGAAGGTAGGTGACCCATTTAATAAAATGTTCCGGCGTCTTGCCGGTGGGGAGCGATAAGGTCCAGCCCGAATTTTTCTGCAGCCACTCGACGAAGCGCAGCGC
Organism: Calditrichia bacterium; assembly: GCA_037381445.1. Lineage (GTDB taxonomy): Bacteria > Calditrichota > Calditrichia > RBG-13-44-9 > RBG-13-44-9 > JARRQT01. The sequence continues at coordinate 2,331 of JARRQT010000395.1, forward strand.
GGCCAGTTTTCCCAATGCCGGGAAATGCTCCACGATAATGGTCTTTATTTTTTCAGCCGGGGCATAAATCGCTTCCTCCCCGCTCTTTTTTTTTTGCAGTTAAATATCAAATTTCATTGAGCCTGACCGTTCCGCGATATGTGCATCACTTTTCAGAAAACCGGAAAGCCGGTACCGCCTAACCCAAATTGGCTGGTGTATTTTAACGATTTTTGATCATAAAAACTTATCAATATCTTATCAAATATTAGTATTTTTTTGCCCCAATTCGGTCCGAATAAGTGCACCTGCGCCCAGAACCGCCGCATTTTCTTCCTGCAGCGAAGAGCGGAGCACCCTTACCTGTCCGTCGTAAATATTCAGGAGATTCTTTTTGAGATGCCTTCGCACAGGATTCAGAAGAAAATTCCCGGCATTAACCAGTCCCCCGAAAAGCACAATCGCCCGGGGACTATAGTGCGCCGCAGCGTCCGCCAGGCTTTCACCCAGGATTCTCCCGGTATATTCAAAAGCCTCCCTTGTTTTCGCAGTAAGTTCATCGAAGGGTATAGTGCGCAGTGTGCTGTCTTCCAGGCGGTCGGAAACCAGTTCCATCGCATTTCTGCGCAGCCCCTCCGCCGAAACATAAGCCTCCAGACAGCCTCTGCGTCCGCAGGCGCACTGGCGGCCGTTGCGCCTGACAATCGTATGCCCGATTTCGTTTGACAGTCCCCTCTCTCCCAGCAGAATTTTCCCGTCAATAACCACGCCGCAGCCCAGGCCGGTGCCCAGGGTGATTACCATAAAATTCCGCAGGCCTTTCGCCGCGCCGTATTCCATTTCTCCCAATGCGGCGGCCTTGGCATCGTTAACAACCACAGTCGGCACCTTAAAATAATCCTGCACAAGCCCGACAAGATTTACTTTGCCCCATGCAAAATTTGTGGCTGATTCTATGGTGCCTTCAAAATAATTTGCGGCAGGGGCGGCGATTCCAATCCCGGCCAATTTCAGATTTCCATTTGTCCGGGATATCATCCCCCGGATTTTTTCCGCGAATCTTTCCAGAAAATCCTGAACCGGCTGCCCGGCGTTTGTGCTGAAAGAAGATCTGGAAATATATTCGCCATCCGGTTTGAACAGCCCCAGCCCGGTATTGGTACCGCCGATATCCGCACCTACCACTATTTCCTGTTGAGAATTCATCATTTCTGCGCTGCTTTCCATTTTTTGCGTATCCGGTTATTTAATAAATGGCAGAGTCAACTCCATAATTCTGCGAAACATAGCTTTTCCAAACTCGCCGATCAAATTCAAATGCGATCCCGAAACCACAAGATATTTCCTGAATTACCGAAACAGATACCATCGGCAGGGGCAGTTCGCTGCCGTCTGCTTGCTTCATTTTTTT
>JARRQT010000396.1:0-2614 GCA_037381445.1 Calditrichia bacterium
GATTTTATCACCATGTATAAAACGCCGGAAGCGGCGGCGGAGGTGACCCTGCAGCCGGTAGACATTCTGGGAGTTGACGCTGCGATTTTATTCAGCGATATCCTGGTTATTCCGGAAGCCATGGGCATGGAGCTGCAGTTTACCGAGGGGAAAGGGCCGGTTTTTCCTGATCCTATTCGGAAAAATGAACAGGTATCCGGACTGCGGCCGGTGGAGCCGGAAAGTGATTTGAAATTCGTCATGGATGCAATCCGGTTGCTGCGAAAGGAGCTGAATGGCAGGGTTCCGCTGATCGGCTTTTCCGGCGCGCCTTGGACGCTGGCGACATATATGGTGGAAGGTCAGGGGAGCAAAAATTTCCTTGAGATTAAAAAATGGCGGTTCGCCAATCCGGAGAACCTGCAATTGCTTTTGAAGAAAATTACCGATGCGGTTATCGCCTATCTAAAAGCGCAGACTTCTGCAGGCGCGCAGGCCCTTCAGCTGTTTGACACCTGGGCCGGAATTTTGGATCCTGAGGGTTTCCGGGAATTTGCATTGCCGCATGTTAAAAGAATTATTGAAGAGGTGCGCACTCCGGGTATTCCCGTCATCTATTTTGCGAAAGGAGCGGGGCCATGGCTGGATGCGCTGGCGGAGTGCGACGCGGATGTTCTGGGCATCGACTGGACCATGGATATCGGAGCTGTCCGCAGCGCGGTGGGCCATCGTTTCGCCCTGCAGGGGAATCTGGACCCCACAGCGTTGTTTTCCTCACCCGGGGTCATCCGGTCGGAGGTGAAGAAAATCCTGCAGAAATTCGGTAATGGGAGCGGGCATATTTTTAATCTGGGGCACGGCATCCTGCCAAAAACCCCGGTGGATAATGCCCGGGCATTTATCAAATCTGTAAAGGAAGAGAGCAGAGCATTTCATCGGGAAATATAGTGAAAACAGGCAGCCGCCGAATCGACACATTCAGCAGCTTATGCTATTTGATATCATGGATTTAATGATAAATAAGGTAGTGCAAATTTTTTATAGCAGGAAAAGAGTTATAGGATGAACAATAGGAATAAATTTGAAGTTGATGTGGATCTGATCAAAAAATATGACCGGCCTGGTCCCCGTTACACCAGTTACCCGACTGTACCCCACTTTTCGCCGGAATTCGGTGCCGCCGCATTTGAGGACGAAATCCGCCGAACCAATGATGCGGAAAATCCGGCAGACCTCTCCCTGTATTTCCATTTTCCGTTTTGCCCCACGTTGTGTTATTATTGCGCCTGCAATACGGTAATCACAAGGGACAAGGCAAAAATCGGCGAATATCTGAATGATCTTAAGAAGGAAATCCGTCTGCTGAGCGGGAAGATAGACTCGGGGCGGAAGGTCGTGCAGATGCACTGGGGCGGCGGAACGCCCACTTATATGAGCCCGGAACAGATGGAAGATATCGCATTGTTCATTCGTGATCACTTCGAATTTGCCGACGAAGCGGAGATCAGTATTGAAATTGATCCCCGCCGGCAGACACCTGCGCATTTGCCAACCCTGCGCAGGGTAAAGAGACGCTGAATAAAATAATTGACATTTATCCTGACCGGATTGCGGTGTTTAATTTTGCCCATGTTCCCTGGCTCAAGAAACACCAGGTCCTGATCAAACCGGAGACCCTGCCGGAAGCGCCTCAAAAGCTGATCATTTTAAAGGAAGTAATCGAAAATCTGACGGAAGCAGGTTATACTTTTATTGGAATGGACCACTTCGCCAAACCTGGGGATGAGCTTTCAATCGCACTGAAAAATCATACGCTCTACCGGAATTTTCAGGGGTATACTACGCGGGCGGGGGCGGAAGTGTTCGCCATGGGGATAACTTCCATCAGCCAGCTGCACGGCGCCTATGCCCAGAATATAAAAAAACTGGACCAGTACCGCGAGACCCTGGACCTGGGGGAACTATCGATTGCGCTAGGTTACCGGCTCACAGAGGACGATCGCCTGCGGAGGGAAGTCATCACCGAACTGATGTGCAATAACCGCATTATCAAAACGGAATTCGAGGAGAAATACGGAATCCGGTTTGATGAATACTTTTCGGAGGCCATAGAACAGCTGGATGAATTTGTAGAAGATAATCTTTTGAAAGTTACAACTGAAAAAATCCAGGTGAGTGATTCCGGGCGGCTAATTGTGCGCAATATTGCCATGGCTTTCGACAGCTATCTGAAAGCGCTTTCGACAGCTATCTGAAAGCCGATCAAGCCAGGAATCAGCCGATTTATTCACGGACGGTTTGAGTTGGGAGTAGTTCAAATAAAGAAAAAATGGTGAAAGTATGCAGAAAGATATGAAAACAAATATCGTTATCATCGGTGCCGGAATTTCCGGGCTTGCTACCGCGCATTTTTTGAAGAAGCAGGGATTAAAGCCCATCCTTGTTGAGAAAAAAGATGAGCCGGGCGGTTCCATCAAAAGTGAGCGGGTTGAGGGATTCCTGGTGGAGCATGGCCCGAATAATGCGCTGGATACGACCCCGATCCTGGGTGAAATGTTTGAGGACCTGGGCATCGAATCGGAACGGGAATTTGCCAACGATCAGTCGAAGAACCGCTACATCGTGCGTGACGACG
>JARRQT010000397.1:0-3038 GCA_037381445.1 Calditrichia bacterium
ATTTCTCCCCAAATATGGATAATTATCCATTTGTTTACAATATTTAAATTGACAAATCCCATTTGGGGAATAAATTCCGTCCCGTCATTGCAGGCTTTCTGTTTTCGGAGGAGAGAAATCTTCACAGAATAATAGTGAACTTTAGATAATATTGTCCTGATTTGAGAGTGCGCGCACAGGTGATATGCTGAATGGAAACTGCAGCAGAGTTCGTTAGACCCACTTCAATTGGAACTATTACGCGGTGTATCATCTCTTCACCCGCGATGAACCCGGGCACCTATTTCAGGCAGTTCATTAGGATAGCAGGTAATTTGCGCAGCCTAAGGCCGACATAGCGAAATTCTTTTTTACCGGTTTAATGACGCCGTAAGGGCGCGCACAAATTCGGGGGTTGTTCCGCAGCATCCGCCGATAAACGAAGCGCCTTTCTCTTTAATAAGCCCGGCATAGTGGGCGAACCGGTCCGGCTGCATGCGATAAAAGATCTTGCCGTCAGCCACTTCCGGCAGGCCGGCATTAGATTTGATCCACACAGGCAAATCGGTAGCGGATTTCAGCCTTTCGCACAATGACACAAATATCACATCGGCGCCCGCCGCGATGAGCTCTTCCGCCACCTGTTCCGGCGTTAATCCCATCATGGTGCGGTCTTTGTCCCTGCCGGAGTCAAAAACCATACTGGCGACCACCGGCAGCCCGGTTTTCAGGGCGGCGGACAGGGCCAGTTTGGCTTCTTCCTCATCGGTCATGGTCTCGATCACGATGCCGTCCGCTCCTGCTTCGGCCAGCGCCCGGGCCTGTTCTTCAAACACTGTAAGAAGCTTTTCTGCGGACACCTCCTCCATGAACAGCATTTTTCCGCTGGGGCCCATGGAAGCAAAAACAAGCGCCTGGTTTCCGGCGGCTCTCTTCGAAATTTCCACGCCGGCCCGGTTAATCGCCCCGGTCTTATCGGCCAGTCCGTACTGCTCCAAGGCGATCCGGTTGCTGCGGAAGGTGTTGGTCAGGATTATCCGGCTGCCCGCCTCCACATAGGAAAGGGCCACTTCTTCCACCCGCTCCGGATGGGCCAGATTCCACCCATCCGCGCATTCGCCCGCCCCCAGTCCTTTTTCCTGCATCTGCGTTCCCCAGGCGCCATCGGTAATGACGGGCGTGTTTTTGAGAAGTTCGTTCAGAAGTGATTTCATATCTCTGCGTCCTTATAAGTAATGAACCAATGATTGTTTAAAGATAAAAAATATCTTCCTGATTCAATAGGCATTTTTACTCCGCGAAAACGGCGGGCAGCATAATCCCGGAAGTAGATTTTTCGGGAATCATCAGGTTGCTTTCATTCAGACGCACGCCGATTTTATCCTCCGGTTTCAACAAAGCGAAAATTTTCTGCTGTTCTTCCAGCCGCCAATCACCGTAGCCGGGCGAAAAACGGCGGTACCTGCCGCGGCCCCGGGAAGCCATCAGCTCTTCATTCACATAAAGATTGAAATCCAGCGCAGTCATCTCGGCTGCCGCCCCGCCGATCCCGTTTAAAATATAGGCCTCAAAAACTTCCCCTGCTTCCGAGAGCGCCTTTACCTGATTATCAATCCCGGGCCCGATGGTGACAACATAGAGAACCGCCGTGATTTCGGAAAACTTCTTGGCCGATTTTGTCTGGTCAGATGAAGAATCATTTTCCGGAACATTTGCGGATAAATTCCGACAGCTTCCGGCTTTGAAACCGGATATTTTCTTCCGGGCAATGCAGACCGGTTTCATCGGACATCAGATTCACTAATCGATAAACAACCTTCGGCTTTATCAAGGATAAATATTCCTGCAGAAGAATGATCAGGGTTTCCCGGATCTGCCGAACCGATTCACGCCCGGAAAGGACATTGAACTTCAGAGCGGCGCCCAGTTCCTTAAAAAACTGATGATAAATTTCAAGATCGCTGAGCAGGCGGCCCGCATGTTCCCGCAAATCCGGTGTCTCCCGGCCGGAACCCGTCCATTCTTTCATCAGCAGCTGGTAGTCCCGGAGTTGAGAAATTAAATCAGGATTTGCCTCTTTGGGAAGATTTTCCGCCAGAAGTTTCCGGGCGTTGCCGAACAGATCCGGTCTCCTGGCAACAGCTTCCGCAAATGCCGGATAATTGGAAATATTGATCCGGTATTGAAAGGGGTCAATGATCTGCACTTTGTGTTTTGCCATTCTGAAGCCCGTCTGTAAACATTTCGCCGCCGCCGGAACAGCGCGCTTTTTTGCGGGCGGTTATTGACTAAATTATCTTCTTCCACTTCAAATACAAATTTAAATTATATTTTTCAATTCCTTTTTGCGAAAACCATCAAAAATTTATGGCCCCTGAGCCCGGAATCCGGCCATATCCGGCGACAAAAATGACGCAGATAAAAAACCGGAGACCCGTCTTTTAGAGGATGTCGGATCTCCGGTTTTATTTTTTCGAACAACCAAAATTATAAAAAATGAAAACGATCACACAATCATACGATTCAAACCAATCGTACCATTCACATCATTTATAGATATGGGAGACGAACGGCCCTCCGAGAAATGCCGTGGGGTCGATCTGGCTTTGCAGAATGCAGCCCTTGTAGTGGCCCATCAGCAGAAGCCGGGCGGATTCTGCCAGGCCGGCCGCGGTGGTCGCCTGGATAGCGCGCAGCCGTTTCTTTCCAATCTGAACGGGCTTGATCAAATATGATTTCTCGCTCAATCTCAGTTTGTTGGACCGGTCCCTGCCCAAAACCGAAGTGTAGATGACCACCAGGTCTTCCTCAACCAGGGGAATATGCTCCTCCATTTTTTCCTGCAACCTTTTCACCAGGTCCTCGCCGTGGGGAATTTCCCGCAGCACACTGTCAATCCAGGCATAGTGTCCTGCATAGCGAAGCGTTTTATAGTCCAGTCGCCGGGTCTTTCCGGCCAGCGCATCCGGCAGATCGGCGGCGCCGCCGGAAGTAAGATCCTCTTCGAACTGGATCCCTTCGATGATTATTTCCGATCTCTCGGTGAGCGAGGCCCGCGC
>JARRQT010000398.1:0-2151 GCA_037381445.1 Calditrichia bacterium
CCGCAAAATTGTCTACGTCTCCTGCAACCCGGCCACCCTGGCCCGCGACCTGCAGCCCATGGCCCAGTTCTACGACCTGAAGGAAGTGCAGCCGGTGGACATGTTTCCCCATACCTATCACATCGAATCCGTGGTGAGGCTGGAGCGCAGATGAGGAAGCTCACTTTCGAGGAGATCACCGCCCGGCGCTTCTCGCCCGGCCAGATGCAGGAGGTGGAGCGCTTCCCCATTTACGCCCTGCTGGACAATGTCCGCAGCCTCTACAACGTGGGCTCCGTCTTCCGCACCTCGGACGCCGTGCGGCTGGAGAAGCTGTTCCTGTGCGGGATTACCGGCTGCCCGCCGCGCCGCGAGATTGACAAGACCGCCCTGGGCGCGGTGGAAACCGTCCCCTGGGAATACCGCGAATCCGGCGCGGAGCTGGTCCGCTCCCTGAAGGAACAGGGGGTGCGCATCGTGGTGCTGGAGCATACCTCGGACAGCCGGCCGCACAACCGGGTGCGCTACGATTTCCCCTGCTGCCTGGTAGCGGGCAACGAGGTGTTCGGGGTGCAGGACGAGATCATCGAACTGGCGGACGAGGCGGTGGAAATCCCCATGTTCGGCAGCAAGCAGTCCCTCAACGTAACCATTGCCTACGGCATCGTGATCTACGAAATGCTCTTCCAGTATCTCTCCCGCTGAACAGAACAGCTGCATCGGAAGCGGCCTCCCGCAATGGCGCAGCGGAAAACACACATCAGCAAAAGGAGGAAGCTGTGAACAACACCTTTTATCTGCGGGATGTCAGCCAGGCGGACCTCCCCGTATTCTTTGAGCACCAGTCGGATCCGGACGCCAGTTATATGGCTGCCTTTACAGCGAAAGACCCCAAAGATCGAGAGGCTTTTGCCGACCATTAAAGATCGAGAGGCTTTTGCCGACCATTGGAACAAGATTATGGCTGATCCCAGCGTGATCATCCGCACTATTGTCTGCGACGGGCAGGTGGCCGGCAGCGTGCTGAGCTATGAAGAGCAGGCCGGCAAACCGGAAGTGAGTTACTGGATCGGGAAGGCGTTTTGGGGAAGGGGCATTGCCACGCAGGCGCTGCGGGCGTTTTTGGCAACCGGCAACACCGCGCGCCCCATTTATGCCAGGGTAGCGGCGGACAATGGGGCCTCGCGGCGGGTGCTGGAGAAATGCGGTTTCAGCGTCATTGGCCGCTCCCGTGGCTTTGCCAACGCCCGCAACACGGAGATCGAAGAGCTGCTGCTGGCGCTGGACGAATAGCGGCGGCGGCAGATAAAAAAACATTGCGATGGGGGTTAAATTCTCCTATATTTTTCCCGCTTTTGCGCGGGTGGCGGAATTGGCAGACGCGCCAGACTTAGGATCTGGTGCCTGTGAAGGTGTGAGGGTTCGAGTCCCTCTCCGCGCACTGAAAGTTCCCCTGACAGGCAGACGCACCCCGCGCTGCCTTTTTTGTTTTTGAGCGACCCCTACCCCAGCGCATTTAATTTTGCCGCTTTTTTTCTTGCAATTTTTTATATTAGTAGATAATTTAAAGTGTATCATCTGAAATTTGCATTTATACAACCGGCAATAGCATTATTTAATATAGACGGATTAATAAATGGCGGACTGCTCGTTTTGCTTTGATCGTAAAGCTCATTGATTGACTGCATCTGATATTATATAAAATCTGTAGCATCAAAGGAAAACAATCTGCCAAATTTTCTTATTGGATTTTTGGGGACAGCAGTTTCTTTCAACATGAAAACATGATTTGTGTTTTTCTGTATTTAGAGTAATTTTTTTGTATTTAGGATAATAGCATAGATAAATCTCGCGGGAAACTACATATGTTATAAATAGTGTCAAAGGTAACCATAATGATTAAATATTTAAAATGTTCAAACCACAAAGCAATAAAAGAAGTATTCCTTAATAATCTGGGAAAAATTAATATACTTTGTGGAAAAAACAACAGTGGAAAAACATCTATTTTTGAAGCACTCGTAAATGATAAAAATTATGGTTTAGGCAAACGGATTGAAGATGTAGAATGGATGACTGACCTACTTGAAGGTGAATTCGGGCGTTATTCAAATCCTTCACCTCATAGTGCCAAAGAATGGTTCCGTTCATTTATAAGTGGCGAAAATACAG
>JARRQT010000399.1:0-2382 GCA_037381445.1 Calditrichia bacterium
GGTTGCTTCAGCTAATTTAAATCGTAAAATAGGATGCCATTTTTTTATGGAGATTTGTAACAGATATATATTGGGAGAATTATGCAGTGGTTTGAAATTGTCGGTTATGCGGCCTCAGTTCTCATCGCCATTTCCATGGCGATGAATTCGATTGTCCGGCTGCGCCTGCTGGGTTTGGCGGGTTCCATCCTGTTTAGTTTTTACGGTGTGCTGATTCATTCGGTGCCGGTGGCCCTTCTGAACGGTTTTGTTGCCGGAGCGCATCTTTTTTATTTGCTTCAGATAAAAGGTCATAAGGAATATTTTGAGATAATGACTGTACCCAACGTTGATACGCCTTTTCTGCGGCGCTTTGTGGCGTTTTATTCCCGGGAGCTGTCGCACTATTTCCCGGAATTTTCACTGGAAAAACTTCAAAAGCCTATCATTCTTTTTGTGTTCCGGGATATGATCCCGGCGGCCCTTTTCATTGCGGAACCAAAAGACAGGCGGACGCTGGAGATCATGGTGGATTATGTAACGCCCGACTACCGCGACATGCGAAGCGCCCACTATATTTTTCTGAAGGGGAAAAAACTTTTTGGAAACAAAGGGTTTGAACGCTTTATTACCAGGGCGCATGTGAAGATGCACGAAAAGTATTTGCAAAAAATGAATTTCATTCCGGTAAAACTGGACGGAGAGAATTACTTTGAAAAAGAAATCTGAGAACCCGCATTTACAAAACGCTGCCGAGGTATTTAATCAATGGGCCAGGAGCGGACGGGACAAAGGAATGGAGATGGGGCATCAGTTTGCGATGCTGGAGGCACTCAATAAAGTAGCATTCAAAGCGGAGCATGCGTTTCTCGACATCGGCTGCGGGAACGGCTGGCTGGTGCGTGAGGTCGCTTCCCGGCAGAAATACTCTCTCGGCGTCGGAATCGATGCATCTTGGGAGATGGTTAAAAAGGCACGCGAAGTGACCGCGCTTGATAATATTCAGTTCATTTGCACTGATATCCTGAGCTGGAATACGGACTTTCGTTTCGATACCATCGTTTCCATGGAGGCCTTTTATTATGTGAAGCCCATGGAAAAGTAAAATAAAGGAAATCATTCTGCCCGGAGGGATCCTGATGGTGGGTGCGGACAATTATGCCGAGAATCCCGGGAGTGCCAGCTGGAGCAGGGAACTGGATGTTCCCATGGACCGGCGTTCGATGCAGCAGTGGAAAGACCTGTTCAGCGGGGCCGGATTTTCTGACATTCGTCAATTTCAGATCCGCTACCCGCAGGAAGCAGACGTCCCGTCCTGGAAGAAGGAATTCGGTTCGCTATTCACAATCGGAACATTTTCCGGCAGGTAAGTTTAAAAAATTGAATTCAAAATTAAGAATGGCAGAAAAAATGGAGCAATCCTACAGTTTTACCCACATTGAAGAAGCGGCGGAACGGCTGGCGAAGGAAGAAGAAAAACTGCGCCAGACCCTGGAAGAAGCGCTTGAAAAAGCGGATGAACAGAAACGAAAAATTCAGGGATTCTTTGACGACCTGAAAGCGCTTGTTGAGATGGTGCGGGCCTATTTCAACAAGGAATACACCGCCGTCCCCTGGAAGACCATCGTTTTTTCCATGGTGGCAATCCTCTACTTCCTGAATCCGCTGGATATTGTCCCGGACCTGCTTCCCGGTATCGGTTTCATTGATGATGCAACTTTGGTGGCTTTTATTGTCACTGGAATTCGGGAAGATCTCGAAAAATTTAAGCAGTCTCGTGAGCAGCCCCTGTTCGCCGAGGAATTATAAAAGAGTGATCTCCATCATTCAATAAAGAAACAGCGGACTATTCACGGTATGGTTCCTGAATACCTCAATTTATCATTTTGGCGCAGGGCTCTGCTTTTTAGATAAAAAGTAACTTGGACTGATTTTGCTGTTTCATCCCGCCTCCTGAGTTTATAAAATCTTCAATATTTTTACCCGTATTTCCAGACAATTTAAAATCAATATCCGGCTTCAGGAATCGGATATTTCCTGGTTCATAAATTTTGCCTGTTCCTTCCATTTTCAAATTATCAATGTTTCATAATTTTTTTATGAAACCCTTCCTCGGACTGCTCGTAATTTCAACGGCAATTGGATACTAAAAGAACAACTGAATTCTGAACCTCGTAAGGCAACTTTTATGAAACAACTGATCTTCCTCCTCCTGTTATGCTTATGCTTCACTGCTTTTGCTCGAGGCAGAGAAATCCAAAGAAAAATATATGTTGTGCACCATATCAATCCCCATGCCCCTGCCATTGACGGACAGACCAAGGATGTGGTATGGAAAAAGGCCATGTCCGGCGACGGATTTGTGCAGAAAGATCCGGTGGAAGGCGCGCCGGCCAGTGAGAA
>JARRQT010000400.1:0-2602 GCA_037381445.1 Calditrichia bacterium
TTTTATGGGATACCATATTTGATCATATCCACACAGAATATCCGGATTTCTCCGCAAACTGGAGATATTACAGGGATGGAAAGAGCTGGCTGCTGAAAGTCGCCAAAAAGTCCAAAACCATTTTCTGGCTTTCGGTGATCAAAAATGCCTTCCGGATGACCTTCTATTTCACCGACCGGGCGGAGGAAGCCATCGCCGACAGCGCGATTTCCGGTGCGCTGAAGGAACAGTTCATGGGCGGAAAAAGATACAACAAAATCCGCGGCATCACGGTCGTTTTCCGAGATCAGCAGGATGTTGAAGACGCCAAAGCCCTGCTGGCGATTAAGCTTGCCATTAAATGAACATTTCTTTTTGGAATGAAATTCCGGGTATTACAGAATTTTAAAACTCGGCAGGCTGTGAAATTTTCTATCGGAGGAAAAGCTTCTATGAATCCCGAAGCTATGGCGCCCTATGGAATGGCCCTGCAGGCGTATGAGGAAGGTGACAGCGGCGCCGAATTGATTATCCGCCGCGAGGACGGCCGGGAAGCGCCACTGCCGGTCAGCTATTTTTTTCGTGAACCTTCTTCCCCGGTGGATCAGGCGGCTCTTGTCCGCTGCAGCGGGCATGTCTTGGATATCGGGGCAGGGACCGGGCCGCATAGCCTGCTGCTGCGTCAAAGGGGGCTGGCGGTTACCTCTATTGATATCGATCCCCGGGCAGTCCGAATCATGCGGCGGCGGGGTCTGGAGGATGTGCACTGCGCGGATATATTTGAATTCCGGGGGAGGGGATTCGACACCATTTTGATGCTGGGCCACGGGATCGGCATAGTGGAAACCATTGCCGGGCTGGACCGCTTCCTGTACCATGCCCATGGCCTGCTGTCGGGTCAGGGACGCATACTGCTGGATTCCCTCGATGTGCGGATCACGGATGATCCGGCTGATCTTGCCTATCAGGAGTTCAACAAAAGGGCAGCGCGGTACCGGGGAGAGATCCGCATGCAGTTCGAATTTAACGGCAAAACGGGACCCTGGTGCGGCTGGCTACATGTGGATACCAAAACTTTGGGGAAGCATGCACTGCAGGCCGGCTGGCACTGCGAAGTGGTCCATCAGGAAGAAAACGGCAATTACCTGGCACAGCTCACCAAAATCCGGCAGTGAGGAATAACCCCGGGCACATCAATATCTCATACGTATCTTTATCTGAGTTGTTTTTCCGGCGGTCAGATTTGGAGATGAAAATGGTGAGTAACAAAGATTTTAATCCGTCATACGTGGGACAAAGGCCGGATATCGAGAGACTGGTCCCTCCGGGTGTGAAATATGTATTGGATGTGGGATGCAGCAACGGGGTGGTGGGAGAAGCCATCAAGGCGAAAACGGGGGCGCAGGTCATCGGTATTGAGCTGTCGCCGGAAATGGCTTCCGAGGCCGCCGGACGCCTGGACAAAGTCTTTGCGGGAGATGCCGGAGAGGTCATCCAAAGGGGGGAGCTGGACGATTACCGGTTCGACGCCATTATCTTCGCCGACCTGCTGGAGCATCTCATCGATCCCTGGGCGGTGCTGAGGGCAGCCGCTGCCCGCCTGCAGCCCGACGGCGTTGTCATCGCTTCCATTCCCAATGTCCGCCACATCGATACCCTCTGCAATTTGATAGTTAAAGGATACTGGCCCTACCGGGAGCGGGGGATTCATGACCGCACCCATCTTCGTTTTTTCACCAGAAAAAACATTATGGCGCTGTTCCAAAGCGCCGGCCTGTCCATCGAAACCATGAAAGCCAACTATCGCATTCTGGAAAAGCCCTATCGGTTCAACCGCTACGCCCGGCTTCTGGCGCTTCCCGGACTCAAGGGTTTTTTCGCCTTCCAATATGTAGTTCGGGCCCGGCTGGCAAAACATCCTGCATAATCATAATTTGTATTCACCTATACCCTGAGATTGCCGGGAAGTCAGATCAATATTTCTGCATAATCATAATTTGTATTCACCTATACCCTGAGATTGCCGGGAAGTCAGATCAATATTTCTTAAATAAAAAGGGCCTTGCGCTTCAACAAAATTGGAAATTTGCCCTTAAAATATTATTATTAAAGTGCGATTTATGTGAATTCAGCTTATGAATTTCATGTCATAAAATTATCAGACAGGAGCATTTATCATGAGAAAAAGCATTTTCTGGATTTTTGGAATTATTCAGAGCCTTTCTTTGGCTTTTATCATTTTTCTCATTTTCGACTCCCTGAGCGTGATAAAAGGGGAGAGGGTGATCGGACTGGATGCGCAGATTGTTCTGAGCATCATCTTCCCGCTATTCCTGTTGATTGTGGAATTTATCATATTCACCAATGCGGGTACGCAGGCGGAAGCGGCCGGAAAGTCCCGCGAAAAAAATCCCGCATGACCATTGTCTGACCCGGATTACAGATATCTTTATATGATTCATGCTGATCTCAGCCCAATTTCTTCCTGGTCCAAGCGGTAATTTCCAACCCATATTTCCAGGAAGATGATTCGTGAAAAGGTCGGATTTATTTTTTGGGGATTTATAAGTATTTATTTACTCCCCACCAAATTATTCCTATAATTGATGAGAATACGATTGTC
>JARRQT010000401.1:0-2101 GCA_037381445.1 Calditrichia bacterium
TGAGGCGGTGAAAAAGGCGTGGGCGAAGGAAATATCAGCAGACCGTTTTTCAAATCAAATATATTTTCATTCCGGGTGTCAATATAACCGTCGCCGCCTTCGATAAACTCACCATCCTTATTGAGCCGGTCCAGTCCCAGAAGATAATTAAAGGATTTTCGATTCGAAGGCTGAATTCTGAGATCTGCTGCATTATCAGTATATGTGACCACTATCCTGAGATTTTTTTCAGGTATGTTTCGAATGCCGATATCATAAACATTGCGCATTTCCAGTTCCCATGACGGGTAATTGGGCCGCAGGTCCGCAGGTTTAACAAGTTTAAAGACAGCATGAGATTGTTCTTTAGAAATTTCTTCACCAAATATACCTCTTTTTAATCCGCCTTCGGTCTGGTAGGAAACCCCTATTATGTGAGTCGTTTCCAGAGACTTGTTAATTCTAATAACTCCCTTTTCGCTGTCAAAGAGGTAATCCTTTGGATAGACTAATTGCTTAAAATAGGTTCGGATTATTTCTCCCTTAATTTCATTATAGTACTGAATGCTGTCTCTGTTTATAGTATCCGGATTGACAGCCGCGATTCCCAAGACGCTATAGGCATCAGTTGGATGGCTACTAATCCATACTTCCAATTTATTTATGCGATGAAGTCCGCCATCCGGCGGTATCCATTCCATTGTCTGAGGATCGAAGGAACTTTCATATGTAGCAATATAAAAAGAGTCTGCAAAGAAGAATTGATTATTTAAAAACCGATAGTCCTCTATAGTATTGGAGAATATTACTTTTTCTTCAATTATGGGGTGTAAGGGGCCCGTATTTTTATCACAGTTTAAAAGTAATACCAGGAAAAGTGAGAGTATGTAAAAAGCATACTTCATACGATTAATCTCCTTCTTTAAAGGTAAAACATATTCATCAGCCGCAAATGCAGTTTCTCCGGTTCAACTGCGCCGCGAACAATAGATTCAGCATGCGTCATGGGGGGAAAATAATGACGATGCCCGATGGAATATTTTTCCCCATCACTCTCACTAGAAATAAACGGAAACCCCGAATTTCACCTCCATCCCATTGAAGAAAATGCCGTGCTCTTTGGTGGTGCCTTTGGAAATCAGGTCGTCAGTCGGCTCTTTCCGCGATTCCTGGCAGGTCTTGTTCTTTGCATACATAATAAGCCCTGGTGCCGTATTCGGCCAGCAGGCTGATGGAACGGTGTACAAACCACTCCGCTCCCAGCACGCAGCTTATCCCCGCCTGCCAGCTGTCCGTGTCCATGTCCCGCTTATCCGCATCCAGCAGGCTGTCCTGCATAAATAATCTGGAGATCCGCTTTTCGCTTTGCGACTGGTAACTGATCAGCGGACCCGCGCCGTAGAAAAACCTGATCTTTTTCAGCGAAGGAATATACCATATATACTGGGCGTTCAAACCGATACCCAGCGAGCTATTATCATATTCCGTTCTTGTTTCTGTTGTCGGCGAGGTATTCACAAGGTCCCTGTCCCGGTTATCCCCGGACAGCGTTACCCCGAAGCGCAAGGCCGAATTCTGTTTGAGCTGCCATTTGGCCGACAGATTCATTCCCTGGAAATCACTGAAACTGATAAAATTGTGCACCTGGAATTGCAGAGCCCAGGAGCCCTTCCTCAGCAGCGAATCGGTCTGGGCAAATAGTGAAGTGCCGGATACAGCCATGAAACAAAGGGCAATTATGAACCGCGAAAACCGCTTTTCATTCATTTTTCTGGTCCTCCGTCTGGTGATGGGTTAAAAGATTTATTCATGAGTTTTATTACCGCTGGTTTTCAGATTTTCCGAATGCATTGCCGCACCGTCATGCCAGAGCCTGCCCCGCACTTGTTGCGGGGGATTATGCCGCCACGGAGTGGTCCGTCCAGGAGAATCCATGCACCAGGGATGGCAGGTTCTGATTTACCCTATTCAATTGCAAGCCTTCCGATTTTCTTAAAACATTCATTGAATTGGCAAAAGACTGGATTCCCGCCTCCGCCACGTAAGTGGGCACCATGTGCCGCGAATGACAGACTGTGCCGGGAATGACGGGCTAGGCAATGGTGAACCCCCTGCCAATGAC